>JBDKTP010000056.1:0-48241 GCA_039680115.1 Rectinema sp.
TTAAGGCTCCAGTTTTTACGTTTGCACTCCTGACCTTTGGGAATGACAGTCTTGCCTGGCTTCTAGGTAACATACTTGGTAAGCATAGAAATATCACGGCAGTCAGTCCCAACAAGAGTCTTGAGGGTTTTGTAGGCGGAGTTCTGGGTTCGCTCATAGGAAGTGTCTTGGCTTTCTTCCTTTTTCCCGAGGCAAATTTCGGCTCAATATGGAGAGCGCTTTTGCTGGGATTAAGCATGTCGATTTTTGTAATTGTAGGAGATCTTGTGGAAAGCGCTCTAAAAAGATCTGCAGGCGTAAAAGACTCAAGTACGATTGTGCCAGGAAGAGGTGGTATACTTGATTCATTCGACAGCTTGCTTTTTTCTTCGCCAATCTTTGTCTTTGCTTCGCTGATAGCGGGTTTTTTCCCTGCTCCTTGAGTGCTATTACGCAAATGGACCACACAAAGAGAATCGTTGTCCTGGGGGCAACGGGATCAATCGGTAAACAAACTCTCGCCTGCATCGATGAGGCAAATCGTCTACGACCAGGCACCTTCGAGATCGTCGGGCTATCGGCATACTCCAATGTCCAGGCGCTTGAGGAACTTGCAAAGCGATACCCCAAAGCGGGTCTGGCCTGCGTTGGTCTTTCAGGGACAGGCAGCACATCTCCTGGCTCGAATCTGGGAACAGGTTGGTTTTTTGGGCCCGATGCCATCAGAAAACTTCTTGATTCTCAAAAAGCCGATTTGGTGGTCAATGGCATTGCAAGCGCCGGAGGTTTTCTTGCGTCGATTCTTGCACTTGAACACGGTTGTAACCTTGCGCTCGCAAATAAAGAGTCCGTGGTCATGGGGTTTAGCCAAATAAAGCGATTGGCTGACGCAAAAGGGCTTTCTATCATCCCTGTAGATTCAGAACACGCTGCGCTTTTTCAACTCACTTCGCGAATTGGCATGCAGTCTATCACCGAGCTTACACTGACTGCCTCGGGTGGGCCGTTCAGAACTATGTCCCTCGAACAGCTAAAGGCAATTTCGCCCGAAGATGCTGTTCGTCATCCAGTCTGGAAAATGGGGAAAAAGATCAGTATCGACTCTGCAACGCTAGCCAACAAAGGCCTGGAACTTATAGAAGCTGTGCGGTTATTCTCAATGCCGGAAGATCGTATAAGTATCCTTATTCACCCGGAAAGCATTGTCCACGCCCTTGTAAGGACGAAGGATTCAGCACTTTATGCCTACATGTCAGAACCGGACATGAAGTTGCCTATCAATATCGCCCTCAATTGGCCAAACGAAGAGCCGGCCTTATACGGACGGCTGGATCTGGCTGGTAGGATTCTGCATTTTGAAGACCCCGACACCGAGCGATTCCCCATGTTAAGGCTGGCAAGAGAAGCTGTAAGGCTGGGTGAAGTGGTCACCAACGCCTACAACGCAGCCAACGAAGTGGCAGTTTCGGCTTTTGTGGAACACCGCATTCTTTTTACACAGATTCCTGAGGTAGTTGAGAATACCCTATCGGAAAACTGGTGTTTGGAGACTGCTGACATCGACAGTATATTTGAGATAGATGCACGTGCACGGCACTATGCTGAAGACTATGTAAGGAAAGTCTCATGTTGAATGTTATCTTGGGTCTGATAGGCTTATCCATTATCGTTGTTATTCATGAATTTGGCCACTTTCTGGCCGCCCGGGCACACGGTGTAGAAGTCGAGGCTTTTTCATTGGGTTGGGGGCCTACACTACTCTCTGCAAAACGAGGCAGGACAGAATGGAAGTTGTCGGCTTTTCCATTGGGTGGGTACTGCAAGATGAAAGGGGAAGATGCCTTTAAAACCGCCCTGGAACAAAACCTGCCCACGCTTCCAAAGGAAGAAGGTTCTTTCTATTCCGCATCCCCTACCAGAAGGATTGGCATTCTTGCTGCGGGACCGATTATGAACTTTGTGTTCGCTATTATACTTTCCACAATTGTCGCCCTCGTGGGTACGCAAGTCCAGACTATATCCAACAAAATCATCCTCGCAAGCGAATACGGCGGTACTATTGGTGGCAACACAGAACAAAACGTCCAGAATCCTGCAGACATCGCTGGGCTTCGAACAGGCGACATAATCACCAAAATCGATGATGTGGAAATCAAGGACTATTCCGATCTGCAGAGAATCATAGCGATGAATGGCGGAAAGACCTTGCATATGACAGTCTTACGTGACGGAACTCCAGTTGAAGTCACCATCACTCCTCGACTTGATAAAGCCACAGGTCAGGGTCTGATAGGAATTTATGGCTGGGTGGATCCCGTAGTCGAAACTGTAGAAAAAGGTAGTGCCGCGGCAATTGCAGGTTTGGAAAGCGGAGATGTAATACTCGAAGTGGATGGTAAGCCTGTAAATCACAGCATTGACCTTGCAAAGTACTTGGAAAACCAACCGGAGCGCATCAATCTTACTATTCAGCGGGGAACTGAAAGAATAGAAAAGACGCTTGTACTCACCTATACAGACAGAGACCCAAAGACAGCCGAGTCGAACCTTGGTATTGTTTTTAAGACTATCACCAAGACAACGAAGGCGTCGTCCTTGGCAGATGCTATTTTGATGGGAGCCAATACGACATGGGAAACATTTGTAGTAAGCATCAAGAGTATTGGGCTTTTGTTCAGTGGTATTGACGTTTTTTCTGCTGTCTCTGGTCCAGCAAGGATTACTTATATGGTGGGTGCGAGCGCTTCCGAAAGTTTTAAGCAATCAGGAATAGCAGGTATTCTGCCAGTCTTGAGTTTCTTGGCGCTTATTTCCGTCAGTTTGGGTTTTATGAACCTTTTGCCGATTCCAGCGCTCGACGGTGGGCAGATAGTTCTATGTCTTGTAGAAATTGTTAATCGCAAGCCGCTTAAAGTGAGAACCCTGTATCGGTATCAATCCGCAGGGTCAATCATAGTGCTGGCTTTGATTATCGTGGCTACAATGAGTGATGTGCTTTTCTTTTTCAGAAGATAAAGCTCCCGTTCAACAGTCTGGTAGCATTTCCTGAGTCCGCTAGCGCTCGTGACGCTCCATATTCACAAACTTGGCAAGAGACGGCTTGAACCAGACGGTAGTTTTGCCGATGGGCCCATTACGCTGCTTGGCTACAATGAGTTCTGTTTCAATCTGATCCGACCTTTGGTCCGCGGTTTTGTTAAGCTCCCTGTCCCGATGCAGGAAAAGGATGAGATCCGCATCTTGTTCAATTGAGCCACTTTCTCGGACATCGGCAAGGTTGGGCTGCTTTCCCTCCGCTTCGCGCTTCAATTGGGACAGCGCTACAATAGGGATTTTGAGCTCTCTGGCAAGCGCCTTTAGCGACCTAGAAATATCCGCTATCTGTTCCCAACGGGGAAGATCCGAATTTTCGTGCGTGATGAGCGTTATGTAGTCAATGAAAATAATCTTGACCGACTGCTCCAAAACAAGGCGTCTAGCCATAGTCCGCAAGTCAAGAAGCTTCATATTGGGCATGTCTACGATATAAAGAGGGGCCTCGTAAATACGTCCTGCCGCGTCCATGAGGTCGCTAAGGTCGGTACTTCGCAGCCGCCCCGTTCTGATGCGCTCGCCTGGAACGTGTGATTCGGCAGACATAATGCGATTCATTAGCGCCATTTGGGACATTTCCAAAGAGAAAAACGCTGTTGGAATCTTGAGATCGATCGCAGCATGCATGGCAATCGTGAGCGCGAGCGCGGTCTTGCCGACCGAGGGTCTTGCGCCAATGACTATAAACTCGGAATTCTGAAATCCAGAGGTCATTGCGTCGAGGTCCGTGAGGCCTGACGGAATCCCGGTAAAAGCGTTCGGATTGCTGCTCAATTCTTCAATCAGAGAGATGGATTCGGGGATAAGCTCCTTGAGCGAGTGATATGTGGCGGTGCGGCGGTTTTGAGTTATGTCGAAAATCTTGGATTGAATTTCATCGAGGATTGGGCCTGTTTCTTTTGATTCCTCATACGCGAGGGAGGAAGCCTCAGCCGAAAGCTGTATGAGTTTACGGCGTATCGACATTTCCTGAATGATCTGCGCGTAATACTCAACGTTCGCGGCCGACGGAGTAACCGATGTTAGGTTGGCCAAATAGCTTGGGCCTCCGGACTTTTCCAGGTTCCCGGCGACGCGCATTTCTTCGGTCATTGTGATAAGGTCGGACCTAAGACCTTTTTCGTGCAAAGAAACAATCGCTGTAAAGATTTCCTGATGGGCAGGAAGGTAGAAATCTTCTGCCCTAATATACCGCAAGACAAGGCCAATCGAATCTGGATCAAGCAGGAGCGCACCGAGGCAGGCCTGCTCAGCTTCCATGTTATGAGGGGGGACTTTGTCTTTTAGCGTGCTTGAAGCCATGAATCAATTCCTAAACGAAGACACCACAGATGATGCTACCATAAAAGCGATTATAAGGTTAGCAAAGAGGAAAAAATAGCGCCCAAAGCCTCCAAGATATAAAATAATTTCAGAAGCCAGAGCGCTCTATAAGAATTAGATATGCCTAGAAATCAGATCTACCGATATCGCTCAGATTCTTCCGGCTTCAATCGCCGCCTCAAAAGCCGCGGCCTGCTCTTCTACGCTTGCAGGTTCAGTTGACTCAGTTCTGGCTTTACGAACCCGCTGCTTTTTGGGTTCGTTTTGTTCTTCCGTTGTTTTGGCAACTTTGGTTTCCTGTCCGGTTATGGCAACTCTAATGACAGCTTCATCCTTTTCATAAAGCCGGACAAGGACTTTGTAGTTGCCTGTACTCTTTATGGCCCTGCCAGGAACTTCAATCCGTTTTCGATCGACTTCGATTCCTTTTTTAAGGAGTTCGTCAGCGATATTGGCATTGGTAACAGCTCCATAAAGTTTGCCATTCGCACCGGCCGGCATAACAATCGAAAGCTCTTCTGCCTCAAGTTTTTCCTTAAGAGACATGGAAGCCTTTCTTTTTTGTTCCTTAATAGCCTCAATCTCAGCCTTGCGCTTTTCAAAGAGGCGCACAGTTCTATCGTTATACACTACTGCCAGATCACGTGGCAAAAGAAAATTCCGCGCATAGCCAGGCGCAACATCCTTGACGTCACCAATTTCTCCGAGACTTGGCACGTCTTGATTCAGGATGACTTTCATAATCTTACTCCTTTAAAGTTACGGTATGGGAACCATACCTCGGTAATGCCCAATAGGGGCAAAACGATCAAAACTACTGTGGCAACGGTCTGATTTAGGAAACAGAATACTACAAGAAGTGGCAGCAAGAGCCGAATTAGTCCTCCGCTTCTCAAACGCCGTAAGAAGAAATCCAAAATTCCCAAGCCTTGTACGGCATAAAGAGCCGCCAAGAAAAGTGCCATATTCCACACGATTGAGGCTACCGGGCCATCTTTTTTGAGGGCGACAATCAGAAAAAGCCCTGTCCATGTCAGCAAGGTAGGCCACAATAAAGAAAAAGGAACGTAGACGTTTATTGCTCCATGCCTCTGCAGCGTGTTCGGATCCAAACTGGCCGATCTGATCGCCTTTAGTCTGGCAAACGCGTTGCCAATAGACCAGTTAAGCGCCAAAAAGCCTAAAAGAATCGGCGCATACGCAGACTTTATTACCCTCATCGCAAAATCGAGCGTCGCATGAACAAGACTAGCATCGATTTGCTGGCCCGCTACACTGTTCAAGCTCTCCTGAACGATACTCTCTAGGCCGGTTACAACATCGTGGTTCAAAAGCATTTTGTTCAGGAATGGCCACGCAATCGCGGCAAGTACCGCAGAGGCGGCGACCAGCTTCTGACCTTCGCTAAGTCTACCAAGACCACTATTAATAAACCAGAGCGCCACCATGAGAAGCACCAGAGGCAAAACACTCGCTGCAAGCAAACCAGGATTAAGCGCAGAAAAATCGTTCAATCCAAACAAGGCGGCCAAAACTACAATTACAAGGCTTGCGATGCTTGCGACTAACCCGCTCTTCTTGCCTTTATGTGCATATGCGTACTGCAGCGGAGCTAAGAACAGGAAAGCCAGAGCATAGGTGGCATAGAGCACCCCAGACAAAACCCCATAGAGTATATCGAACACAAGTTCTTTTTGACCGTGTTTTTCTTGCGCCAGATTGCTCACCACTCGACTCCGTTTCGACTCAGTTGTCTCAATTCAGGACAATCGTTCACTTTACAACGTAGGGCAACAGCGCCAATGCCCTTGCCCGCTTAATGTTAACAGCCAGTTCGCGCTGGTGTTTAGCACAGGTACCAGTAATTCTGCGTGGAAGAATCTTTCCGCGTTCTGTAGTGTACTTACGCAGCGTATCTGCATCCTTATAGTCTATCTTTGCTTTCTGGGTGCAGAACTTACAAACCTTCTTCTTGAAGAAAGTCTTGCCCTTGCGTGAACCACCGCTACGGTCGTCCTGCTCTCTACGCGCATCGCTCGGATCGCCGTCGACTCGACCGGCAGATCTCATATCCATCATTTCTTCTTTTGTGTCAGACATAACAATTCTCCTTAAAACTTGCAGAAAACCTCAACTAGAAGGGGATGTCGTCATCAAAGGTTGGAACATTGTTGCCATCCATATTCGATCTTGGCTCGGGTGCAGCTTCGTATGAAGATTGAGAACTACGTTGAAAGTTCCCATTTCCTTGCCCTCCAGAAGCGCTGCCCAAAAGTCGCACATTTGTGGCATTGATCACAACCTTACTCCGTGACTGACCATCTTGATCCCAACGATCCTGCCTGAGCTCGCCTTCAATGGCGACCTGTTGTCCCTTGGTTAGGTATTTGTTTATGGCTTCGGCACCCTTGCCCCAATAATCAACCTCAAAAAAGCTAGTCTCATCTACCCATTGATCATCCTGTTTCCGCGAACGATTGACCGCAATGGAGAATCGCGCTATCGGCATACCGGACTTAGTGTATTTGAGCTCTGAATCTCGGGTGAGTCTGCCAACCAAAACGACAACATTGATGTCGCGCACCTAAGGCCTCCTTAGATCAGGCTTCTTGCTTGACCAACAAGTATTTTAGAATGTTCGGGTTGATCTTGAACGCCTTTTCCATCGGAGCGACACTCTGTGGCTCCAAGCTGATTCTATAAAGCACGTAATGGCCGCGCTGGCGTTTTTTGATTGGATACATGAGGGGACGATCCCCCATGTCTTCTTCTTTGACATCGGTGGCACCGAACTGTGTAAGTTCTGCGGCCACTGATTCCTTGCCTTTAAGGAATTCCGGTTCCTCCGAAGGCAGGATAGTGACTAGTTCATACTGTCTCATTCATTCCTCCCTGTGGGCTTGCCCACCCATACGGATGGGTTTGATTCAGTCATGACTTAAAAAGTAAGTCGGACTGGATAAAGAGGGCTTTATCTTATAGCATAAAAGCGTATTCCTATGCAAGACTTGCAATAAATGGTCGGACTCCTCATAATACTGAAACTTATTCTGGAGGAAAAATGTCTACGTTGATCGAACCCCGCGTCCTCAAGGGTTTTAGGGACTACTTGCCATCGACTGAGCTGGCGCGAGCTGCGCTGATAGACAAGCTGGAAGCTACTTTCAGGTCTTTCGGTTTTGTTCCAATCGATACTCCGGCCCTCGAATATGCCGAGATTCTCTTAGGCAAAGGAGGCGGTGAGACAGACAAACAAGTCTACCGCTTCAAAGATAATGGAGATCGTGATGTGGCCTTACGTTTCGACCTGACCGTACCATTTGCCCGATTTATGGCGGAACACTACAACGAGCTTTACCTACCCTTCAGACGTTACCACATAGCCAAGGTCTGGCGGGGCGAGAACACGCAGCGCGGACGATATCGCGAGTTTATGCAATGCGATTTCGACATTGTCGGGACCGACAGCGCTTCGGCCGACGCAGATATCGTTCTAACGATCGCAAGTGCAATGCAGACGCTCGGTGTGGGCGCGGTTCGCATCCGTGTAAACCACAGGGGCCTCATGAACCGCTTTCTCGCGGCACAGGGCATTTCGGAAAAGTTGGTGCCTGTCTTAAGGATTATCGACAAACAAGAGAAAATAGGACCGGATGAAACACAAGCGCTGCTCACTCAGGAAGTCGGCCGGCCGTTGGCAGAGAGGATAATCGACTTTGTGACTCCTGAAAAAGATTCTTCCAAGACCCTTACCAAGATGCTTGAGCTCTGTGGAAAGGACGATGCAGACGCACAAGCGGCCGCCAATAGACTTTCAGAAGTTTTTTCAATCGTCAACGCGTGCGGTTTGGGTGCGTTAGTGTACCTCGACCCAGCCATCACAAGGGGACTCGACTACTATACGGGCATTGTTTTTGAAACCACTTTAGTCGCTATGCCAGAGATCGGCTCTGTCTGCTCGGGCGGACGCTACAATGAGCTTGCAAGTCTCTATACTACAAAGGAACTACCGGGTGTTGGTGCCGCGATAGGTCTTGACCGTCTATTGGCGGCACTTGAAGCGCTCGGGAAAATGGAACAAGCGCAGCCTCTACCGCTTGTCCTTATCACAAACGACGGCAGCGTGGCACTTTCTTTGCTCCACAAAGAAGCCCATAGGTTAAGACAGGAAGGAATTTCCTGTGAAGTATTTCCAGAAGCAAAAAAGTTGCCTCAGCAATACTCCTATGCCGAAAAAAAGAACATTCCTTTTGCCCTTCTGTTTCAAAATATGCAGGGATACCAAGAGATTGAACCGCACTTAAGCAAGTTCCCCCTTCGTGATCTAAGAGAACGTCAAACTCAAGAATTCGACTCTTTTGAAAAACTAGTTCTTTTCCTGAGAAATTTCTCAGCCAGTCTTGGTACAACGGCGTCCAGCACCGAGCTATGACACAAGAGGCACGCAGTACCATGTCCAAGCAAGACAGTGAGAACAGTCAAGACAGTGAGAACAGTATCGAGAACAACTGTGGGCGAAACGTTACAGACGGAAAACGACCAATAAAAACCTATGTCGTCCGCTCAGGAAGGATGACACAGGCTCAAAAGCGGGCAATAGCACTTTATGGCCACGATTACATTGTGCCGTTTACAGGCGAACCTCTGGACCTGTCGACGATTTTTCCAAATGAAAGGCCCATTGTAATGGAAATCGGTTTCGGCATGGGGCAAGCAAGCTGGCAAATAGCACTTTCCAGACCCCAATTCAACTATTTAGGAGCGGAAGTCCATGCCCCCGGTGTCGGCAGGCTTCTCTTGGAGTTGCAGGCGCACGGAATTTCGAACTTCAAGATTTTTCAACATGATGCCTTAGAGGTACTAGAGACAATGATCCCTCAAGAATCGCTGGCGGGTTTTCACATCTTTTATCCCGACCCATGGCCCAAAAAAAGGCATCACAAGCGCAGGCTCATGCAGAAAGACCACCTCGATTTGATGATTTCCAGGCTTAAACCTGATGGCTATCTGTACTTTGTGACGGACATTGAAGAATATGGCCGTTCAACCTTGGAACTGCTTTCTGCGACACCGTCGATAAAAAATGCCTACAATGGTTTTGCATCGGGAATTACCTGGCGGCCGGAAACCAAGTTCGAACATAAAGCCCGGCTCCGTGCCCATGAGACTCTGCCCAGGGGCACGGACACCGCGGAACAAGAGCCCAGAACCGCGTGGGAGCTCTTTTTCGAAAAGCTCTAAGCACTTTTGATGCGCTCAATAGAGACCTTAAGAATCAAATATGCTAACAACTATTCGGTATTCGAACCTTATTCGAACTTTATTCGAAAACGGAGTCAAGTTTTCTGTATAGTTGGCCAATTCTTTCCCGGTTTTCCCTACTAATGGACCCGTCAGCAGCAGCATCCGCAAGACTCTCCAGACTTGCGATGGTTTCGTTAAGAGCGGTATGAAAGCCACGAGATATTCGAAACCAGAATACTCCATTACCATCGGTGTAAAGCGTGACAAAACCGAGTTGACGGGATTTTTGTTTGTCCTTACTCTTTTCCTTTGGAACGGCAATTTGCAAAACATGCTCCAACTCATTTATTAAACTGTTTAGGACGCCAAGGTTAATCTGCGGCTGGGAGGACGGGGAATTCGATTCTTCAGCAGGGGCACTAAACACCTCAAAGTTCTGCCCGCGGGGCCAATCCCTTGATAGATCGCGCTCAGGCTCAAGCCATTTGGCAATTCTAATGATCGTTGACAGTTTTTCTCCTGCCAAAAGCTCATAGTTTTGATAGACAACTGTAGCAGTCAGGCTCTTGTATGGTGTAGAACTCTCCGTCTCAAGGTTAGCACGTGCTTTCTTAAAGCTCTCCCAATCCAAAAGAACTCGCCGCTTTTTGCCTCGCCCAGTAACCGTGAAGGTAAATCCGCCAATTTGTATGGTATTCGTCAAATCGATGGGTTGGCCCTGCGCTTTTTCGTCCATTGATGCCTTGCTTATTAGTCTTTCGCTGGGCTCGTTTGCTATTTCCGTCACTTTGACGCGTGTACGTCCCGAAGGCTTAACCGTAACAGCTTTCTCTTCCTTACGTCGGCCGGCCCCAGACCCGAGAAGACCTTGTGCGACAAGAGGTGAGATACGTTTTAGAAGCTCTCTTGGTAACGGCGAAACAGACATGGCATACATTCTGGTGGTCCTTACGATCTCACCTGCGACAATAAAGTCCGGATTCTCGCGGAACATCACCGATCCAGGATGGATCTGGATTTTTTCCGCCGTAAGCGACCGGTAAAGCCCCCGCTCCTGCCTCGCGCAGACAAACTGAATGAGGCCTCGCGAAATCGCGCAAAGATAATCGTAGAGCGATCCACCTTTGCCGATTGGGATGCCCATTTCGGAGACAGTGACTTCTAACTGCTCATTGATTCGCACAATCTCATAAAGCGTCCGCTCGTCCAGAAAGTTCTTTTCACAGAACCTTCTCTTATCTTGAGCTCCGACAAATTGATCATAGATATGGAGGTAGGAAACAAAGTCGCCCAAGGGATCCCGAAACGCATGGTGTGCTTTACGAGCTTCCATCTCCAAGCCGGGCGGAAGCACATACGGACTCATTGTGGAGAGAAATGCAGCAGCTACGAGCACTTCGTGGATCACATCCGGGTAGCGCATTATGGCCTCTACAATCATGCGCGAAAGCCTCGGAAGAAGCGGGAATTCGCACATCATTTTGCCAATTTCGGAGAGGTCTCTCTCTGGAGTAAGGGCATCCAGGAGATTGAGCACGTCGATGGCGCCCATGATGCCAGCTTTGGGCGGTTTGGAGATGAAGTCGAAGTCTTCAAAGTCCGTGATCCCCAACTCAGCCATTCTCAGTACGACTTCGGAAAGATCAGTACGATAGATTTCTTCTGTGGTAAAGAGCGGTCGACTTTCAAATTCCTTTCTTGGATAAAGCCTATAGCAGACTCCAGGACGCGTGCGCCCTGCCCTGCCCTTCCTTTGGTTGCAAGACGCCTTGGAAATAGGTACCTCGATGAGGCTCGACGTAAAGGTCTTGGGGTTGTAGTAATTCAATTTGGCAAGCCCAGAATCGATAACGACTGTAATACCATCGATGGTCACGCTCGTTTCTGCAATATTTGTTGCAATAACGACTTTTGTTTTGCCGGGAGGCGCTGGATAGAAGATCTTTTCCTGTTCGTCCTTTCCAAGCCGCGCGTAAAGCGGAATCACTTGCAGCTGATCATAGAAATTTGAATCGGCAAGGCGCTGCCAACATTCTTTTATAGTTTTTTCTCCTGGTAGAAAAACGAGAATGTCGCCCGACTCCCCTTGGCGGCGACTAGCAAGCACGCGACCTATGACGGAGATAATTTTTTCGTAAAGCGCTTCATCGCTGTAGCGCAAGCGCCCAATACTGTCCCCTGACATCACTTTGTCAGCATGACTTGCTTGATTATTTACAGATCCATCCGCAGAATTGCTGCCAGTGCCATTCGTGGTTTGCCCTACTTCGACGATAGGATCATAGATCACAGTGACTGGAAACGCTTGGGTTTCTATTTTGACTATAGGACATTCACCAAAGTATTCCGAAAACACCTCTGCATTGATGGTCGCCGAAGAAATAATCACCTTGAATTCTGGTCTCACCTCAATGACTTTTTTGAGAAGACCTAGGATAAAGTCGATATTAAGACTTCGTTCGTGCGCTTCGTCGACGATTATGACACCGTACCTTGAAAGATAAGGGTCGAGTTTCATCTCTTGCAACAGGATTCCGTCGGTCATTATCTTAATCCGAGTCTCTTCGTTCGTCTGGTCTTCAAAGCGCATTTTGTACCCAACCAGCCCCGGTATCTTAGTCCCAAGCTGCTGGGCTATATAATCGCTGACCGATAAGGCCGCGATACGTCGCGGTTGGGTTACGCCCAAAATTCCATTCTTGTCGTAACCGGCTTCATGCAGAATGATCGGCAATTGTGTTGTTTTGCCGGAACCCGTTGGACTCTCAACCACAACCACTTGATTGGAAGCAAGCGCTTCCAGAATTTTGTCTTTTTGCTGATAAACAGGCAGTTCATGAGGATTCATAGTACCATTTTACAACAAATGTTAAAAAATGTCAGGCCACGTAGCAAGAACCCGTAGGAAAATTGAGACGCCGATGTTATAGTCCACGATATGGGATTCCAACTTGGCCAAGACGGTACGCATGAAAGCGCTGCCTTTTTGACCGTAACAGAATTGACCTCACTTATCAAAGGGAACCTTGAAGCCAATTTCCCGGACGTTACAGTGGAGGGCGAAATCTCTAACGCGAAGCTTGCAAGTTCGGGGCATTTGTACTTTTCTCTTAAAGACGAAAATGCGCTTATACAGGCAGTAATGTTTAAGTCGAGGATGACGGGCTTGAGCTTTTCGCCCTCGGATGGCCTGCGAGTTCGTGCACGCGGGGCGATATCTGTTTACGCACAGCGGGGACAATATCAACTTGTAGTGCAATCCCTCCGCAAAGCAGGCACAGGTGACATTCTGGCCATGCTGGAAGAAAGAAAACGAATTCTCGCTGCGCAAGGTTATTTTGACCAAAGCAGGAAAAAGCCCCTGCCACGATTTCCCGAGCGGGTTGCGATCATAACGAGCCCTACTGGCGCCGCGGTCCATGACATACTCACAGTATTGCAACGCCGAAACGCCTGCATTGATGTGGTCATTTTCCCCACTCCCGTACAAGGTTCCGAGGCAGCTCCAACCATAGAAAGGCGCATAGAACAGGCCAACCGCTATGGCGATATCGATGTCATTATCCTTTGTCGAGGCGGAGGATCGCTCGAAGACTTACTGCCTTTTTCAGAAGTGTCAGTCGTTAAAGCAATAGCGGCCTCGCGAATTCCCGTTATCAGCGCCATTGGGCATGAAATAGACTGGGCACTTTCGGACTATGCTGCCGATTTACGGGCACCAACACCCTCTGCCGCTGCTGAAATGGTGGCTGAAAGTAGTGATTCTATTTTGCGGGAAATACAACAATTTCAGATCACACTTGTGAGCGCAATAAAATCTAAACTCGACACCCTTGAGTCCGAGCTTGAGGTTTTTTCTCCAGAATTGGTAAGGTCACGGTTTGATCTTTTGTCGCTCCCACTTGTCACCCGCGTAGACGAAGCTAACGAAACTCTTGTTAATGTAATGAATAAAACCCTAACGGAACTTGGCAGAAGAGTTGAACTTGCAAGCGGCATCCTGGAGACGGCAAGCCCGCAAGCTATCTTGCGCCGCGGTTTTTCAATTGTGCGGCACAGCATAGGCTTAAGTGAGAACACCCAAGAGCTTTCAGCCGACCAGGTGGTTCGTTCTGCTTCTCAACTTGGCAAGGGCGATCTCATTGACATAACGTTTGCAAAAGGAAGTGCGACTGCAAACGTGAAGGAGATTAGAAAATGAAGAATTTCGAAAAACGCCTGGAACGCCTTGAGTTCCTGGCCGAGAAGATAAAGGAACCAGACTTGCCTATCGAGGATGCTATGTCCGTCTTTGAAGAGGGAATGAAGCTCTCGAAAGGTCTCAAAAAGGATTTGGAGACCTTACGTGGAAAGGTGGAGATTATTATCAATAGTGCCGACGACGACTCCGCGACTCTTGCTGCGGTTCCGTTTGAGGAGGCAGCTTTGAACGAAGAAAAAGCTTAAATTGCAGTTTGATTATGCATCTATGCCGAAATGGCGCAGAATCTGAGGTACAAGCGCTTTATCGCTTTCTACCAGGTCTATGCCATGGATGTCCGGTGCATCTACCCATCCCAGCTCGGTATGTTCACGCAGCTCAAACATGCAGTCTTCGGGGATAGAAAGCTCCCAAGCGGCAAGTACGCGTTCCCCCGAATTCGAAAAAAAGCGACTTGTGGCAATAAGGCGCAGTGGCTCGATTTCTATTCCCAGTTCCTCCATGAATTCCCGCCGTAAAGCTTGTGCATCGGTTTCGCCCAACTCTACCTTGCCGCCCGGAAATTCCCAGCGCAACCCAATTGCACCACCAGCTTTTCTCTTGGCTACAAGAAACTTGCCGTTTTTGTACACTATTCCTGCAATCGATCGCGCCGTTGCTTCAGCCATTTCTCCTCCGATTGTCCACATTGTCTGCTCTTCCCAGGATCTTCCCGCATTCCGGAACGAGATCCGACGCAGCAAACCATCCTAAGCGACTGGCAAGATTAGAACCCGCTACCCCATGGGCCACGACTGCAGCGCACGAAGCCTCAAAAGCGATATCGTCCTGTGTGAGAGCAATGTCATCATAATTCTCATGGTTTTTTGCCTCATACACAGCCAAAATGCCGGCCAGCAGTCCAGAAAGGACGTCGCCAGAGCCTTCTACCCCCAGGGCAGGGTTTCTACCATCCCAAATCGCTATCCTCTCCTTAGGGGAGGTAATCCATGTTACATGACTCTTGTAGACAAGCTGAGCATTGTACCGATTCACCACCCTGGATACGCCTGCCAAAAAAGTATCGAAATCTCCAGTGTGACCATCTTCTCCGCATAAGGCTTTGTACTCTCCGGGATGCGGCGTTAGTACAAGTGGATATTTTCTTTGAAAAGCAACTTTTTCCATGCCGTATATAAGTCTTAGCGCATCCGCGTCCAGCACAAGAGGAACTTCCGCGTAAAGAATGCCCTCTAGCTGGTCCTTTCGGCGTTGCGACAACCCCCAACCTGGCCCGGCAAGGATGGTATCGTAAGGCAGATGACTGCTTTTTGACACTTCCGAAAAAAAGTCTTCTTCTGGTCGAACGATCACCGAAGGGAGAGCTGTGGCAATGACGTTATAAAGATCATCCTCCACAAAGAGAGTGACGTATCCTGCGCCAGAAACGAGGGCTGCCCTTGCACATTCGATTGCGGCGCCAAGTCTACCCTTGGATCCTGCAAGAATCGCGAGCCTACCGCGGCTTATCTTGTATGCAGACCGCGAGATTGAAGGGTTCAGTTTAGCAAGATCACTCGCTTCGAGTCGTACCACGGAAGCCTTCTCCTCAATCAGAGTCTTTTTGATGAGGTTTTTTGGGAAAACGTCGTCGATCTTGATAATTGAGCCACAGGCTTCACGAGCATCAGGAACAAAGTACTCGACTTTGGTAGGGCTCAAAGAGAGGGTGATATCCGCCTGAACGCACAATTCTCCTTTTTTGTAACCGCCCCAGAGTCCAGAGGGCAAATCGACCGAAATAATTACGGGACGTTGTGCAAGCTTTCGCAGTTTATTTATCGTGACAATCATGCTTGCAGCTTCTTCGCGCGGCTCTCCTTTGATACCGGAACCGAGCACACCGTCTAGAATAATGTCCGCGCTCTGAGTTGCTTCCCCACATTCTATTATCCCCGTATGCAGCTCTGACGGCTGCCGCCAATCGCCCCAGTCATGAATCCTAACGCCGGTCTGAGAAACTATGTCGCGCTGTTTTGTGCAGGCTGCACTTAGGGGCCCCTTTGAAACGTAAGCATCGAGGTTGTGTATGCCAAATGACCACGCGTGACGCAAAATTGCGAGCGCGTCTCCGCCATTGTTTCCCTTGCCGCAAAGGGCCACAACGTGCAGATCCTCAATGGTAAGGAGACCACTTTTTGCCTTTACCACGCGCTGCATAACCGTTTTGAGTGCATCCCATAGCCGAATGGAGGCCTTTTCCATGAGAATCTGATCGTCTATCCCTAGTGTAGTCTTCGTCACTGTATCGAGTCTTTGTGCTTCTTCGTTCCTGATAAGTCTTTCCATAGTCCGTACAAAAATTATACCAGTGAAACATCACATAGAGAAAGATGGAATCGTCCTAATCTTGAGTTTGTTGGGAGATTCCTTGACCCTCAAGCTCGCAAGAAGTATCCTTTCGTCATATGGCTTCAAATATCTTAACCGCTTTTATCGGTTCCAAAAAAGAACGAGACATTAGGGCGCTTTTGCCCCTTCTTCATAAGGTGAACGAAAAAGAGCCCTGGGCATTGGCGCTCAAGGACGATGACTTTCCTAAGATAACTGCCGAGTTTAGATCCCGGCTCAAGGACGGAACCACCCTGGATGACTTGGCCCCGGAGGCGCTTGCGCTTGCCCGAGAGGCTGCCCGACGCGTGCTTGGGGAGCGACCGTTCGATGTACAGATTTTGGGGAGCATCGTACTCCACCAGGGCAAAATCGTAGAAATGAAGACTGGCGAAGGCAAAACACTGTCTTCCGTCGGTGCAGCCTATTTGAATGCACTCACTGGTCAGGGCGTACACATTGTGACAGTCAACGACTACCTTGCAGAGCGCGACAGCCAGTGGATGGGCCAGGTGTATAAATTCCTTGGCTTGAGTGTTGGTTGCATCCTTTCCAACATGGATAACAATGTGCGTCGCCTTGCCTATGCGAGCGACATAACTTATGGCACCAACAACGAATTTGGATTCGATTATTTGCGCGATAACATGACCTGGTCACCCAACGAGAAAGTACAGCGTGGTCACGCATACTGCATTATCGATGAAATAGACTCAATTTTGATCGATGAGGCACGAACACCGCTCATTATTTCCGGCCCTGCGGATGATGACACCTACAAAGTCAACGAGGTCAATCGCCTGGCAACCTCTTTGGTCGAAGTCAAGAAGAATCCCGAGACAGGCGAGTACCCGGATGAAAGCCGCGGCGAAATCTCCGAAGGCGACTTCCGTATCGACGAAAAAGCTCGCAGAGTCATGTTCACAGCGGAAGGCATGAACCATATCGAGGAGCTCCTGAATAAGCGGGGCCTAATCAATGGCAGCCTCTTTGAGGAGAGTAACTTCGAATACGTCCACTACTTTACCCAGGCGGTTAGGGCACAACACCTTTTCGTAAAAGATGTGGACTATGTCGTACAAGACGGTCAGGTCCAGATCGTAGATGAGTTTACTGGACGAATCCTCTACGGTCGACGTTATTCCGACGGGCTGCATGAAGCTATCGAAGCCAAAGAGCGTATAAAGATCGCCCGCAGAAACCGAACGCTTGCTACTATTACATTTCAAAATTACTTTAGGATGTATAAAAAAATATCAGGAATGACTGGAACTGCGGATACGGAAGCTCCAGAGTTTAATAAAATATACAACCTCGATGTAGTCGTTATACCAACCAATAGACCAGTCATTCGCGTTGACCAAAACGATCTTGTCTTTTTGAACGAGACAGAGAAGTTCAACGCTATTTGTGATGAAATCCAAAGGGCACATGCCCAAGGCCAACCAGTCCTTGTCGGTACAGTGTCGATCGAAAAATCTGAACGCTTGTCAAATATGCTTCTGCGACGCGGAGTTCCACATGAAACTTTGAACGCAAAAAACCATGCAAGAGAAGCAACTATCATTGCCGAGGCGGGCGCGAAAGGGTCGGTTACAATCGCAACAAACATGGCTGGTCGAGGCACTGACATCAAGTTGGGTGGTAACCCGGAATTTCGTGCACGAAAAAAGGCCGGTACAGATGCAACCGAAGAACAATATAGAAAAAGCCTTGCTGCTGAGTACGAGCTTTGGAAAAAAGACTATGAGGAAGTGAGATCCCTTGGTGGTCTCTATGTTATCGGGACCGAGCGCCACGAATCCCGTCGTATCGATAACCAGCTGCGTGGCCGTTCTGGACGTCAGGGAGACCCCGGGAAGTCGATTTTCTTCATATCGCTCGATGATGACCTTATGCGGCTTTTCGGTGGCGACAATCTCAAGGGTATGATGAGCCGTGTCGGTATGAAACCTGGCGAACCAATCGATCATCCGCTTCTCAATAGAACCATAGAAAGCGCTCAGAAGAAAGTCGAAGAGCGAAACTTCGAAATCAGAAAGCATCTCTTGGAGTACGATGACGTTCTTAACCAGCAGCGGGCGTTTATTTATGATCAGCGTGAACAGATACTTCAAGACCAGAATCTCATAGAACGCATCAGGTCAGCAGCAAGCGAAATGGTCGAGGATCTCCTGACAGAAGCACTTCAAAAGCAGAAGAGCGGGGAAAAGTCAGTTGCTTCGGATCTTGCGTTGTCACTTGTAGACAAGTTCGGAATAGAAATGCTGGCGACGCAGGTTGCTGCCCTCTTAGGCGATTCCGCAAAGCTGGGCGGAGACACTACGCAGACTCCTTTTTACAAAGAAGTGAAGGCGCGCATCGACGCCGATTTGCTCAACAAACAGCAGACTGCCGGTACAGAGAACCTCAATCTGTTTATTCGTTTCCAGTACCTGCAAGAGATCGATAACAAGTGGCTCGATCACCTTGAGACCATGGAGGCACTGAAAGAGGCCGTTTATCTTCGTTCTTATGCGCAAAAAAACCCTCTTCTAGAATACAAATTGGAAGGTTCTGATCTTTTCGAGGACCTCATCAATTCGATTCGAAAGGATATCGCTTCGCGTGTGTGCCGCGTGAAGATCAAGACGAACGAAGAAAGGCAAGCTCCAGTCCATGCCCGACCTGCAGCATTGAGTTCCAGCCATGTGACATCAGGCCAATTCGGAAGTGCCGAAGAAGGTGCCCAGGTGGCTCGCTCCGTGGAGAGTACAACAAGTAGAAGAGGCAATACAGAGACTTCGAATGGCAGTGTTTCGGCCTCGACGCCAAAGTCTTCTGCAATTTCCGCAGCGTCGAGCCCAGACAATGTTACTGTTGTGAGAACGGGCAAGAAAATTGGGCGTAATGATCCTTGCCCCTGTGGCTCGGGTAAGAAATATAAATACTGCCACGGAAGATAAATAGATAACCAATGTCGCTGAACTGTGCTGAAATCGAAGCTGTCATTTCCGAACTCAATGTCGTTGGGAGTCATATGCAACAGGTCTATCAACCCTCGTATGACACCATCATCCTTGAACTGTACGGTGTCGCAGGGCGGCGTTTCCTGCTCCTCAGCGTAGCCCCCAATGCGTGCCGCATACATGAGATTAAAGTACTTCCAGCCAAGAATGAACGCCCCTTACGGTTCATGGAATGCCTCAAGTCAAGAATCCGCGGATATACCCTCGCATCAATCACTCAAATTGCCCTTGACCGAATAGTGCGCATCGAGTTTTCGGCTCCCACGCTCAGCCCTGAGCTCGAGAATTATACACTCTATATTCGACTGTGGAGTTCGGCAGGAAACATGCTGCTCGTGGACTCGAACGGCATCATCGTTGATGCCTTATTCAGAAAACCTGCCAAGGATGAGATATCCGGCAAAACCTGCCACATTGAGAGCGACTATTCCACCGTCCACGTTGCATCGAATGCTGCCCGATTTACAGTTCGGGATTTTCCCGGAGAAGGTACTCTGTCTGAGCGGATTTCTACCTTTTATACTGCACAATCCGGAGATCTGTCGCGCGAGAACCTTCTCAATGCTGCAAGAGCACAGTATGAGAAGCGCGTAAGCCTCCTCGATAACCGAAAAACTGAACTTGAGAAACTTCGCACGGACTATAGCGACGCGGAGCGCTACCGGCAAATTGGCAACATTCTTATGGCCAACAATCAAGAAGTCCACGGCAAAGGAAAATTGCCCAACTCCATGATCGAATGCTTTGATTTTTACGAGAATAAGACTCTCATTGTAAAAGTCGACCCCAAACTGACACTAGTCGAAAACGCCCAGCGTTACTACGAAAAACATAAAAAAGCTATTTCAGGTCTTTCGAGCGTCATTGAAGAGCTACGAAAAATCGACATACAGAAAGAAAAACTTGAGTCCTGGTATAGCCAACTTATTGCGGAACAGGATCCATTCGCAATGGCCAAGATGCTGCAAAAGGCAGGAACTGTCAGAGAGACTTCCCGTCCACGCTACAACTGTATGACGCTACAAGACAACGGATGGACAATTCTCATAGGAAGAAGCGCCAAAGAAAATGATGAGCTCTTACGCCATGAGATTCGTGGCTCGGACCTTTGGCTTCATGCACGTGATTATTCTGGGTCTTATGTCTTTATTAAGGCGCAAAAAAACAAGACATTTCCACTTGAACTGATGTTGGACGCTGCCAGATTGGCTATATACTATTCCAAAGCGAGAAAAAACCTACGGGGAAACGTCTATTACACCCAGGCGAAATACCTTCGACGGGCCAAAGATGGTCCAAAGGGGCTTGTGATTCCAAGTCTGGAGAAAAACCTTTATGTAGAGTTCAAAGAGGAAGATATTCGAAGTTTACTTGATCAAACAACTGGAGGAGATTAATGAAGCATAGTTCAAGAGTGTTTATTGTTCTGCTCACCATTGGTTTGACAGTTTTTGCTGTCATACCTTCTTTTTCTCAAACACAGTCCAACATAAACGTTGTGGAAGCCACTGTTGCCATACTAAAAGGACCATCGGGAATAAGTGCAGCATGGATGGTTGCCGAACCTCCGCAAGACGCTGGCCTCAAAATCAAATTCCTCACTGCAGGAGGGGCCGACATTGTAACCGCAAAACTAATTTCTGGCGAAGTGGACGCTGGCGTATTGCCCGTCAATGTTGCAGCGAAGCTTTATAACTCCAGAATCCCTATCGTAGCGGTTTCGGTCGTTGGGAATGGCATGGTGAGGTTCCTTACTAGCGACAGGTCGATTCATTCGCTTGCGGACATTAAGGGCAAGACAATATATGTTGCGGGCCAAAAGGCTACCCCAGACTACCTCTTCCGCTTCCTTTCCGACTCTATCGGGCTAAAAGCAGAGGTCGATTACACACCAATCTATAATCTTGCATACCCAGAAATAGCAGCAGGGCTTGCCACCGGAAAAGTGATCAGCGCCATTCTGCCTGAACCATTTGCGACGCAGGCATGCCTCTTGAATAAAGACTTGATTTCTCCAATCGACCTCGATGCTTTATGGAAGGAGAAAACTGGCCTTGCTGGGTATCCTATGTCTCTTTTTGTTATGTCACGAAGTTTTATTGAGAAACACCCAGATGCGGCAAGGGCAATCGCCCTGGGCTACAAAAAATCCATTGAACATACAACTTCCGATCCGGCATCCACTGCGGCTCTCGTAGAAAAGCTCGATCTGGGAATGGCAGCGCCAATTGCCAAAGCCGCAATTCCAAACTCGCGCTATGTCTATATCCCTGCACGAGAAGCAAAGAGCAACGTAGATGCACTCTTAGGTGTATTCCTTTCGTTCGATCCAGATTCGATAGGTGGGAAACTTCCTGATTCGGGGTTCTTTGCCGACTTTTAGAAGTAGTGTTCATGTCATAGAGATGTGCATTGGGGCGCTTGGAGTAGCACGCCAGAGGAGAACCAGAAACTATGAAATGCACCAAGAGAAGACATAGGCCACCTGAAAAACTCTCTGCCGATGTAAACGTGGGGCATGGGTTTGCAGAGCGCTTGGCGTATGGACTTCTTGGCGTGCTGGTGGCCTGTGCCGTTTGGCAACTTGTGTCAACTAAAATTGGTGTGTCGCTTGTTCTCCCTGGACCAAGCGAAGTCGCGCATGCTTTTTTCACGCTTATGTGGAAATCGACCTTCTGGAAAGCTGTCTGGGGAACCTTCGAGCGCGTACTTATGGCTTTTGTAATTTCACTTGTCCTCGGATTCTGTACAGGAATGATTGCTGGCCTCAACACCCCATTCCGCGATATGATTGCGCCTTTTATCACCATAATTCGAGCGACGCCTGTCATGGCCCTCATTCTTATTCTCATGTTTTGGTTTCCGGCCGGGCAGGTGCCCGTCGTCTCTGCCATGCTCATGGCCTACCCTGTCGTTCATACCAGCCTCTACCAAGGGACGATTGGAACGGACAAGAATCTTTTGGAGATGGCACGGATCTTTAAAGTTCCGAAACATACGGTATTTTTCCGTTTACGTCTGCCTGCAGTGCGTGGTCATCTTGCCTCGGCTGCAAAGAATTGTCTTGGGCTTTGCTGGAAGGTTATTGTAGCCGGAGAGGTTTTGAGCCAGCCGCGGTTTGCGTTGGGCACAGGCTTGCAGTCCGCTCGCCTTTCTCTCGATACTGCCGGCGTTTTTGCATGGGCCATTACTTCTATCGCCCTGTGTGGAATAAGCGAATTTCTGCTCGGTTTAGTGGCAAAGAAACTGCAGGAAGAAGAAACCATAAATGCATGACTTTACACTCCATAACATACGCAAATCGTTTGGCAATCTCGAGGTTCTTCACTCAATATCCGCGCTCTTCCCTGAAGCTTCAGTCACCGCAGTCTTGGGTCCCTCTGGCGCCGGGAAAACCACTTTGCTCAATCTAGTTTCGGGGCTTTTATTGCCAGATTCAGGAAGCATGGGAGATTTTGAGAACGCAACATTCTCGTATGCATTTCAGGATCCTCGGCTCTTACCATGGCTTGATGTCGAAGAAAACCTGCGTTTTGCCCTTTCTTCTTTACACGATAAGGCGCAAGCTGAAACTCGGGCGCACGAGTTCCTCAAGGAAGCAGGCTTAGAAGAATTCAGACACAGCTTCCCTGCACAACTTTCCGGGGGAATGCGGCAGAGAGCCTCGCTGGTCCGGGCATTTGCTTTTCCCTCCGATGTATTGCTCCTCGATGAGGCGCTCTCTGCGGTCGATATTAAGGTCCGCATCGAGCTCTTGGATCTTTTTGCGAGATTATGGGAAGAAGAAAGGCGGACGACGATATTTGTCAGTCATGACCTACACGATGCGCTGTATATTGCTGACCAGATTATTCTGCTGTCCGCACGGCCGGCAACGGTCATCGATTCAATCACCATAGAGATTCCTCGCGAGCTGCGCAGCTACGATGCCGGCCAACTCAAAGACGTTGAGCGCAGGCTCTATCGGGAGATTCTGGCTTCATCCTAACTTCGAGCAGATTATTGCTTGCGCTGGTTATCTTGCGCTGGATTACCAGATCACTTCAACTGCAGGCTTATAGCCTCCACAAGTGCCTGAGGGGTAAAGGGCTTTTGCAGTAAATGTGCTCCTTCCGGAAGCTTAAAATCGCCATCGAGGCGCCCTGTTATAAAAATGCAGTGCTTTTTGCTTTCTGATG
Organism: Rectinema sp.; assembly: GCA_039680115.1. Lineage (GTDB taxonomy): Bacteria > Spirochaetota > Spirochaetia > Treponematales > Rectinemataceae > JAFIHQ01. Next base: position 23,397 of record JBDKTP010000056.1, read on the forward strand.
GTAGGCGTTCGTAAAGGTTAAGTCCACTCACTCCTGGCAGGTTTACATCGATAACAAAACTGTCAAAAGTCTTGGTTTCAGTTAAAAGCAACGCCTCGCCTCCATTTCTTGCAGCCGCAACATCAGCACCAGCTTTGCTAAGCGCCGTCGCCAGAAAACCAAGCAGCGCCTCATCGTCATCGACGACGAGAATCGATGGAGAATCCTCCAGCCGAAGCCCGCTGGTCACCGCTGACTTCTTAAGACTCTCTACCAAGGAGTCCCTTCCGCTCAAAGGCCTCTCCAATGTGGCTGCCCGACTATCCAAGAGCGGAATCCACAATGTGATGCTTGTACCTTTTGAGACAGCCGTCTGAAGCTCTACTGCCCCAGAAAGCGTCGTGGCAACGCTTGCCACGATTGCAAGTCCAAGACCGGAGCCTTTGCCCATTAGCTTCGTTGTAAAATATGGTTCAAAAGCTTGCGAAGCCACCTCTGATGACATGCCAATTCCATTGTCAGTAACCTCGATGGTTGCATAGTCTCCAGCACGTAGTTCGGCACCTTTTAGCTTTCTTGATTCTTCTAAATGCCTGCGTTCGGCAACCAAGGTAATCCGAGGATTATTGCGCCCCTCCAAAGCATCTCGCGCATTGGCCACAAGATTAATCAGGACTTGCTCGATTTGCATGGGATCAACAAAAACAGGAAGCTCATCCTCCGCAACATACACGGACAATAATATGTCCTCTCCCACAAGTCTTTTTAACAATTTAACAGAGTCCCTCACAATCTGACTCATATCGCATGGTGAAGGAGAGAATGGTTGTTTTCTGGAAAAACTCAGAAGCTGTTGTGTCAATCGCCTTGCCCGATCGGTCGCATCGAGAATTCCTCCAATGTCCTCGGCAAGGGGGCTGCCCGCCTGAATTTCCAACTTAAGCATTTCGGCATGGCCTAGAATAGCGGTAAGAATATTGTTGAAATCGTGAGCAATTCCACCTGCCAGGCGTCCCAGAGACTCCATTTTTTGTGCTTGCTGTAGGTCTTCCCTGAGCCGTAGAGGCTCGGTTTCGTCGTAAAACTCGGCGGAAATCCGCTGGATGCCGTGCTCGGACGGGGTTGCACCAGGAAGACTGATGATGGAAAAGGCTCCGACCACATGCAAACCAAGCCCACTTCTGCTAACCATGGCCAATTCAATTCTTTCGATCTGCTTGCCAATTCTTATTTTACCGCATAGCGTCTCGGCAGTCCCATCGTCTTTTATGGCACTCTTGAGGTTTTCACCTTCCTTAATGCCAAAAAGAGCACGAAATGCCTTGTTTGTTACATCGATTTTCCCGTCAAAGTCCATGATGCAGCGCGCAGTGATACTGAAATCGAAAAGTTCACGATAACGCTGTTCACTTTCGGCGAGCCTTTTCTCCATGCTAGATCTATATAGGGCAATATCGACGGTGCTTTTCAATTCCTGCGCAGAAAATGGCTTAACGAGGAGGCCAAAAGAATTGACGCTTCTTAAGCTCGACTGGGTTGCATCGTCTGTCAGCGCAGTCAGCAGCAAAACTGGGGTCTCAATTGGAAGCTGTACGGTTTTCGAAAACTCAAAATCGACTATTGCTAGGTCGCATTCTTGAGAGCCCCCATCCATTGTGGATGGCAAATCGTAGAAAGGGCCTAAAATTAGGTGACCCGCAACCCTCAAGGTCTTGGCGATATCAAGAGCCACCAAAGGGTCTTTTTCGAAAACCGCGATACGTGCCATGGCCATTCCTCTTTTTAAAATATCGTTTCATGATCGACGCTGTAGGTCCAGTATACCTTAAGTACACGACCTAAATCAGGTCCTAGATCAAATTATATAACTCCGTGGAGACTTCAAGCCGAACGGTTCTTTCAATATATCCAGTGGACGTCGACTTGATCGACAAATCAAAAGAAATAGTATCACTGGTAGGATTGGCTGCATAGCGCAGAAACCGAATTGTGTCACCTTCTTTGATGCCTGTTTCGTCAGCTGCCGATCCGGGCCAGATCAGCACCACTTTGTAAACGCCCTTCGTCCCTCTTGGGCCGGATACGTGCTCTAACTGCATTCCTGTCGCGCAGGAGAGAATGTTCTCGATCGCATCCCTCTTGAGAAGCGATTCGAGCGGCTTCTGTTCGCGTTCGCCTGTCTGTCCCAACCAAACGCTGTTCCTACCCTCGCGCGTTATCTTCAGGCATACAAGCGCGCCAGCCACCTTGTCGGCGACTTGCTTCTGGGACTCTGAGATGCTCTTGACCGCAATTCCATCAATAGCAAGCAGCCTATCCTGCACTTTGAGACCGCTGGCAGAAGGAAAGCAATAACCAATCTGAAAAGACTGGTCCATATTATGGACAAGAACTGCACCGATCAACGCATGTGAAGTTTTTCCACCCTGGAATAATGTTGGGATTTCAGCCTTTAGCCACGATGCGGGCAAGGCAAAATTCAATCCCTGATATCCGACAAGGCCTGCAAAAACCACGCCCAGTATCTCACCTTGTTCGTTTACCAACGGTCCACCTGAGTTGCCAGGGTTGACAGAAGCATCTATCTGTAACACCTCGCCAAAAGACAACAATTGTCTGGACTTGGCACTTAGGATTCCAGAAGTCACAGTATTTTCCAGCCCCACAGGCGATCCTATAACAAATACTTTTTGACCTTCCGCGAGTTGACTGTCCTGTGCAAAGTGAAAAGTATAAGGAGCCGGCTCGCTTTTCAGGAGTGCCAAGTCCAACTGTTCGTCCCACCCTACGACAAACGCAGGAATTCGGGCGCTTGGATTGTCAGAAGGCCGTATGGACAACTTGGAATAGCCTTCGTAACTTGGATCGACTTCGCTCTTTATTACGTGATAATTTGTAATGTAGTAACCTTTTGGATCAATCTGAAAGGCAGAACCGACGATTCTATTTGGGAAGCCAACACCACCTTTTACCTGGATTCCCAAGTCAAGGTAAACGGTCACTACGCCACGTACCGCTCTAGAAAGCTCATCTTTGCCAGCACCAGCAACCGACGACGAAGACTGGAATTCTGTCGTCAACTCGTCTTTCGATTTTCCGGGCAACAGTGATTCAAGACGGGCAAGCGAATCGTTATCGCCTTCCAATGCAGCCATCTTTGCCCAGGAAAAGATCTCGTCATCCTTAAGCACTTTTTGTGCCAAACCCGTTTCCACCAGGGCATTGATGCTCTGAATCGCCGGAGCATAAAGCCCAGAGTTCTGGAATTGTCGAGCAGCCATAACAAGAATACTGGCTCTTTCAGCATCTATCGTCGAGCTCGAAAAATCAGAGTCGGCCACAAAAAGACTTGCAAAAGGTTGGTCCTCCTGTACCGCGAGAAGGATAGCCTGCTTAGATTCACACAACCCCATGGCTTCTTGCCAATCACCCCGGGTAATTGCTGCATTCAATTCTGTCTGCAACTCGCTAAGCGCATCCCTTAAGATACTGCCAAATGCACTCAGTCGGTCCGGCTGAGTGCCGTCGGACGATGAGTCTTCATCAGGGGTGTATGTCTCATGGACATAAGAGAATATTCTGGCTATACAAGTTTCTGGCGCCGTCTTTGCAAGATTCTCTAGGTTCTTTCGCTCCAAATCGCTCCACGGGGATACAACATTCTTTTGGGATATTGGGTGTAAATTTGAACAACTAAGCGTGACACAGGTAAAAACAAACGTAATTGCAATCGCTACAAGAGACTTCTTTGCACGACGGCTATAAATAGACCAGAAGAGAGCACAATGAAAATGTGGTACTGGCCGCCACGCCAAACTATGCTTTTTCCAGACTATACTGTGCGGCAATTTCATTCCTTGTAGGCAGACCGATCAGCAACCGGACATCTGCATCTTCCAGCGTTTCGCGTTCCATTAAGGCTTGAGACAAAGCAAGCAATTTTTCTTTTTCCCGCTGCAAGATTTCGAGCGCTTGAGCCAGGGCCCCATCCAGTATTCTCTTTATTGCACCGTCGATTTTTTTAGCAGTATCTTCCGAATAATCCTTGTGCCGCGCGATCTCTTTCCCTAAGAAAATGGGCTCGTCTTCCGCCCCCAGCGAAATTGGCCCCAGTTCGTCGCTCATGCCCCACTCGCACACCATTCTTCTCGCAAAGTCAGTAGCTTGCTTGATGTCTTGCTCGGTACCTGTTGTCGTCTGGCCAAGAAAGATCTTTTCTGCCGCGTATCCACCAAAATCAATGACGATTCGATCATGGAGCCAACCCCGAGTTCTTGAATAACTGTCTTTTTCAGGCAGTGACATCGCCAATCCCAGCGCCTGGCCATGAGGTATGATGGTGACTTTGTGCAAAGGATCCGCGTTAGGCAGGAAATAGTGCAATAAGGCGTGCCCAGCCTCGTGAATTGCCGTTGCCTTTTTCTCATCCTCTGCAATAGTCAAACTCTTCCTTGCAACACCCATGAGTATTTTATCGCGTGCATCTTCAAAGTCGTCCATCTCGACCTGTGTCTTCTTTTTCCTGATAGCAAAAAGCGCAGCCTCGTTTACAAGATTTGCGAGGTCTGCACCTGATGTTCCAGGCGTTTCGCGTGCCAGGAGCTGTGCATTCACCCCGGCCGCCACAGGGACTTTACTCATGTGAATCTTCAAAATGGCTTCCCTCTCTTGAATGTCTGGCATCGCGACAACAACCTGTCTATCAAATCTCCCTGGCCTCAAGAGAGCGGGATCCAACACATCTGGCCTATTGGTTGCAGCCAAAATAATGACCCCGTCCTTTGTGTCAAAACCATCCATTTCTACCAGCATCTGGTTCAGCGTTTGCTCGCGCTCATCATGGCCCCCACCATAGCCTGCACCTCTTGTCCTTCCCACGGCATCAAGCTCATCAATGAAGAGAATGCATGGAGCATTCTTCCGTCCCTGATCGAAAAGGTCGCGGACTCTACTGGCACCAACTCCCACAAACATTTCCACAAAATCCGACCCGGACATGTGGAAAAACGGCACGTTGGCTTCGCCCGCCGTAGCCTTCGCTATGAGCGTCTTGCCTGTTCCTGGCATACCGACGAGCAACACTCCCTTAGGTATTTTGGCGCCCATTTTAAGAAAGCGCTGAGGATTTTTGAGAAAATCCACCACCTCCATCAGTTCTGCTTTGGCTTCTTTTTGCCCTGCAACATCGTTGAAAGTGATTTTCTTATCTGTTTCTACATAGCGCTTTGCCCGGCTTTTCCCAAAGTCGAAGGCACGGTTATTCCCTTGCATTTGTCGCATCATCGACCAGATAAGCACTAATCCAAATATCCAAGGTATAAGACCTAAGATAATCTGCAGTGGGTTTGCACTTTTTTCTCCCCCGGATACCTTTACATTCCCTGATTCAAGTCGAGTCATCAGCTCAGGATCCGTGTAAGGTATATTGGTTATGAACGCAACAGCAGATCCGTCTTCACTTCGCAGCGAACCATGGATTTCCTTCTGGTCCAGGATTTGGACATATTCGACTTGACCCAGGTCCAGATACGTAAGAAATGCCGAATAAGGAATCTCCTGCACAGACGGTTTGGTATCAAAGAGAAGGAATGAGGCAAAAAGTGCTAGGAGTAGAAAAAAAACAGTCAAGGCAGTCCTTCCCGCTTTTGGAGTCGAGGGCCTGCCCTCAGGAAGATCGGGTTTAATATTGTTGTTCCGATTATCTGGCATCAGTCGTTCATTCTCCTTCTAGATTAAGATCGACAATGAGTTGTTTCTGCGATTTTTGACCATCAAAACGCCTAAATCTACACTCAGGCTGGCGGTCACTTGCGTCCGACGACCAAGAAAAGACAACCACAATACCATTTCGGTCCTCAATAACCATAGGTAATGCGCGCAAATGCTGTTCAAGATGCCAAGACTTTACCAGCTCGTCCACAGCAACTTGTCCGTTTGTCAGATTGATGCGATCGCCAGGGTGTCTCGATCGGACGACAAGCGGAAACGTAAAGGCGTTTTCAAGAATAGACACGCGCACAGACGGCTTATCTTTCTTTATCAAAGCAGAGCCTTCAGACTCTTCGTCCAAACATGAACCGTCCTTCCAAAAGGCCTGAATGCTAAGAGGACCAATTCTAGCTTTAGTAGGTTGTTCTATATGGAAAAAATAGCTTTCTTCCTTAACAAAATCAAGGCCAGCCTTGATAACAATCACTCCAGCTTTGACCTCTGTATCGCAACCCAGCACCCTAAAGCTTCTCTTGCCCTGATGAAGCAAGGCAATTGCTTCGTCGACAGCCCGAGAAGAAAGCCGTTCTATGCTGTAGAACTCCTTATCTTGATCTTGTTGATATGTGCTCTCCGAACTTGCTTGCCTGCCGGTAGACTTTAGCTGTGAGACTGCATGGAGAAGAACTCTCCGCGCAATGGCTGTCGGAGCAGAAATTAAACTTTGATACGGAATTTCCGCTTTGCCGCTTTCAGTAAATCGAAGTTGATCCATCAGAGCCTTTGTATCTTTTTCGATGCTCTCTTTGTCTTCCAGTAACCTTTGCGCCGTCTTGAGCACACCGGTGCGCCAGCCCCGGAATTCCAAATCCAGTAATGGTGTAAGCTTGGCACGAATTCTATTCCTGTAGAATCTTGTATCGGCATTGGTTGTGTCGTAGGAATAGTGAATGTCCTTGACTCTTGCATAGTTTTCGATCGCAGCCCTATTGACCGAAAGCATTGGCCTCGCCAAAACGCAACTAGTACAAATCTGTACGGTTTCGTGGATAGCCTCGAATCCTTCGAGCGCTGAGCCATTCAGAAATCTCGACAACAAAGTCTCAAGCTGATCATCCTGGTTGTGCGCGCTCAAGAGCAGCTCGTCACCATTTTGCTTCACGGAAGAAACAAGGGCAGCGTACCTAAAACTGCGTGCCGCATCCTCTACCCCCGAACCGTGCTCCTTTGCAAACCGCTCGATAACTCCTCGCGATATAGTGCGTATTTCCAAAGGTACCTGCAATCGCTCACAAGTTGAGTATAAAATGCTCTTTTCAGCCTCAAGTTCATGCTCATCGCGAATTCCGTGCGACACATGGATGGCGCGCAGACTCGGGAACATATGCAAACTGCTTAGCACAAACAAGAGCACTGACGAATCTACACCACCAGAAAAGGCCACAGCGACGCGACTTTTCTTGCAGAGGTCATGAGTTAGAAGGAAGTTATGAACTGCTTCCTCCACGTCAACCTCATATCGCAAAGCTTTCATTCAACATCCATCGTCACATCCGTTCTATGCGGAAAAATACAAAAAAGAAATAAAAAAGCAGTTTTATCGAGGCTGGAGCCTCAACAAAACTGCCTCAAATGTTCTCAAATACTGTTGTAATATGTCTTAAGCGAAATCTTATGACTTGGCTTCGGCCGTACCGGAAGCTTTCGCATCTCCAGCCGATTGAGTTTCGCCCGTTGCCGTAGCTCCAGCCTCGGCAGCAGGTGCGGCCTCTGCAGCAGATGCAGTCTCAACTTCCTGGCGAGCGAACTTAACGGTTGCCACAACCATGTCTGGGCTAGCCAAAACCCTGACATCCTTCATTGGAGGCAAATCCCGAACATAAAGAGGCTGATTGGCTTCCATGTTGGAAATATCGACTTCGATCCTTTCAGGCAAGGCAGAGGGATCGCATTCAACTTCGATATCATGTACCAGCGTTTCCAATATACCACCATCGCGTACTCCCTTCGGGATACCATTCAGCTTGATCTCGACCTTTGCATGTAGTTTCTTGCCAGCCTGAACTTCCAAGAAATCAACGTGCAGGAGGTTTTTTTCTACTGGATCGCGCTGATGATCCTTGACAAAGGCGTCAATCTTTTTGCCTTCCAGATCGATAGTGATAATCGTACTTTCGGTTATGTGCTTTAGAATCTTTTCATAATCTGCAGTATATACAAATATGCTTTGAGCAGGCTTTCCGCCGCCATAAATGACTGCAGGGATTCTGCCCTCACGCCTATTCTTGTTGAGCTCACCTTTGGTTGCAACATTCCGAGGAGCTGCTCGCAGTACCAAATGTTCCATTCTTAATTTCTCCTTCCACACTTGCTTCGAACCACTACATTGTTCATTTCCATTCACATTCGTACTGGGACGGCAGGATTCGAACCTGCGAATACCGGGACCAAAACCCGGGGGCTTACCGCTTGCCGACGTCCCAAAAGAGTTGTTTCAATTACCCTAAAAATAGAGCTTTTTATTCAAATTCAGGAACAGAGGCATCATCGCTACCCGCACCTGATGCGTACGCTGCAAGAATTTTCTCTTGCAGTTTCGCCCTGAAGTCCGGACAGATTGGATGCGCTATGTCCTTGTACTCCCCTGTCTTGGTTCTTCGGCTTGGCATGGCAATAAACACGCCACTCTTGCCTTCTATTATTTTGACATTGTGCACAACGAAGCATTCGTCAAACGTAACCGTGACATAGGCCTTAAGCTTTCCTTCAGTAGGTACTTTACGTATACGGATGTCCGTAATTTCCATAGCAAGGACGCTCCTTTTGTGTACAAGTAACTCACCGCATATTACTCCAGATATATACTTCTTTCAAGCGGTCTTTTTGCGAATAAACTTATGCTTTGTAAGGTATTTTCGTTCAGATTCGATTTTAGCGACGCCAAAAGCTCTGCTTTTGCGTGTTCCGCGCTCGAAATGGAAGGAAAGACGCCGTACATACATGAACCAGAGCCAGAAATAGAGACAAATTCTGCCCCTTCCTGCTTAAGACCGTTTTCCAGAATGCCGTAGATAGGGAATTCATCTTCCAGCATTGCCTGGAACGAGTTTTCGAAACTTGGATCATGCTTCCAGTTGCAGATGTTACCTTGGTAAGTGTCCACAATTGAGCTTGCCAAATTCGCAATTGGGTTTGGCAAATTGACAATACTTCCAAAATCAACTTTGCCGGAAGCCCGGTACATATCAAGGTTCTTGTATGCCCATGCCGTTGAAATACCGAACCCTGGATACACAAGCAGGATGCCTAGATCGGTACGTGAAGCTATTGGCTCCAAGACGTCTCCAATCCCGCCAACCACACACGCCCCACTAAAGCCGTCGCCCCTCGAGGAACCTTTGACAAAAAAAGGCACATCCGCACCAACTGACTTGGCCAAAGCAAGAAGTTGATCTTCACTTAAAATATTTTCATATAAATAATTAAGACACAACAGTGTAGCACCTGCATCGCTTGATCCACCACCCAGTCCTGCTTTTACAGGGATGTTCTTCTCTACCTCGATTCTGACGTGAGGATCAGTGTCAATGGCCTTATAAAATTGGTCTGCAGCACGGTAGATTGTCGTTTCCACCATAGGGCAATCAAATCTTCCGTACACGAGGATTCCGCTGCTTTCGTCCACCAGAGAAAACTGAAGAAAATCAAAAAGAGAGACTGCTTGCATAATACCTGCAATCGTATGGTAGCCATCCACATTTGGCCTTCCCACCTGTAAACCAATGTTTATTTTTGCAGCAGCCTTGGCTTTGCACGAAACCTTCATGTCGGCACTGTAACCTTACCCTGTCTCATTTGTCAAAGTAAGCAGCACTTAAACCTCAGATATTAGAGAAAAAAAACCGAAATTTGCATTCAAATAGTTGACAGACGCATCGAGGCTCTTTAGATTTTCGTTGCCGTTGTAAGAATTTTCTTGACGACTTGGCGTTTTAAAAGCATATTAGGTGCGAACACTGTGTTTTGATTTTAGTGAGGGAGGAACCACATATGACCCCCATTTATGAAACTTCGGCTTCCCAGGGTGCGGAGTACGAACTCTTTAACGTTGCTGGGGAGAATTTCCTAGGCGTCTCAGGCTTTGCGCTTCGAACCCCTGTCCACTTCGACGACAGCTTTGACGATGAAGACGAAGACTTTGATGATGACTCTGACGACGACGAAGACTTCGATGATGATGATTTCGATGACGACGACTTCGATGACGACACTGACGATTTTGACAATGACGATGATGAGGACGAAGACTTCGACGACGATGACGATGATGACGATTTTGACTACGGTGATGACTCAGGATTCGGAGACTCTGACGAATAACTAGGTCTGTTGCCAACAAAAGGTCTGTTGCCAAGAACAATAAGGCTGCCTTTATAGGCAGCCTTATTGTTTTGATCCCATAAAGGTGTGACGGGCACCTTAATTCTACTTACTTACTCCTTCACAACTGCGGTTTGCAGCTTTTGGCCTTCAACTTTGAGCTGTGGCGCAGTGAACCAAAGTTTTTCAAGCTCGTAGAAGGTACGAGCACTTTGACTCATTATGTGAACGATCACGTCACCCAAGTCCAGCAGAACCCAACTCTGATCATCGCTAAGCTCAGGCTTATTGAGTGATTCTTGATCCTCTGCCTTTGCTGTATCCTCTACAGCCTTGCAAAGCCCCCGCAGGTGAGTTGAAGAAGTTGCCGTGGCAATTACAAAGTAATCGGTCCAACTCGCAATACCACGCAAATCCAAAATGACAACGTCTCCGGCCTTGTGCTGGGCCAGAGCCTCTGCAACCGTTAAAACAAATGCCTTACCTGTATTATCTGACACACACCCTCCCGTTGAAATCTTTTCCTAAGATCACCGTAAAATCAGCCTCGATGGAGCCCTTGTAGTCTCCGGCTTCTCCAAAGTTATTGCACTTGATCACCGAAGCAATAGAGTTAAGGGCCTCTTTATCTCCCAATCGATCAATTACAATGGTTCTGTCATAGTCGAAGGTCGGAGCGTTCCCAACTGCGACCACGTCATATCCAAAACTCTCAAAAATCGAAGACGTCTTGGAAGCCAACCCCTTGGTTGTCGTTCCATTCAAAATCTCGACAGTGAATATTTTACTTACCTTTGAGCTCGCCACCTGAGTAGCGGTCATCGCGTTGAGCGTCTGGTTTATCATATCGCGAGCCAGCTCGCCATCATAGAACGGGAAGAACAACGTTTGCGCATCAACCTTGCGATTAACTCCGGTAATCTTTTGAAGCAGAATGGTATCCGGATCCACTTTTGCCATCTCTGCAAACAGCCGATTCTTGCTCTGTGGGCTCAAGTTACTTTTTATGGACGAAGTAAAACGACGCATCACAGTCTTATCCGACAGATACGAAGATTTTTCATTTACCCGTTTGAGCAGTGCCACAACAAGCTTCTGCCTACGTGTAATCACATCTGCATCACTTTCGTTTTCTTCCCTATAAAGAAGATATTGAAGCGCCTTGTCCCCATCCAGCGTTACAGCCCCACCGGGGAGACGTACTTGTGGCGGTCCATCCTGCACTACCATCGCGGGTATAAAAACCTGAATGCCATCAACAAGATCAACGGCATCCTTAAGCCCTTTTTCATCAAGAAGAATATAACCGTTTAGGTCAACATTCAGATATCCTGCTATTTCGCTGACGTATGCCGACGGATTTTCGCTCTTGTAAGTATAGTCGATTCGATCCATTCGTTTTACAGTCTTGAGTATCACCGCAGTGTTGTTGGGAATATCCAGAAGGGCCGCCTTCGCTTTTGCGGGATAGAACATCAAAAGTTGTGTCGAAAGTGGTTTGTGATCCTGTTCGAAAATGACAAGTAGATTTATTGGCGTGCCTGGCTTGAGCTGCATTGTTATGCTCCCGGATCGAGCATACTGGACGCCCAGGACGACCATCAGTACAACCACTAGACCAATTATCCATAAGATGAGATTGCTCTTTTGAAACACTGGCTTTCTAATCACGCGCGTACCTTTTTTGTTGTGAGTGAATTGTATAAATCGAGTGTACTTTGGGCAATACGGTAGCCTTTGCCATGCAGATACTCTACAACATGGGAGACTGCGTAGGCAAAAAGGTCATCCAGGTCTTCAGTTTCAAGCGCACTGGCCTCGGCGGCACCCACGTACTCACGCAAAGGTTCCAACTTGTCTGCAATATAAACAATCTTGCACAGAGGTTTCATATCCGTAAAAGCGGAAGAATGAAGTGCAACCGCCTCCAGGACATCCATGTCAGCCCATGCTTTATAATGATAAAGGTACCCGGCAGCGGCCGGCCCATGTATCATTTTTGAGCCGTAGTCCTTATTTTCTTCGAATTCTTCTATAGCACGAGACACAAAGGAGTTTGGCATTGTTTCTTTAGCTTTTGCTGCAAGACTCCACTGTTCCGAAAGCTCTTTTTCTTTCATGGAATCATGAATCAACCCCGCAATTCGCCCTTTTTGGGCATCTTCACCAAAGCGTGTGCACAGTTTTTCTGCGACCGTAGCGGTGGAAATGGAATGTTCACGACGCTGTGGGCTGAGACAAGCAAGCAATTCATCGATAACCGTCGTATCGACATTCGTCTCAAAGTCACTGATTTGGGCTGAATCCATAGAGTTTCTCTGCCTTGATCATCGTTCTTACCTCTGGAGGAACCATCGTCTCCCAGGCGGCGCGCCCAGCAACTCTGGCACGTATATCGGTCGATGAAATGGGAAAAAGTTCATTTCTCACATAGACATGCGGGAAATCGAGAGCCAATTCATCCCGGTATTTTCTGTGCAAAACAATGATCTGTGTCTCGTCCGCAATGGCTTTAGGTTCGTGCCACGTAGGGAACTCTTCGGCTTGATCGTCGCCAATAATAAAACCGGGTCTTGACTCAACTATCCTTGTTTTTACGAGATATCGTATCGTCTCGATACTGTAGGACACTCCTGCTCGGCGGATTTCACAGTCTTCCACTTCGAAAAAGGAAAAACGACTAATGGCTCTGGACAACATTAAGAGGCGAGTTTCTGGACCTGGATCATCAATCGCTTTGTGCGGAGGGATATTGACGGGAACGAACAGAACTCGATCATAGTTGGTTTGCCGTAGAACTTCTTCTGCGAGAATGAGATGCCCTAGGTGGACCGGGTTGAAAGTTCCTCCAAAAATGGCCGTTTTCATTATAGCGTGTCTCCAGTGTTCCGCATGATTGTTCTACGCTATTCCAAATTCTGGTCGGCATCAGGCCCACCATCAAAAAAATCCACTTCAAGGTCGAGCCCAAAGTCAGAAGGGCTGACATTTTCCTGTTCGCGCTGGCTAACAAGCGTAAAGAATGCCTCGCCTAACGTATCCAAACCTTCCCGCGTAAAAGCGGAAACCCCGTAAATTTCGTCATTCGCAAGCAAAGTCCGAAGGGTCGGCAAGCGTTCCTGAACCTCTGGAAGATCCATCTTGGATACCACCACTAGATACGGTTTTTGCACGAGCGCTTCGTTATATGCCTTTAGTTCGTTTCTCAGAACAGAAAACTGCCCTTCCCAGTCAGGCACTGAAAGATCAACCACATAAGCCAGGACAGCAGTACGGGCAATGTGCTTCAAGAAACGCAGGCCGAGCCCTGCCCCATTATGCGCACCTTCGATTATTCCAGGTATATCTGCCAATATGATATCTCGGTCATGAATCGTCATCACACCGAGATTAGGTATTTTTGTAGTAAAGGGATAGGATCCGACCTTTGCATTTGCGTTCGTATAGGCATCGAGGAGGCTCGACTTCCCTGCGTTCGGGAAACCGACGAGCCCAATATCGGCTATGAGCTGGAGTTCAATCTTGAGACGGCGTTCCATTCCTGGTTGACCTGGTGACGCGAATCTTGGGGCTTGATTTACTGAGGTCTTAAAATGGGTGTTTCCCAGTCCGCCTTTTCCGCCGCGCAAGAATACCCAGGTGTCTCCATCGTGCCAAAACCGGTCCGAGTCTGAAGTACCTCTATTGTCCTGCAAGGTCTTTGGTTTCTCTTGTCCAAAGTCCATCAGGACTTCGCCTGAGTCAGCATCGCTTATCACAGTTCCCGGTGGCACTGCAATGACTATATCCTCACCATCCCTGCCATGCATATTCCTACCCATGCCAGGCTCGCCATTCTGTGCCTTAAACGTCTGCTTGTAACGCAGGTAAGAAAGCGTACGCAAATTGCGCTTGATCACGAAGACAACATCGCCGCCCCGGCCCCCGTCCCCGCCTGCCGGTCCACCCTTTGGAACGTACTTTTCTCGCCTAAAGGCTATGCAGCCGTCCCCTCCTTTTCCCGAAGACACCGTGATAACGGCTTCATCCGCAAACTTTACCAACCGAGTTTCTCCTACATCGCTAAGACTTAAAAAGCCACCCTCGTGTGCACGAATGCACGGGTGGCTTTTGTTATCGTTCCAACTTTTAGGTCACACTTTAAAGCTCAGCTTGACCTTGCCGGCAGCCAGGCTCATGATCCAAAAACCTATTCTTCCTGCGTAAGTGGTTCGACTTGGGCGTATTTCTTGCCTTTGTATTCTTTAAAGGACACTATCCCGTCTACGAGAGCATAAAGGCTGTCATCCTTTGCGATCGCCACATTCTTACCAGGATTGATCTTGGACCCACGCTGCCTTACTATGACTGAACCGGCAGTTACCTTTTGACTTGCATATTTTTTGACACCCAAATGTTGCGGATTTGAATCGCGCCCGTTAACGCCTTTATGTGGCATGTTGCTTCCTCCAATAGTATAAAGCGCTGTTAGGCGCCCACAAATTCCTTTATGTTGAGTACAGTGTAAATCTCGCGATGGCCCTGAGTGAGTCGATAATCCTTCTTGGGCTTGTATTTGAACACCACGACTTTGTCGCCTTTGATTTCAGAATCGATCGTGGCCTTTACCGACGCACCTTCGACATATGGATTTCCGATCTTTACTCCTGCCTCACCAGAGATAAGAAGAACCTTATCGAGCGAAATCTCTTCACCAACCTGCTTGGCGAAACGATCCACCATCAAAGTCTTGCCTTCTTCGGCTCGATATTGTTTCCCATTGACTTCTACAATTGCATACTTTGTCTGTGTCATGAAATTCCTCACAAAAATCTATAGCTGGCGAACTTTTATACACCTAATCACCGAATTCTGTCAATCGTTGCCTTACATGAGCTCCAAAAAAGGAATACAGAGTAAGTCGCACACTGTCTTAAGAGTACTCCGTACTGCACTAACCAAAACAACTCTGCTGGTTGACACGTCCGCATCTGGATTGTTCAGCACTGGGTTGTCTCTGTACCATGAAGAAAAATCCGCTGCAAGGTCATGCGCATAGGCTGCCAGAACCGACGGCTCTTTCGTCCTTGCGGCCAACTCAAGACTGGCATCGAACATAGACAGGCGCCGGACCAAAGCCCAATCTCCTTCGGAGGTGAGTGCGTCTGCGCTGGCGTGTCCATCTTTTGCATTCCCTTCGCCTTTTTCGTGCTTTCTCAGTATAGAACAAGCACGAGCACCCATGTATTGAATATAGGGGCCGGTGTCACCAGTAAAGGACAGAGACTGTTTTGGATCATAGAGCATATCTTTGGTAGGAGCGCACTGGAGCAGATAATAGTGCAACGCACCAAGTGCAACTTTTTCAGCAACAGCATCGACGTTGCCTACCTCGGCGTCCCGACCTTTTTCCCGAATCTCGTCTTTTGCAAGCCCGACAAGCTCATCGATGAGGTCGTCTGCGTCTACAACGGTACCCTCTCGGGTTTTCATTCTTCCGGAAGGCAAATTGACAAGCCCATACGACAGATGATACAGATTGGATGCCCAGTCGAATCCAAGTCTTTTCAGCACTTCAAATAGAACTCTAAAATGATACTGCTGCTCGCTTGCCACCACATAGATAAGCTGGTCGAACGGCCAATCCTGATGCCGATAGATCGCCGTTCCGATGTCCTGAGTAATGTATAAACTTGTTCCATCTTTGCGCAGCAGGACTTTTCTATCCAACCCAATATCTTCTAAGTTTACCCAGACTGAGCCATCGACATCCTGATAGAAAATCCCTTTTCTAAGGCCTTCCAAAACCTCAGCCTTACCCTTCATGTACGTTTGACTTTCATAATAGTATGTGTCAAAACTGACACCCTGTCGCTCGTAGGTGGCTTTTATACCAGAAATCGCCCATTCATTCATCTGTTTCCAAAGCGCAATTGTCTCCGGGTCGCCCTCTTCCCAAGATTTAAGCATTGCCTGCGCTTTTTCTTCTGCCTGTGGGTCCTGTTCTTTGAGTTGATTAAAAAGAACGTAGTACTTACCAACGAAATGGTCACTCTTGAGCCCTTCGTCTTCAGGGGTTCGGCCCTGTCCG
Organism: Rectinema sp.; assembly: GCA_039680115.1. GTDB lineage: Bacteria > Spirochaetota > Spirochaetia > Treponematales > Rectinemataceae > JAFIHQ01. The sequence goes on from JBDKTP010000056.1 coordinate 39,535, forward strand.
TATACCTTGTAGGCGAGCATCGACTTACAGATATGGACCCCACGGTCATTTATGAGATTGACCTTACGAACCTCGGCTCCAGCCTCTTTTAGAATCCTGGAGAGCGATTCGCCCAGGACGTTGTTGCGCAAATGACCAAGATGCAACGGTTTATTCGTGTTTGGGCAAGAGAATTCAACCATGATCCGCTTGCCTGACAATGGTTTGGTATCGTTCCAGTCCTCATTGCCGCTTCGTTTCAAAACTTCAGCGACGACCTGTTTGCGGTCAAAATATACGTTTACATAGGGGCCAACGGCCTGAACTTTGTCCTGCGCATCTGTATCGGCTTCTTGTAGGAGTTTTTGGCTCACCTTTTCGCTGACCATAGACGCCAGCTGGACAGGATTCATCCTAAAAATCTTGGCATAGGCGAACATCGGGAATCCGAGGTCGCCCATTTGGGGACTGGGAGGGACCTCAGCAGTAATGTCATCAGCCTGTAAAGCGAAGGCTTGAATACCTTTTTCGGCTGCATACTCTACAAGCGCGCTGTAAACTTCCCGCTTCCAATAGGTTTTTCTGTCAATCATGACGCTGATAGTAACCCGGAACTATTGGTCTATTCAAGATTAACCATCGAGCTCAAGGCTTGCCAATCACACCAAAAAGCAGGCACTCGCATTCCTGTGGAACTGCCACAAGTTTGTGACGAGACGCAAAGCCTTTCATAATAAGAACCTTTCTTAGAGGGATCTCAAGGCTGTCAGCGATGCAACGTCGCACCTCTTCGTTCGCTTTGCCGTCTTCAGGTGCCGCTTTGACGCGTATTAAAAGGGCTCCATTCCGAACACCATCAATTCTGGAGACCGGCGAGCGCGGTATCACATAAGCATTGAATTCGATGTACGGAAGGTTGTTTACATACTTTACATTGTATATAAAATTAGACAGCATCGTGATGAGGCCTCGAAACAAGTGACAAGAACTCTTGCTCGTTGATAATGGGAATACCCAATTCTCGAGCCCGTGTGTTTTTCTCAGACCCTGAATTGGGGTCGTTCGTTACAAGATAATTGAGGCCTTTTGTCACTGAGGACTTGGTGACGCCGCCAAGGTCGCGAACCAATTTCTCCGCTTCAGCACGTTTCATGGAGCTAAGTTCACCGGTAAAGCAAAACGAAAGGCCCGAAAGCGTCTGCTCTTGGCCGGCTTTGGTTGAGGTGGGCTTCCTTATTGTAATTGCCCCGCTCGCAAGCAGCGCGAGCATTTCTTCTCGGCGCTCAGCCAAACCCGAGACGATTGTGCGCGCCATTGTGTCAGCAATGCCCTCAATCGATGTGAGGTCTTCAGGCTTTGCTGCAAGCAAGGCTTCCAGCGTGGTATATCCACCCTGCACCAGTTTATCGGCAACCAGGACCCCTACTCCTTCGATGTCGAACCCGGCCACAAACTCAGCCAGGCTCAACTCTTTTACCGAATGAAGGTTCCTCACGATTTTCTGCGCCAGAGTCGGTCCCATGCGATCGAATTCCGAAAGTTCTTGCGCAGTTAGAGTATAGAGGTCTGGAATCTTCCGGACTCTACCGCTGTCGAAAAGCTTCTTAAGGATCACCGACCCAAATTCCTTTGCATTTACAATAGAGAGCCATTTTTCCAAACGGTGAAAGGTCTTTTTGGGGCAAGCAGGATTGGGGCAGTACAAGCGCGTCCCCTCGTCTATCAGCGAAGAACCACATGCCGCACAGGTCGTCGGCATCTCTATTTCGCCGGTCGCCATCGAGTTGTCCACGAGGGTTTCGATTTTCGGGATTATTTCTCCCCGTTTTGTGATCACCACCTTGGAACCGATTTTTAGACCCATGGTTCGTATCATGTCTGGATTGCAAAGATTTGCCCGCTGGACCGTGGTTCCGGCCAAATGAACTGGTTCTACAACGCCGATAGGAGTGTAAACGGCGCCGCTTTCGCTCCACTCGACCTTTCTCAAGGTTGTGACAGCTTCTTCAGGGCTAAATTTGAAAGCTATCTGTTTTTCTGGACGTGGCTTTGCCAAGTCGTCCTCATCGATTTCAAGGCCTTTTATCACTAAACCGTCGATGTCATATTTCAAGTTTGGCCGCTGTTCCATGACTTTGGCACGATAGGCGATAATCTCCTCTACCGAGTCAAAAAGCTGGGCTTCTACCGTCATAAAGCCCATTCGTTTCAGCCACTCGACTTTTTCAAGCTCATTCCCAAAGGGCGGCAAGCCATCTATTGTCCCCTTGGCGTCGTAGCAGACCAAGTCCAGGTCTTCGCTTCCGACACCGTCTTTGCGTTTCATGATGCCATTTGCCGCATTCCGGCAATTTGCCTTGTCGGGGTACTTAAGCCTCAAGGTTGCGCGAGGCATCAAGATCTCTCCACGTACACCGCCAGAAAATCTCTGCACAAGACTTGAGATAACACCGTTTATGTGGATTGCGTTTGGTGTTATGTCGTCCCCAATCGTTCCATCCCCGCGGGTCACTGCTCTCTCAAGTTTGCCTTCTTTATACTGGAGTTCCAGACTTGCACCGTCCAGCTTATATTCCACAAGGTAACGACCAAAAGGCATTTTGGCCGCCCATGCTCTAAAAGCTTCCGGCGTGGTTGCCTTGGCCTGGCTTCCCATCGGCATCACGTGCTGTACCTTGGGCCAACCTTCCGATCTATCCTCACCGACCCGTGCAAGCAAGGGGTTTGTTGGATCAAGCCTCGCAAGTTCATCCCACAATGCGTCGAATTCTTCGTCGCTTATGACGGGCTGTTCGTTATAATAAAGATATTGATTTTCCTGAATGAGTTTTTCCAGTTCGCGAATGCGTTTACTCTTTGCGTCGTCACTCATGACAGTATGATAGTTTGTAAGCTGGTATGTGTCAAAGCAATAATGTTTGTGTTACAATGACGGGCGTGCGTGATAAAATTCCGAATTAAAAACTACAATATATTAAACTTCTTGACGATTGAGGACAGACCATGAGTTTTTTTGCTATTCAGGTGATGACCACAAAAGAGGATGCTTTCAAAGACGCTATTGCACCAAAATGGCCGGACATCCAGTTTTTCAATATTAAGAAACAGATGAGAGTGCGAAGACGGGGCAAGGTCAGCACGCAAACGAGTTGCCTTTTCCCTGGTTATCTCTTTCTGAGTTACGAAGAAAATGAACTGCCTCCAGGTTTTATACGGGACCTTAGGCGTACGACTGGTTTTGTTAGGGTTCTACCTTCTACTGACAACATCAGTCCTCTAAACGATCGCGATGCTGCGCTCATAACGCGGCTTCTTTCTTTCGGGAAGGAAATTGGGCCGTCACTTATAACGTTTACACCAGATAAGAAGATCAAAGTAGTAAAAGGCGCTTTGGAAGGACTGGAAGGCATGATAGTCTCTGTCAACAGAAGAAAACGGCGTGTTAGAATCAAAACTCAACTTTCCGATGCGCCGTTTGTTTTTGACCTCAGCATCGATATACTGGAGGTTGTGGAGGAAACGAATCGTTGATCGCAAAGCAACAAAACTTGGAAAATCTGCCATTGCTTACTACCCTTTCCGTTCCGGAAATGCTCTCTGCTACAGTGATTCGCTCAAGAACTGCCAAAGCTATAAACCATCAAGTTGTTCATTCCAGACTGCCAGCAGGCTACAGGATGATCACACCCAAAGACATTGAAGAAGAAGGTTGTAAAACAGACTATTCTCCTATTTTACCAATATTTGCGGACGAGCAGGTGCGCTACCGAGGCGAGCCATTGGGGCTGATTGTTGGACCTGACCCCGTAATCTGCGACGAGCTGGCCGAAGCAGTCGAACTTACATATGAAGAGCAGGAACCACAGTTTATCTGGGAAAGTTTTGCCTCTTCTCAAATTGCGTATCGAATGACCTTTGTTTATGGAGACCCGGACGAGGCTTTTAAAAAAGCGGCAAGAGTGGAAAAAGGGATTTACCACAATGGGGTTTTTGATCATCACTACTCTGAGCCAATGGGCGCACTTGCAACTTGGGAGTACGACAAGATGGTTGTCTACTGCGCTTCTCAGTGGCCAAGCCACGTCCGAGACGCCGTTGCGACAGTCTTGAGAGTTCCGGCAGCAGACGTTGCAATCAAGACTACAGAAATAGGGACAGCGTTGGACGGAAGGCTCTGGCTGCCCTCCCAAGTCGCATGTCAGGCCGCACTTGCGGCACGTCTTTGCAGAAAGCCAATCAAGATTCTTTTTACCAGAAAGGAAGACTATCTCTACACATCCAAGCAGGCGAGAAGTTCGGTGACCATTAAGTCGGCAACTGACAGTAATGGTCGCTTTTTGGCGCTTGACATAGTGATGATTCTTAATATCGGGGCTTATAACCCGATGGCCGAGGAGCTGGTCAATCAGGCAATGGCAGCGATTACCGGCTTTTACAGCTGTCCGTCAATTCGAATTGAGGCCTATGCGGTCAAGACTAATGTCGTTCCACTCGGCGCACTAGGCAGCATTGGTTCTTCGCACGCATTCTTTGCAATTGAAGCGCATATCAATCACCTTGCAAAGGTACTTCCCAAGACACCAGCCGAAATCAAGAGCGCCAATATTCTTCTTAAGGGGCATTCCAATTTCGGAGCCGAGCCGTTGGAAGCTGAAATTCCATTTCGAAGAATCACAGAGAAGCTGGAAGAACTTTCCGACTACAAAAGAAAATACGCAAGCTACGAGCTCGTAAAAAAGCGTGACCCCGGATGCAGGGAAGGCGTTGTGCGCGGCATCGCAATAACGCTTGGCTATCAGAGTGACCGCTCATTTTTTCAGATCCCAGCGATGAACAGCTACGCCGTGGAGGTGACGCTTGATCGAACACTCAATCTAACGATCAACACACATGGCGCAGCGGGTTCACCGTCGGTGCGCGCGATGTGGAAAACGACTGCGTCTCGGTTTCTGTCTATGGACGAAAAGGATATTCGTCTCTTGCCACCTGTGTGCAACAATCAGAATCAATGCGGTCCTATGACTTTGTCGCGTGGGGCAACCGTTGTGAATCAACTGATAGAACGTGCCTGCAGGGCACTGCAAAAGCGAAGATTCAGAGAGTCACTACCAATTATCGCCAGAGCCCAGACCAGGCTTCCTCCAAGAGTCACGTGGGAACAAAACAGTCTTGTTGGACAGCCCTTTGCGGGAGCTTCCTGGTGTGGAACTGCAATTGAGATACAAGTCGACCGACTCACAGGTGAGGCCCAGCCACTTTGTGTATGGATGGTGATAGATGCGGGCAGAATTGTGATGCCAGACCGAGCACTGTCTTCTCTCCGGGCTTCGATACTCAATGCTCTCAATTTGTGTATTGGAGAAGAATTCTCCCCGGAAAAGGTTTCTGAGGAGAGCTACCTCTATCAGCGGGTCATATCTCCCAACCTCTATCCTACCATGGAAATCGAATTCTTGGGATCGGACAGGGCAACACGGTCAAAAGGTTTGGGCGAGTTGCCATTTGCCACCATACCGCCCGCCTTTTACAGTGCGCTCACGCAAGCGATTGGTCTGGAACCCCAGCAACTGCCATTACAGGGAAGTGACATCTTGAAGCGCCTGGAGGAAGAATGACAATAGACTTCACTCTCAACGGCAAAGCACAACATGTGCAGATTAGGAGCGGAGACCGTCTCGTCTATGTCTTGCAAAAACTGGGGGATTTCCCAAGTTTAGTGCCTGATTGTTTGAGCGGGAACTGCGGACACTGTCTCGTATTCATGGACTCCAGATTGATCTATTCGTGTATAACTCCGGCGTTCAAAGCCAAGGATACGTCGATTGTTACGTATGAAGGTTTCTCCAAAACCGATGAATGCAAAGACATTGTTCAAGCGCTCACTGAAGCAGCCGCATTTCCATGTGACTTCTGCTACAAGGCCAAAGTCTTGATGATTGCTGAACTGTTGGAACGCGTCCCCATGCCAGAACCAGCTCAGATTCTGGAACAGCTTGATATCGTCTCGTGCACCTGCACCGATCCTGTGCCGCTCACCAAAGCGATCGCACTCGCAGCGGAAGCGCGCAACAAAAGGAAGTTCAAGCGTGCGAATAAGTGAGATTTTCTATCCCTCCAGCCTCAATGAGTTGCTTGAGCTTGTGGCTTCGAATTCGGGCATAGTACTCTTGGCTGGCGGTACCGAATTGGCAGGTAGGCAGACTTCGCGTACCCTTGAGTTCCCAGAACAAATAGCAAGTATTGCCAGAATACCAGAGCTTAGAAAAACCGTGAGGAGCGAGCAGTATGTCGAAGTTGGGAGTGCAACCACACTGTCAGGGTTATTGTCGTTGTCCTCAGGCGCCCTTCCATTTCCTCTACCCGCCGCGATTCACGCCATAGCCAATGGTGCAGTTCGCAATGCAGCCACTTTAGGGGGAAATCTGTGCTGCAAGTGGCGTTTTATGGATCTTTGGCCTTTTCTGGCTTGTCTTGACGCTCAAATTGAGCTGCGTTCTCGGCATGCCAGTCGATGGGCTAATCTCGGGCATTTGTGTGACGAAAAAGGTCTGCCATCTGTGCCGGATGGGGCGATTTTGACTCGCGTACGGATTCCCGTTCACGAACACAATTTTGTCTTTCAAAAGAAACTCGGCAATTCACGTTTCCCCAGCCCAGAGACGGCATCCTTCGTCTGCATGGCCGATATCGACCAGAACAAGATTGGAACGTTCAAATTGATTTTTGCAGGAGAGAATGCATTACGCAACAAAGATATCGAGACCTCTTTAATAGGTCGACGTATTCCACTCTCTCAAAAGGAAAGTCAGCAAGTAATCGAAGCTTACTCCGAGGCTTTTGAAAAGCTCACAGGACGCAAGAGTTTTCAGCTTGATGCATTAGTAGAAGAATCCTTAAGTAGGTTGGTCCCTTTATGAGTGGAGTACTCTATCTGTTGCCAGCGCCTTTGCAGGCTTACGATAAAGAAAACGCTGCGGACGTTCTCCTTTGGCAGCAAATCCCAGCAAAAGCGCTGCAACTCTTCCGAACCTTGCCCGTGTTGATAGCAGAGTCGGAGAAAACCGCCCTAAGGCTTCTGTCCCGCCTGCGCTCAAGCGAACAAATGGCCAGCCTTGAACTCAAGCTACTAAACGAGCATAGCCAACATGACGATATAATGGCGGCTTGCGCACACCTTATGGCCGGCATAGATTGCGGTTTTTTTTCAGATGCTGGCGAGCCCTGCATCGCGGACCCGGGGGCTGCACTCGTGGCGGCTGCGCATGAACGCAATATCAGAGTGGTACCCATCGCAGGGCCTTCCTCCATTCTGCTCGGCCTTATGGCTTCCGGGCTTGATGCTCAACGTTTCTGTTTTCTCGGCTATTTGCCGCAGGAAAAGAACTCGAGAGTCCAGGCGTTAAGACAGATAGCAAGTCAGTTCAGTAAAGACAAAATCACTAGGATTTTTATTGAAACGCCTTACCGAAACGAGGCTCTTTGGCAAGATTGTCTGAAAACCCTTCCAAAAGAGCTTTATTTAGGAATTGGACAGAACATTTGTGGTTTAGACGAATACATAGATTGCAAGACTGTCCACGAGTGGAAATCTTCGCCATTTGTGCCTGTAAAATCCCCTGCTATCTTTATGTTTGGAGAGAAGGCAAGCATCTGTCCCTCAAACACAAGATAGCGAGCCAGCTAGATGCTATGCCACGGCTAGGCGATCTACAACAGCGACGCCAGCCGTTCCCTTATATACTCGCTCTTTTCCTTGAGTCCAATAGCTTTTGTCTGCAAAATAATGGCGTTTGGTTTCTGAGGGTCCAATTTGACCCTTCCGTTTGACTCTTTAATGAGACGCAAGAGTCGATCTATCGAGATCTTTGACACTTTGGAAAACTCGATCGAAACCTGGCCTTTTCGTTCCTTGAGCGTTGCCACCGAGAGCTTTCGACACAGAATGCGTATTTCAGCAAGAGAAAGCAAAGACTGTACCTCATCCGGCATCGGTCCAAAACGCGTTTCAAGTTCCACCTGAAGGCTGTCGAGGTCCTCCTGTTTGTAAACCGAGGCAATTTTCTTATAAATCTCCATTTTGACCATAGGAGCGGCAATGTAATTGTCCGGAATATAGCCCGAATATTCCAGTTCGAGATAGGGCTCGACTTCTTCCACCTGTGCACCGGAAAGCGCATTCACGGCATCGTCCAGAAGTTTTAGGTACATGTCGAAACCCACTGCATAAATGTCCCCAGACTGTTCCCTACCCAGCAAATTGCCTGCACCGCGAATCTCCAGATCTTTCATTGCAATCTTAAAGCCTGAGCCCAATTCCGTGAAATCCGAGATAATCTGGAGTCGCTTCATGGCGATGTCACTTAATGCACGCTTATCAGGATACAGCAGGTATGCGTACGCCTGCCTGTCCGAACGCCCTACCCGCCCGCGAAGCTGATACAGTTGTGAAACACCATAATCATCGGCTCTATCAATAATTATTGTATTAACGTTTGGTATATCGATTCCGTTTTCAATGATTGTAGTTGAAATGAGCACGTGGAAGGCACCATGGATAAAGCGGTGCATGATATCCTCAAGGTCGTCCGAGTCCATTTGCCCATGAGCGCATTCTGTTATTGCTTCCGGTACTGTGGAACGAATGAACTGTTCCACCTCTGGCAAAGAATCAATGCGATTGTGAAGATAAAAGACCTGCCCCCCGCGCTCGATTTCCTGCCGGATGGCC
>JBDKTP010000057.1:0-19759 GCA_039680115.1 Rectinema sp.
TACCTCTAAGAATCTCTTCTGCAGTGTCCGGTGCAAAGGGCGAATATTCGAACCCAATGGTCTTGTTGAACCTGTTGTCGCGCGCCTTGAACTTGGATTCGTTGCGCATGAGGGCGTACAGATTGTTGGTCCACCAGTAGGCTGGAACCAGAACCAGGCAGTCGCGCCTGTAGTCGTTGTCCACGAGGCAGAACGGGAAAGGTATGTCGAGCTCATAGCGGTAGTCGCCTTTTGAAAGCAGGCAGAACGAGGCAAAACGCGAAGAGTGCTTGACCGAGGTACAAAGCCCGGGCCAGAAGCCGCGCCCCGCTTCGATTTCGCCGTCTGGAGCGCGCGAATTGTGATTGGAGCCCACCGTAGCGCCAGCGGCCATATTCGACTGTCCCTTGATAAGACAGGCTATGAGAAAACTCGTGTTGTGGTGCTGCTCGTGTGCAGGAAAGATGAGATTATTGAGGATTTCGCAGCAGGAGACTGTCGAGTTCTCGCCCAGCACCGAGTGGATGAGCCGTGCGCCATATTTGAGGGACGAATTGTCGCCCATGACAAAACGAACCGCTTTGCAGCCGTAGAATATTTTGCAGCCAAAACCGATTATCCCATTGACAAGTTCCACCCCCTCGCCAATCTGCGTCCTCGCGTCGTCGCGGGAGTTGACCGTCAGATTTTTGAGCTTGTTGGTCCCCTTGATGTAGGCGCTCTCCCCAACTGCCACGTCCTTGATGATGCGGTTGGACTTGAGCACGGAGGCTTTGCCAATGACGCCGTAGCGCCCGCGACGACGCTCGAACATGGCGTCGGTCATGCGTTCAAAGGCCGACATGAGCGCTTCGTCGTCCCGATATTTTGCCCAAAGATAGGCGTCCGCACAGTTCATGCCATTAAACGGGCGGAGACTGCGCCCACCTGCCTCGTTCATCACATCGATGGTAATGCGTACGTCTGGATTCTCGCCATCCATGACGAGGCCGTTGCCGAACTTGGCGTGGTTTGAGACGTGGATTTCGGAATTGTCGAGCAAGATACAATTGTCACCCACGATGTAGTGGGCGAGGTATGAGCAGTTGCTGATGGCGCAATTGTCGCCTATGTCGCAGGATATGATATGCGAATTGTTGATGCCTGCGAACATTTGAAGGTCGTGGTGTTCGAGCGAGACCTTTTCGAGTTTGCCTAAGCGGATAAGGCCTGCGAAAAAATTGTTGCTCAATAATTCGGGGTTGAAGGGATCGGTAACATAGAAATCCTTCCAGTCGTCGGAGGTGTTGTGGTTGCGGATAAGCACTTCGAGCTCTGCGGCGCTCAAGTGTCTGAGCGTATCGGGAGACTTGCCTTGTTCGGCAAACTGAATGTTTCTAATGCGATATTCGTCTTCGCCGGGCTTCAGAAACTCAGGTGGAATAAACCCAAAACCCACGCCATCATCTGTGTCAATATGAATGTCATTCATGCTGTTCACCATAGGGCAAAGTATCTGCCATTTTGCGTGCGGATGCTACCCCCTTGACCAAAAGGTGGGGTTTTCGACATCGTACAGCTATGGATTATGCCCAGCCGTCTGTGATCGAGTCCCTGCTTAGCGATTCGGAACGCAAAGCGCCTGAGCTCTTCCACGCCCTTGTGGCGTCAGAAGGACAGGAACGGGAATCTTGTGCAATCGCGCTTGCGGACGTGCTTGGCAACCCCGGAGAGTTCGCCTTCTACTTCAATTGCACCGAAGATCAGCGGCTTATCCGTTCGTTCCACCTTCTGCGCGTGTTCAGCGAGAACGTCGAGCTTTTGGTGCACCGCACTTGGGTCAACGAGGCCGACGAAAAGCCCAAGGAAATGCTTCTTGAAGACGTCAGTATCTTCATCCAGGACTATCGCGACGGCAAGATGGCGTTTGCCTTTAGACGTTTTGTGAACATAGCCAAAGCGGTGCCTTCGCTGCTCTTTGGTTCAGCAGGGCGTGCCCCGGACTTTCTGGAATATGCTTTCCGCATCGACCCAAAGTTTGGTCTTTTTTTCTGGTATGTCGGAGAATTAGACAAACAACTGCGTCAGAACGAGGGACTCAAAAATGTCGAGGAGCTTTACAAGATCGAGACGCTCCTTGGCGCATATATTCTGTCCTGTTTCTAATTTCTAAGCTCAAATCTCTTCAGCTAACTTTAGCTAAATCGACATTTATTCATTTATTCATTATTGCAGAACAACTTAAATAAAATGATCTCAACCCTCGTGCTGCGTCGATGCTGTGACTGATGGGCGCCATTTCGACTCAATGTTGAACGCTTACATAGAGGCCTCCTTTGGGCGAGTACGCGCTGAGTCCTACGATGGCGCCTGTGCTCAAGACAAAATTCCCCACAGGGATCCTGATGCCACCCTTAATGGTCGCATCCCAGAAGGATCGACGGCCCTGCGTAAATGCCAGATTCCCTTTTGACCTCGACTCAAAACCTTGCGAAGTCGCGAGCGACGAAGCAGCTGACGAATCTCCAATCGCATAGAGGAATGTCTGGTCAATGCTCGCATAGGTACAGAGGCTTCCGGTGAGGGCGTATTCCAAGGTGAGTCGGGATTTAAGCGAGATGGTGGCCAGTTTGATTCCGGTGCTGTGTGAGAGGGCAGATTCAACAGGTTCAGCAATATCAGCAATATTGGAATGGGATGCTCGATCTGCGAGTTCCAGCCCCAGACCGAATTTCGATGTAAATAACGTGGGGCTCGCAAGCTTAGAAGCGTAATAACCTAGATATGGAGAAAATGCCCAACCGCCGATAGTATTCTTTGCATCAAAACACGCCCAGATTCCATGTCCTTCGGATGTCCAATAGAGGGCGCCAAGGGCAAATTCGGGCTGTAAGGGCAAGGCCTTGCACGCGATGTCGAACGACGCTCCAAGTGGAGTCTCAATATCAAACGACAATTGTGGATTGAGGGGGAAAAAACGGGCAGATACGAGGCTCGTAAGAATGCCGGGCACAGTTTGAGACTCCGACTCAGAAGGAAGAGCCTCGAGGCTCATGCTGAGGCGGTAATGCAGATTGGTGTTGGCAAAGGGTTCGGATTTCTGAAGGGCCGGGCCAGTGGTGGGCACTGACACAGGGATACTTGTCTTGAGTAAGGCGTTGCGATTCTTGATAAAAGCGATTGCCGCCTCGATATTGGTGGGCGCGATGGTGGCTGAATCTACTATCCCATTTGAAGTTGCTGTCCTTTTTGAAGTTTCTGTCAGCGGTGGTATCGTCATAAAGGGCGTCCGCAGGAAGGGCAGCGGAACGAGGAAGTAGCCTGACATTCTTCGCTCGAGTTCAGGGTAGGAGAGGGAGGTAAGGCCATCGGCTGGGTCAGCCACGTAAATTTGGTCAGCATCCGCGCCAAGGGCAAGAGCAAAGTGTTGGACTGGGTGTTCATAGTGAATAATGAGAGGAGTGCCACGTTCCAGGAGCGGCAGAATGGTGTTGCTCAAACTGCCTTTCAGTGTGGCCGACGGCACATTGAAATCGGCAAGGATGGCAGAGATTTGGGCAAGGCTGAGGCGCTCGGGTACGTTTACGCCATCCACAGGCCCATAGCGGGCAAGAAGAAGGGCTTCGTCTACAGCCAGGTTCGAGTAAGGGGCTGTGGCAGGGTATGCGGCACTCCGCTGGGCGCCTTCCCCGGGGGCAAGGGCCACATCACATCCGGCGAGCCGTAGAGCAGCCGCGCAGACCGCGTAGCCGCAGGAGGTGGGAAGGGCCTGGCGCGGGACAATTTGGTACTGGAGGGACTCGGCGGTCTGCGCGGCGGGCGCTGGCCCTGCCGCAAGCAGAGAGAACACCAGGGCGCAGAGAAGGCAAAACAGCATGCGACCTCCCGTTGGGGCTCAGGCTCAAGGCATGTATGCCGTAAGAAGCCCCCTACGGAGGTAACGTTCGCCGTCACGCGCTGTGATTCAAATCTACGCTGACCTCTAGCGCTCTTTTTTGGGCTCGAAGTGGCTGAACTCCATGCTAAACGACGCCCTGCCCTGCGAGACAGAGCGCAGACTCGTGGTAAAGCCGAACATATTTACAAGCGGCGCCTCGACATGTACCACCTCAGCAGTGGCTTTCGTCTCGGAACCGTGGATTATTCCACCATTCTGTGAAACAAGACTCATAACCTCGCCAACAAATTCTTTTGGCGTAAAGATATCAACCTTCATGATCGGTTCGAGCAACACTGGCGAGGCTGCCCTGCATGCTTCGTCGTAGGCCATGTTGGCACAGGCTTCAAACGCAAAAGGCGTCGAGGTGAGCTCGTTGTACTCAAGGTCGGTGAGTGTGATTCCAATGTCTACAGCAGGGTAACCGAATTGAATGCCACTCTCGAACGCCGAGTTAATTCCGTGTTCGATTGCATCGAAAATCTCGTCTGGTACCTGAGGCGCGCGCACCGCTTTTCGATACACATTGCCTGTACCACGTGGCAACGGAGAGGCAACAATGGTGAGTTTGGCCGTATTCTCCTTGCCCGCAATGAGGCGTCTATACTCTTCTGTGTGGGTCACTTCCTTGGTAATGGATTCCCGATAGGTGACCTGTGGGTTGCCGACACGCGCCTGCACCTTAAAGTCCTTGATTATGCGCGTCACGAGAACATCCAGGTGAAGTTCGCCCATTCCTGAAATAATCAGTTGGCCCGTTTCTTCATTTTCTTTTGTCTGAAACGTTGGATCCTCGCGCGAGAGAATATCGAGCGTCTCTTTTAGTTTTTCACGATCCGACAAGGTTTTAGGTTCGATTGAAACCGAGATGACCGGCTCTGGGAAGTGCATCTTTTCGAGCAATACCGGCCAGCCCTCTGTACCAATGGTGTCGCCCGTCTGGGCAAGCTTCATGCCCACAATTACCCCGATATCGCCGGCGCTGAGTGAGTCCACTGGTTCGCTCTTATTGGCGTGCATACGCAAGAGCCGCGTTATGCGCTCGCGCTTCTTTTTCGAAACATTATACACGGTCGAAGCATTGTGAATTGAGCCTGAGTACATACGGACATAGCACAAAGGCCCAGCTTCTCTATCCCATTGTACCTTAAAAACAAGCCCGAGCGGGTAACCTGTGGGCTTACAGGGCACTTCGATCTCTTCTTCCTTCTTTGGATTGAACGCCTTGGCAGGAGCAACCTCGTCCGGAGCTGGCAGATAATCGACCACCGCATCGAGTAATGGCTGCACCCCCATATTCCGCCGCGAAGCGCCGCACAGCGTCGGCACCAACTTTTGCGCGATGCACGCCTTGCGCAGCTCTGAGGCAATCAATTCGTGCGGAATGTCCTGCCCTTCCAGGTAGCGCTGTGTGATCTGGTCTGAAAAGGTCGCAAGGGCGTCGATGAGCGCTTCGCGGCGGGCTTTAGCCTCCTCCAATCGTTCCGGCGCTACAGGGCTGCGGGTCATCTCCTGACCATCCTCGTTCCACCGAATTTCCTCCATGGAAAGAAGGTCTATGACGCCTTCAAATCCGCCCTGTTTGCCTATCGGATAGTTGATTGCCACAGGGTTGGCTGCGAGTTTTGCGCGCATATCATCAAGGACAGCATCAAAATCGGCCCCAAGCCTGTCCATTTTGTTGACGTACGCTATGCGTGGCACATTGTACCGGTTTGCCTGGTGCCAGACCGTCTCGGATTGTGGCTCAACGCCGCTCACTGCGCAAAAAACTGCAATCGCTCCATCCAGAACCCGCAGGGAGCGCTCCACCTCCGCGGTAAAGTCCACATGTCCGGGCGTGTCGATGATGTTGATCTGGTAGCCGCGCCAAAAGGTGGTGGTGGCTGCGCTCTGAATGGTTATTCCCCGCTCTTGTTCCTGTTCCATCCAGTCCATGGTGGCTTCGCCATCGTCGACTTCGCCTATCTTATATGTTTTGCCCGAGTAAAACAGCATACGTTCAGTTGTCGTTGTCTTTCCGGCGTCTATGTGCGCCATAATTCCGATATTGCGTGTCGTGCGAAGGTCCATCATTTGCTCCAGTGTAAAGTAACGAATGACAATATATACAGAAAACGCTTCCATTTGCAACTGTTGGCAAGCTTCTGGCCAGCACCCTCTGGCTTGCCATCTTGAAACAGAAGGTCATTAGCATCTATAAAGTTAGTGTGAAAAGTGTTGAATTACTCGCCCCTGCCGGTTCGGTAGAGGCTCTGTCCGCCGCTTTTGGCGAAGGTGCCGATGCGGTTTACCTCGGGTTGCGCTCTTTTAATGCTCGAATGCGCTCCACGAATTTTGCCTTTAATCAGCTGGAGGCTGCACTCAAAGTCGCCCATGATCAGGGCAAGAAGATATTCGTTACGGTTAACACCGTTTTTGAGGATCGAGAAGCCGACAGGCTCTATCAGCTTCTTCAATATTTGGATCGGGTCAAGCCGGACGGCATCATAGTCCAGGATCTGGGCGTCGCCAAAATGGCGCGGGAAAACTTTCCGCACTTGGCCTTACACGCCTCAACTCAGATGAACGTCGCCTCCGCAAAAGGGTGCAATTTCTTGTCCAGGCTCGGCTTTAAGCGGGTGGTGTTGGCCCGTGAGCTTTCTCTGGACGAAATTCGCTCGGTATGCCAGAACACCTCGATGGAGCTTGAGGTTTTTGTGCACGGCGCGCTCTGCGTCAGCGCCTCGGGGCTCTGCCTTTTTTCTTCATACCTTGGTGGAAAAAGCGCTAATCGTGGCGCCTGCACGCAGGCCTGCCGCCGCCTTTACGATTCTGATACAGGCAAGGGCTTCTATTTTTCGCCTGATGACCTGCAACTGATCGACTATATTCCTGATCTGATCGAGGCCGGGGTCTACTCCTTCAAGATCGAAGGGCGAATGAAGTCGGCGGAATATGTGGGCACAGTAGTTTCCGCATATCGTTACCTCATCGATAATTGGGAGCGTGATCGCGAAAAGGCGACTGTCAAGGCAAAAAGCATGCTACAGGCCGACTTTGCCCGTCCAAAAACGACCTTTTTCATTGAAGCTCCCCTCATGGCCGCGCCTCCACTTATGGCCGCGCCTCCCCTCATGCAAGATTCTCTCGTGTTTGAGACCGCTCCAGATGCTGCGACAAGCGAACCGCAGGACACATCTCCGGCTGCTTCTTCTGACGCCTGGCGGCCGAATTACATTCATCCAAACCAGGCTGGCGGAACGGGCATCCGCTTAGGCAAGATCAAAGATAGCAGGTCCATCGATGGCGAGCCGTGGGCCCTTTTGCCGACTTTTGATGGCCTTGCCGAGGGCGACTCCATCAGAATCCATCGCCACGATGATTCTGGCCGCATAACCGCCAAGGTTAAGGGCATTCGGCGCGATCCAAGCGGCATGCTTGTCAAGTTCGACGGCGACTGGCGCCAGAACGACGAAGTCTATCTTTTGCAGACCGCATCTATGGCGAAACGCTATAAACCGTTTCTACCCCATAACCTGGATTCATTTCACGCCTTTCCGTCGAGGGATCGTGCTCCATGGCCCCACTTTCCTGAACAAAAAGAGAAGGATCAGTCTTCCGCGAAGGACAAGTCCTCGTCTAAAGGCCAGCCTGGCTTGCCGGATGGTTTCTATGCTCTTGTGGGCAAGACTGCCGACCTTCATGCGGTGCTCGCACTGAATCCCGTTAAGGCGATGTTGGTCTTCGATAAATTGAACGCCGATTCGCTCAGAAAGAACGAACAGACGATACCATACAAGCGTGACAAGCTCATCCTATGGCTGGATCCTTACTACCCGGAGGCGGACTCGGCTTGGCTCGAAAAAGAAGTTGCCTACTGGGTTTCTCGAGGTGTTAAGACGATCGTCGTGAATAACCTTGGACACTTTAGTTTCTTGCGGGGCATGCCAGTACAGCTTATTGCGGGTCCTTGGCTTTATGCTTTCAATGTCTGGTCTGCGACTTTCTTGTTTGAACAGGGTGTTCGCTGCCTCATCCCGCCGTTGGAGATTTCTAAACAGGATCTCTTGAGCCTCGCCGAGGTGGTTCCGCCTTCCGCGCTTATGCCAGTCGTGTTCTCGTATCCGCCACTCTTCAGGATTCGTGCGGATCTTTCTTCCCAATACGAATCGAAACGCTTTGTTGACAGGGATGGTTCTGCCTACACTTTGCGCGGCAGACGAGATTACAGTGTCGTTGTCCCCGAGGTGCCTTTCTCCATAATTGACCGCACGCCTTTCTTGCGGAAGGAACACATCAATAAGTTCGTTCTGGATGTATCGAATGCGGATCCAACCAAAGCGCTTTACAAGAATGTAGCCAAGGCCGCACAAGATGCCCTTGTCCTGGATGGAACTTCCCGTTTTAACTGGAAAGATGGCTTCTACACCGAGGAAAATGCGGCACGCCAGTAAAGACGAATGGCCGAACCCAAAGGGCGTTTGACGTCAATAATTATACGCTCGACGTAAAATAATATGCTTGACTCTTAATTTTCCGCACTATATTCTCCATTAATTGAAATGACGTTTTTATTTTTGAACTATTCTGGACAACCAGAACCATGGAGATTGGGTTTACAAGAACTATAGGTTCTTTCTGGCTGTACCAGCCCTAAGAGGCCTAACAATGAGTGAGTCTGCAGGCAAGGCGATCGATCTACTGTTCTATCTCGCCCGTACAGGATCCAGCGTGAGCTTGGCGCGACTATCTAAAGAGACAGGCATGAACAAAGCTACGGCGCTTCGATACCTGTCGGTATTGGAGTCGCGTGGTATTGTAGAGCGCAGGCCAGAAGGCTGGTCTTTAGGGCTCGCACTCTTCGAACTTGGCAGCAGAGTGCCAATTCGTGCTCTTATCGTGGAAAAAGTGCGGCCAATCTTGGAGCGTCTCGCAAGGGAGTCAGGAGAGTCCTGTAACTTGGCCTGCCTTGCAGGGGACAGCGCCATCTATTTGGACCGCACCGAATCTAACCATAGCCTGCGCATGAGAGTCTCGCCAGGCGATCGACTTCCGCTGTATTGCACTGGTGTGGGCAAAGCCATCCTATCGCAGTTGTCCGAGGATCATATCCGTGCCTTACTGGGTCCAGGTCCTTTGCCAAAATTCAACGAGGCAACCTTAACCGAGCCAGAGGATGTTGTTCGTGAAGCTCTGCGCACTCGAACCCTTGGTTACAGTGTCGACCATGAAGAGTACGAAGTTGGGCTCACCTGTTACGCCATGCCGCTCCATTTGCCTGGGTCCGATTTTGCGGGCGCCATAAGTATCTCTGGCCCTTCCGCCCGAATGCGCAACCCCGAGACTAAGGAGCGCTTCCTGCAGTTGCTTCAGGCTGCAACCCAGGAAGCGTCAACGAGCATCAGCCCGTATTCCTTTGGTCAAAAGACAACCGACTCTGCAGGAAGTTCGTCCCCTTCTTCCTGATCCTCGTCCTCTTCGCCTAATTGCTTGCTTTGGGTCTTGGCTTGTGCTTCCCCTTCTGGCTTAACAGGCTTAAACTCCACATGTTCAGCTACAATCTTGACGCGCGCCTTTGGCTTTCCGTCCGGATCAAGCCATCTGTCCTGCTTTAATCTACCGACCACCCTTACGCCCCGACCCTTGCTTAGGTTTTGTGCACAAGCCGCGCCCAACCTTGACCAAGCCTCGACGTCGAAGTACGAAACTTCCTTGTTGTATCCCTCTTCGCCATTTTTATAGACACGATTGGTTGCAAGTGAGAATTCGCAAACCTGATTGCCCGAAGGCAAAGTCTTGGTGCTTGGATCGCGAGTCAGGTTGCCTTCCACCAAAATGCTGTTAAGACTATTCATAATGCCTCCCGAGAACAAAAGCGTCGCTTGAGCTTCCATTCCGCCGCGGTCGGACCTTGAAGCCTTGCATCTTCTAAACGTCCTCCACCACTGGCATTGATTCAAAGAAAACCGCCAAGGCACAAAATAGTTGCGCTTTGCCACTAACAGGATTTCTGTTATAGTCAAGGCATGACTGACCATTCAGGAAATGATTTTTCAGGGTATCTGTCACCGTTTTCTTGGCGCTACGGCAGCTCTGCCATGCGCAGCATTTGGTCCGAGGAGCATAAACGCCGGCTCTGGCGCCAAGTTTGGGTCAGTCTTGCCCGTGTCGAATCACATTTTGGCCTTGTGACGCAAGCGCAGCTGAATGAGCTTGAGCACCATGTTCACGATGTCGATATGCGACGCTCCCTCGAAATCGAGGCCGAAGTTCATCACGATCTTATGTCCGAACTCAAGACATATGCCGAGCAGTGTCCGCTCGCAGGTGGTATACTTCATCTTGGCGCTACTTCGATGGACATTGAAGACAATGCCGACACTCTACGCATTCGACAAAGTTTGGACCTCGTACTACAGAGTTTGGGGCGCTTACTGCTTTTGATTTCCGATAAAATAGACCAATACGCGGATATGCCAGTGATGGCCTACACCCATCTTCAACCTGCTGAACCGACGACACTGGGTTATCGTTTTGCCGTTTGGGGGCAAGATCTCCTCATGAGTTACCAGGATATTTTGTCGTTACGCCAGAACATAAAGGGCAAAGGCTTTAAGGGTGCCGTTGGTTCATCTGCGTCGTACGCTGAGCTCCTTGGCGCGGAGAATCTCGACACTTTTGAGCAAGATTTGAGCAACGAGCTCGGTGTCGACTTCTTCCCCATCGCCACACAGACCTATACACGCCTGCAGGACTACCGTTTGCTTTCAAGACTTTCTCAGCTTGGAGCTGCCTTTCATAAAATGGCCTTTGATCTGCGCCTTCTGCAGTCGCCGCCAATAGGTGAAGTGCAGGAGCCCTTTTCTGCAAATCAAGTAGGCTCCTCTGCGATGCCCTTTAAGCGCAATCCAATCAACTCAGAAAAAATAGATTCCCTAGCCCGACAACTCGCCAGCCTTTCTGATGTTGCATGGGGCGACGCGTCCTTTTCCCTTCTAGAACGCACACTGGACGATTCTGCCAACCGGCGCAGTATTCTGCCCGAAGGATTTCTGCTCTGCGACGAGCTGATTTCTACGGCTACCCGAATTGTCGCGGGGCTCACCATAAACGAAGTCGCAATTGTGCGTAACGTGGCTGCCTATGCACCTTTTGCTTGTACGGAGCGGGTGCTTATGGCGATGGGGAAAGCCGGTGCAAACCGGCAAGACACGCACGAACGCTTACGCCTACATTCTCTTGCTGCCTGGGAAGAAGTTCGTTCTGGCAAGCCGAACACTTTGCTGGACCGCATCTGCAGTGACTCTTTTTTTCAAAAATGGCTCGATCCTGTTCAGATTGCCGCTCTTTTTGACATCGAGGATTATGTCGGTAATGCCCCAACGCGTGCACGTGCGTTTGCGGCTTCTCTTCGCAAGATTTGTGGATAATCATTGAGTGTGGAGATATACTTCCGATAAACAATAAAGAGGTTGCTACTCAAGGAGTTTGTCATGCTGGATTTTATCGTCAAGGGCGGGCCGGTCATGTGGCCCATCGTGGGCTTTTCCATTATCGCCTGTGTTATCATTATTGAAAGGTTCTTGTATCTGCACAAGATCTCGAAAAATGAGGAAAAACTTTTCACCTACGTGAAGAAAAGCCTTAACGAGGGGCATTACAACGAAGCTTTGGCTATTTGCGATCAGAATACTTCGCCCTTCTCGACGCTGCTCAAGATTGGCATTGAAAACAGGCACCAACCTGAGATGGTCCAGCGTGACATTCTGAAAGACGCTGCCTCTTTGGAGGCTCCCAAACTTGAAAGCGGCTTGTCGCTCTTAGGAACCATAATTGGCATTGAGCCGCTCATGGGGCTCTTAGGGACAGTCACTGGAACAATGAAAGCCTTTGGTGTCTTGAGCACTTTCGGTGCGGTGAGCGACCCAACTGCCTTGGCCTTAGGTGTTTCGGAGGCGCTGATCACAACTGTCGGCGGCCTTGTTGTCGCCATTCCGTGCACGATTTTCTACAACTATTTTGTCAATCGGGTAAACGCGATCCTCATCAGGCTGGAAAGTCAGGTCAACTCCCTGGTGCTTCTCATAAATTCCGCCAATGGCAAGGCTAAGGATGACGATCCGGAGGAAGTATGAGCACTCGGAGGTTGCAAGCCAGGAATGAAATCAATGTGACACCACTCATCGATGTCATATTGCAGCTCATTATCTTTTTTATGATCACCACTACGTTTAGGTCCGCGCCAGGCATATCCTTGGACTTACCTCAATCCAAGACCGCACAGAAGGTCGCTTCCAGTTCGGTTTTGCAGGTACGTGTTTTCTCCAACGACGAGATCTATGTCAACAAGAACAAGACAAGCCTTGCAGGTCTTCGAACCATCCTTCAGCAAGCCGTGGCGACGATGGGTCCTGCGGCGGGGCCCCAGGCTTCAGGAGGTGTGGCTCAAAGCTCTCAGGGCTCCGCAAACAAGACGAATCAGACAAACCAGGCAAACTCGACTACTTCGGACTCGATCCAAGAGAATCCGATTAGCAATATCCACGCCATTTTGGAAGGAGGATCGGGAGTATCCTACCAGCTTATTGTATCGGTTCTGGATGAGCTTAGGCTCTGTGGGATTCAGAATGTCAGCCTTATGACAAGAGAGGAAAAAGTCACGCAATGAAATGGTTTGGTGGTTCTGGCAGCTCAGAAGATCGCAAGCGCTGGACTCAGTCGGTGTTCTTGACTGTCGCTTTTTATGGAGTGCTGGGTCTGGTAGCTTTTCTCACCCAAACCATGAGCCCGCCTCAGGAGTTGGTTCTCTCCAATAGGACGGTAATCGTCAATCTGGAGGGACCCATAAAGGAAAAGTCAGGGCGAGGCTCAGTCTATCCTTCGAATGTCGGCGAAGAAAGTGAGACCATACAATTGCCTAAGCCGGCGGTTACCCAGCAGAAAACGCAAGTTCCGGCCAACGCGGCACCCAAGGTTGCCGTGGCGCCCCAGACGCAGACAGCGAGCAAACCAACGGCAAAACCTACTACAGCTCAGGCCAGCAAACCCGCACCCACCCCAGCGTCGCCACCTGCCATTGCCAATCCTGTGAACGATGTGCGCACAAGTCCTTTGGCGCTCGTTTCTGCAGTCCAGGATGAACAGAAGGCGCCCCCAAGTACGAGCCAGGCAAATACGAATCCTCCAAAACAACAAGCACCGACACAGGCAGCGAACGTGGCTGAGGACCACTCTCCAGCGCAGACTGAAGACAAAGCCCAAGTCGAGGAGCCATGGACACCCTCGGGTACCCGCAGCTCCAAATCTGGTCAAACAAGTGCCAATCAGTTCTTATATGTCCCTGGACAAGGCATGGTTCCCTGGGGAGAAGGGAATTCCTATATAGTGAGAAAAGCCGAGCGTGGCAGCGGCATAGAGACAGCTTTTGGCGGAGCTAGAGGAACAGTAGGACACAATATCTATGTGCCAGTCTCCGATTTCATGCCGCTTCCGAGCTCAGTGCCGGCGTCCGTGTTCGAAAGAGCCATAGCCAACGAAAAACCAGAGACTGCAAGCCAGAGGAAGCGCGATTTCCTTTCCTGCTACGAGCTCAAAGGTGATACGTACGTGATGAAGAAAGCAGTCCCCTTGGAAAAGCGCAGCCTCATCTGGCCTCTTTTAGACGACGGGAAATACGACATGTCTCTGGCCGAATACAAAAAAGGCAAGACCCTGAGCCCCGTGATCATTGGTTTTACTATCACCAAGGACAATCAGCTAAAAGACGTGCAGATTCTGCAGTCTTCCGGAGATCCTGAGTTGGATCTTGCCGTCCAATACGGTTTTACGCGCGCTTCATTTTGGAACAAAACCGGAGAGACTGTACCAGGGAAGTTCACCTACTACTTCTAATTACCTCTAAAACGAGTTCCAGAGCTGGTTTTTGCGATGTTGAGTCGGACTCTTGTGGTATTAGCGTGGGTTCTTCATGCTCTCCAGCAGGAAGGTCTCAGTAGGATAAATAATTCCTGATGGTGTCTCGCTGTATTCATCATAAAGCTTGCCTTCGAAGAACGCATCAACCACGACAGGAGAAAACTGCTTTCCTCTTTCCGCCCGAATCTCCAAAAGGATCTCGTCCAAACCTTTTGAATCGCGATAAGGTCGAGTACTGGCCATGGCGTCGAACGTATCAGCCAATGCAATAATCCGAGCCAGAGGATCGATAGCTTCCGAGGCGACTCCGTCTGGATATCCCTTGCCATCCCAGCGTTCGTGGTGGTGTCGCACCCCGTTTATCGCGGGCGCAAAGAAGTCCATGATAGAAAGGATCTGTGCACCGATGAGTGGGTGCATTTTAATCACTTCCATTTCTTCTTCGTTGAGCGGACCTTTTTTGTTGAGTACACGCTCAGGAATCCCGATCTTGCCTATGTCGTGTAAAATGGCGGCATACTGCAGAGGCTGCTCCATGTCTTTGGGCAAACCGAGTTGCTTCGCTATGCGTAAAGAGAGCCTGCTCACCCGCTGACAATGTCCTTGTGTGTAACTGTCCTTTGCTTCGATCGCTTCGGCTAGCGCCAACACGGTTTGGAAATTGGCTTGTTGAAGTTTTTCGTACGTATTCTTGAGTTCTATCATCTGGGATTGCACACTTTTTTCCAGGGAACTCTGATATTCGGCGTTCTTGCGGTCCTGCTCTTCTTTTTCTTTTACAATCGAGCGATATTTTATCGCCCTCTTGACTACTTCAACTATATGATCAAGGCGACTTGGTTTTACCAGGTAATCGAAGGCACCATTCTTCATAGCCTCCAAACCTGTAGAAAGATCATTGTATGCGGTAAGCATGATAACAGGCGTCATCGGTTTGAGTGCCCGGATTTTTGGCAGGGCGACAAGCCCATTCATCACCGGCATGCGTATATCCAAGAGAATGCACTCTGGATCCAGCCGGTTGTCCGCCAGCAGATCGAGTGCTTCCTGCCCATTGTGTGCAATCTTTACATCGAAATCTGCTCTCTGAAGCCCGAGTGACAATACTTTTTGAATTGCCGGGTCGTCGTCCGTAATCAAGACAGTGTGCTGCACTGATTCCATACTTTTCCCTTACTTTTAGATTTAAAGCACTTCTCGCACGTTTTTATTGTTTTGCCACTTCCCCTCATGTAGTTGTCTATGTGGACTTGTGCCGCAATCTGCGCGGAATCAAGAAGGGAACCGTTTTTCTATACCCATCATATCCTACAAAGAGTTTCGGAAACAAAATACTATCTTGGACCCAAACCAGGATTAGGTCAAGCAGGACCATCACAAGAAGCATAAGGACGTTGTCGTCGGAAGGCTCAAGCGCACCAAGGCAGAGAGCAAGCGCCACAAACCACCAGAAACCCGGATGCCTACAACGGCTATAGGAGCCTTCGCTGACAAGCGCGTCTTCCGCAACTCCCTTTTTTTTTCGTATCGTTTTGATTTCAAAGAAGACTGTCCAAAGCAACATCCCAAGCGAGAATGCCGCGAGGACCCACAATGTCACTCTGGGCAAGCCAGGCCAGAAAAACCATAGTGTCTGGGTATCCAAATTCAGGGCCACCCACAGAAGCGGAATACTCACTGCACTATATCCCACTATGCGGAGACCAGCTGTGATCTTGCGCATCCGTTTGTCACCGCCCCTATCCAGAGTTAAGACATCAAGTACATCTGCAAGAAAAAGAAGCAGAAATCCCGATATTCCGACAATAATTGGCATTGTATTCGATATTATGATATAGTATTCTTCCTTTTACTAGCTCTGTGAGTTACTAGCTCTGTGAGGTCGTAGGGGTACATCGATGGTTCTTGACGTTTCATCGCTAATACCGGCCTTTGCATTTTTTGTTCACGTTCCTTTTATTGTATTTGGGTTCTATAGTCGCAAAGAGCGAGTCGATATCTCGTTCCTTCTCTACATGGCCTTCATGACCCTCTGGAGTTTTGGCTCCTTTATGATGCACGCCAATGTAGGGCTTTTTACCCCGATTGTCTGGAACAAAGTGATGTTGGTTGGTATGTTCGGAGGGCCTGTAGCCTTTTTTACGACGATGATCAATCTGCTTGGTATAGACAAGAAACGCTATAAGTTTTTGTCCATAGCCGGCTATATCATCTATCTTTTTCTGATTTATCTTGATGTTAAGGGCGCTGTTGTTTCATCTGCAGGCTTTGGTCCCGACGGCAACTTCTTTTACGAGCTCGGCAAAGGTGCATGGCTTGCCTACTCGATTCTGTACTTTTATTTTGTGCTTTCCATTTACGTTTTGCTTGGCGAACTCAGGCGATGTACTAACAAATTCAAGAGAAAAACCCTAAAACTCCTTTTGATCGGAGCTATCATCATTGTCTGCAGCGTAGCGCTCAACCTCTACAAGCCTTTAGGGAAATACCCCATCGACCTTGTCGCCACGACGGTAAATGCTATAATAATTTTTTACTCAGTGTATAAATATAGACTGATACACTATTCTTCGAAAGTCGTTAATATTTTCCTTGTTTTTCTGATGACTCTCCTCATGAGCGCAATGTTCCTGCTTCTGCTGACAGCGGTGTTTCGTTTGCAGAATCTTATGGCTGTCTCACGAATTACGTTGATCGCACTTGTTTTAGGCTTTATTACTGCCATCCTGTCTTCCCCAGTGCGCAGCACTGCAACTTTTTTCCTGGAGAGGCTTTACGGTGGTAAGACATACGGCGACTACAAAAGCCTTCGGCTTTTCTCGGAAAGCCTGACATCCATCGTCGATATGCAGGAATTGGGCGAGGTAACCATTGACAAGGTGTTCTCTATATTCAACCTGGAATGGGCTTTTATGTTGGTGAATGACTTTACCGACCGCAATTATAAACTGAACGCAGCCAAAAACTTGCCATTCGGAGACACCATCATCGATGAGCAGAGGCTTTCTATCACTTTGCAGCGCGGCAGCGAACTCGTTCGATATTTTGTGACCAAGCCTCAGCAGGAAAAGAAAGGCGAGCTCTACTTCTACGATCCGCAGAATCCGATGAAGGTTACGCTGGAGGATGAACAGCAAAGTCAAACTGTGGAAACATCTTTAGTGCTGCCACTTAAGTTCAAGGATCGCCTTAACGGTTTTCTAGTGCTGGGGCCGCAGCTCACCAAAGATTATTACAACCAGTCCGATATGGAGACTATGCTACTCTTGGCGGTGCAGTGTTCGGTCGCTTTGGAGAACGCGATTAGCTTTGAAAGACTCAAGACGCAGCAAAAGCGCTTGCAGAGTATCAATAACCAGTTAGAAGTGAGTAGAAACAAACTCGAAGCTTTCTTTAACGGAATTACCACGCCCATTACCATTCAGGATATCAACTACAACATCATCGAAGCGAACTACGCGGCCAGCAAGTATGTGGAACAGTCTGGACAGCAACTGATCGGCAGTAAGTGTTACAAGATGTTCTTTAACAGAGACCGGCCTTGCCTCGAATGCCAGGCCCAAGACTGTCTGCACACCAGAATGCCGTTTAGTACGGAGCGTCAGGATAGCAAGGGAATTCTGACGTTTGCACTCAATTTCTACCCAATCAATGTGCCAGAAAACTCTACCCCCATTTTCCTCGAATTCTTTCAGGACATCACGAAACAGAAGACATTACAAGAGGAGCTTATTCAGTCCGAAAAAATGGCCGGTATTGGAACGCTTGTGTCCGGGATAGCGCACGAGATCAATAACCCACTCGGTGCAATTCTTGGAACGGCGGATCTTATCCTTCCGGAAACGGCCGATAATCCTCGGCTCAAGGAATACACCCAGGACATTATCCGATACGCGCAAAATGCAGCCGAGGTCATAAGCGAGCTTATGGCCTACTCGCACAAGAACAAAAGCGCTCCAGAGGATGTCAACATCGCCAATGTCATGGAAAACTCCCTCAAAATGGCTATGCGTGGAATGGACTTTAGCACCATAACGGTGCGAAAGAACTTCGAGAAGACGGATCCGGTGCAGGCTAACGCCACAGAGTTACAGCAGGTGTTTCTTAATCTCATTGTAAACTCGGTGCAAGCCATGAATGGTGACGGCATTCTCACTCTTGGTTTAAAACAGGAAGGATCGGACGTGATTGCCACTGTTCAGGACAATGGCGTGGGCATCAAAGAGGAGAATTTAGACAACGTGTTTAACCCATTTTTTACTACAAAAGACCCAGGCGCGGGGACAGGCCTTGGCTTAAGTATAGCCTATCATATTGTGTCCAAGGCAGGTGGACGGATCACCTTGGACTCCAAGGAAGGCAAAGGGACACAGTTCAGAGTCGTGTTGCCAGTTGCTAACGTCGACCAGAATAGAATTCGGTTTATTCATGCCATGGAGCCGCGGCAGGTTGAGGACAGCTTCTATCTGCAAAGGAAGATCCTGGTCGGCGAAAAAGGCTATTTGGAAGAAACTATCCATCGGCAAGAAGACGATAAGGCCTTCCATATCCTGGCTTACAAAGGCTTGCAGCCGATAGGCACCACTACTTTGCACTTGAGTGAAGTCGAAGGTTCCGTTCCAATAGAACAGAATTTCGATCTTTCGCCATATAAGGACGGAACGCCTTATGCGGAAATAGACCGGCTTGCAATCTCGAAAGACGAGCGCGGCAGCATAATCCCGTTTAGCCTTATGGTGCTTGCCTACTTGTATCTTCGAGGTCGCGGCGTCAACAAAATATTCCTCGACGTCTTTAGCGACGAGACCAAGCTTGTCAAAATGTACGAAAAGTTAGGGTTTAGGATCATCGGTACCTACAACAAACCTTTGCCTTGCACGGTCATGCTACTCAACCATGAGTCCGAATATGTCGACCAGGTCTCACGGATGGAACATTTTGTGCAGAATTTCTTCTCCCGTTTAACGCCGCGTCTAGGTTTTGAAGGTGAAGACCTGACCTTTATTTACAAGGCCATAAATGAAATAAACGAAAAAATACCTGCAAGCCAAACCGCTGGTCAAGCATCTGACAATGACATGGGTGTTGCGGAATGAGCCCTGTGGACAACCTCAGTCAACAGGCTTATCCTGCTCATATGTCTCCAGAAGAATTGACGGATGGCATCAAGACTATACTTTCGCACTCGCCTGCCTTTCCTGGTTCCAACCTCGTTGTCGATATTATCGCTAACCCTGTTGCTGGCGGTTTTAAACTCAAGCGTTACACAAAACTTCGCGATGCTGAACTCAAGCAGCTCGTGGAAAAAGCGCAAAAACTTCAAAAACGGAAAGAATCCGTGGAAGTACGACTCCATCTTACCGAGCGGGAAGGGCACGCCGCTGCCATAATGCAGGAGCTCATAGACCTTTCCTCCAGCACGCATGTGGACGCACCCCTTCGAGACGATGCTCACCAGCGAAGCAAACGTCACATCATCATAACGGCAGGAGGAGATGGCACCAGTTTGGAAGCCGCTGAGCGCATTGCTCTGCTTCCTGAGCCTGAAAAAGACCGATTCGGCATCTTGCGTTTACCTTTGGGTACAGGCAACGACGGCTCCGAAGGTCGAGACCTCATTACGGCGCTCGGTCGGTTTTTGGAGCCGGTCAAATTCGCACGTCGACCTGCCGTGCGTGTGACACCTGCGTCATCCGGTGGAGGCATGCCACGCTATGCGTTCAACATAGCCAGCATTGGCCTGGATGCGTATGTTGCCGAGATGACTAACAAGGTCAAGGCGAAGATATCAGGAGATTTCTATAAATTCTGGGTTGACATTGCTTCAGTTTTCTACGACAAAATCTACAAAGTGGCTCCGATGCATGTAAAACTGTGGAATAATATTGGTAAGCTTGTCCGGGACGAGACAAAGGAACAGCTCCTGGTGGTTTTTGGGGTCTCCGGATACCGCCAATACGGATCCAA
>JBDKTP010000058.1:0-4689 GCA_039680115.1 Rectinema sp.
GGAAGGGCCAAAAACTTGACCGAGGAGCTTGTAGCCAACATTATTGTGCCATACACAGGTTCTGAAATCCAACCTTTCTCGGATAGAGCAACAGAGTCGGATGGAGTGGTAGACGCTCGACCTCCGCGTATTTTCACGCTTGGATACGATTACGCGACGGCATATAGAACTATGGGCCAAAAGGCTGGCCAGTTGGTGCAAAAGGCCATTCGTAAGGGAGATGTTGACGCAAAGTGTAGCATCGTCTTTCAAGAGAACTTCCTGCGCAGAAAAGAAGCGCTCGACGCGTTTAAAGCGGGGTTCGAAGAAGGTATTGGTAAGACCAATCTTACAGGCAGCGGGGAGCCACACACTGGTTTAGACACAGTTCCTCATCTGGAAGTGCACCGGTTTGGCCCAGACTTGCAGACAGTCGACCTCGTGGGAGCTTTACAGGGAGCTTTGTCGGATTCGACTGCAAAAGGGACAAAAGTGGTCGTCTGTGCTATTGACGATGCCGCGCTTTCTATTCAGGCAGCAATAAGCAGGCTTGATGGCGTTGCATTCATGGCCGACACGACGACATGGGAACAGTCTGGTAAGGTCTCAAACGAAATGAATAGGGCCCGATTCGATTTTGTCCTGAAGGACAACGACGAGGGTATGTTTAAAGCCACACAGAAGCTTGTGGACTCGATCCTGAAGGGAAAGCCCCTTCAGGATCACACGCTCGTTCCAGTCAAATACTAGAATCCGGAAATCCCAACGTAGAATCCGGAAATCCCAACGAGCCGTGGCGTTTAGGCCTCCTGTGCGGCGGCCCGAATTACGTCGAACGTTAGTTCGCCGCCCTTTTCGTCCACATTGACTGTGTCGCCATCGCCGACCTCGCCGTCAAGGATCATTGTGGCAAGCGGGTCTTCCACAAGATTCTGGATAGCCCGTTTGAGTGGCCTTGCGCCAAAGCGCTCGTCGTATCCGCGATTTGCAATAAGCTCGCGCGCCCTTGGCGCCACTTTGAGGGTAACACCCTTCTGGGCTGCACGCTCGGCCAGCTCGGCAAGCCGCAAATCCGTAATGGAGAGAATCTTATCCTTGGAGAGCCTGTCGAACAGCACAACCTCGTCGATTCTGTTGAGAAATTCAGGCTTAAAGGTGGACTTCAGCATCGCATCGACCTGAGGTCGAACCTCATCCATATTCCTGGCCTCAAGAATGAGGTCGGAACCGATATTGCTTGTCATGATGATGATGCAGTTCTTAAAGTCCACCACCCTGCCCTGACCATCAGTGAGCCTGCCATCGTCCAGAACCTGCAGGAAGACATTGAACACGTCGGGGTGTGCCTTTTCGATCTCATCGAAAAGAAGCACTGAGTACGGCCGACGTCGCACGGCTTCGGTAAGTTGGCCGCCTTCCTCGTATCCGACATAGCCAGGCGGAGCACCAATAAGTCTTGATACCGAGTACTTTTCCATGTACTCACTCATGTCGATACGGGTGAGCGCCTTCTCATCATTGAAAAGAAACTCGGCCAAGGCCTTGGCGAGCTCGGTCTTGCCGACGCCAGTAGGCCCAAGGAAGAGGAAAGATCCAAGTGGACGTCTGGGATCGGAAAGGCCTGCCTTGTTGCGGCGAATCGCGTCGGATACTGCTTTGAGTGCGGCCTCTTGCCCTATAACGCGCTTACCAAGCGTCTCTTCAAGGTGAACATATTTCTGTGCCTCACTCGAGAGCATCTTGGATACAGGAATACCCGTCCAGGAAGAAACAACTCGTGCCACGTCGTCTTCAGAAACCTCCTGGCGCAAAAGCCGCGACGAGTCATCCTCTTTACTTGTGGCGGTGAGAGAATCCAGCTT
The DNA here is from genome assembly GCA_039680115.1 of Rectinema sp. GTDB lineage: Bacteria > Spirochaetota > Spirochaetia > Treponematales > Rectinemataceae > JAFIHQ01. The sequence goes on from JBDKTP010000058.1 coordinate 1,842, forward strand.
TCTCTGGGCTTCAATGAGCTTGCCATATTTGATTTCTGACGCCTTAGCCAAGTTACCTTCCCGCAAGTACCGCTCTTCTTCCACTTTGAGCTGCTCAATCTGCTCCTTGAGGCTACGAATCTCACTTATCTTGGATTTTTCGTTTTCCCACTTGAGCTTCATAGCATCCCGCTGGGAAGACAATTCGGCTATTTCAGCCTGTAACTTCTCGAGCCGTTCCATGGAAGCTTGATCAGTCTCTTTTTGGAGCGCCTGCGCTTCCATTTTGAGCTGAATGAGCTTGCGCTCAATCACATCGAGCTCGGTGGGCTGGCTCTCGATCTCCATCTTGAGCCTGCTCGCCGCCTCGTCGATGAGGTCGATAGCCTTGTCCGGCAGGAAGCGGTTTGTGATATACCGGTCCGACAGCACCGCCGCAGCTATCAGAGCATCATCTCTGATGCGCACACCGTGGTGCACTTCATACCGCTCTTTTAAGCCCCGCAGAATGGCAATTGTAGATTCGACACTCGGCGGCTCGCACATAACAGGCTGAAAGCGGCGCTCTAAGGCTGCATCTTTTTCTATATGCTTGCGATATTCGTCGAGGGTGGTCGCACCAATTGCCCTAAGCTCGCCTCGAGCAAGGGCTGGCTTTAAGAGGTTAGAAGCATCCATGCCACCCTCCGCTGCGCCCGCGCCGACAAGCGTATGGAGCTCGTCTATAAAGAGGATAATCTTGCCCTCAGCTTTCTGGATCTCCTGAATGACAGCCTTTAAGCGCTCTTCAAACTCACCACGGAACTTAGAACCTGCCACAAGCGAGCCTAAGTCCAGGGCTAAGATGCTCTTATCTTTCAGGCTCTCGGGAACATCTCCAGAAACAATGCGCTGCGCTAAGCCCTCCACAATAGCCGTTTTGCCAACACCAGGCTCACCGATGAGTACTGGATTATTCTTTGTTCTGCGGGAAAGTACCTGCATAACACGACGAATCTCCTCGTCCCTTCCGATTACCGGGTCGAGTTTACCAGCCCGCGCAAGAGCAGTAAGGTCGGTCGTGTATTTCTCTAGCACGCGGTACTTTTCTTCAGCGTTTTCGTCGCTCGCGCGCTGAGTGCCACGTACCTCCTTCAGAGCAGTGAGTACACGGTCTTTTGTGACACCATTGGATTTCAGGAGATCGGCCACAGGGCCTTCGGTCTCTATAATACCAAGGAACAGGTGCTCAGAGGTCACATATTCGTCTTTGAGGGCCTCAGCCTCGCGCTCAGCTTTTGCAATCGCTTTGGACGCGCTGGGCGAAAGGTACAATTGTGCGGCCGCGCCGTAAGTTTTCGGCAATTTATTGATGAGAGCATTGAGCCCGGTTTCTATTGCCCCTTGCGATGCCCCTATTCGCTCAAGGAGCGTAGGTACGACGCCGTCTTCCTGCGTCAAGAGCGCAAGGCACAAGTGCTCGGGTTCTATATTCGGGTTATCATGAGATTGCGCCAGCGAAGAGGCATCCCGAATGGCCTCTTGGGCTTTTAGCGTGTATTTGTCGTAATTCATTATCGTATCACCTCGAATGAAGTTATGTATTTTTCTTTCTTCGTTTTTAAATATACGAAAATCCTCTTCTGTGTGGCAAGAAAAGGCTGCAAGTCGTGACTGCAAGATTGCAAAAGGGCGGTCGCTCTGGCTATACTAAATCCCATGGACAACAACCTTAAGGTAGTATTGCTTCATGGATACACGGATGAGCAGGCTTATCAGATTATGCGCGCCATCAAGGCGCTCGGAATTGAGCCTGAGAATACGGCATTTGCCACGACCACCCCTTCAAACCTGGAGTGGAAAGTGGCTGATTTGATTGAGCATCTTGCTCAAGAACACGAGTATATGAAAGTCAATCAGCGTCGAGGTCAGGGATCTTCTCTTTAAGAGCTTTTATAAAGCTTTCACCAGTACTGCCTTGTTTGAGCGCGATAAAGACCACATTGTCTCTGCCGGAGATTGTACCCAAGACGTCGTCCATGCCCATATTGTCGATCGCCAGGGCAACAGAGTCTGAGTGCCCCGAGAAAGTGCGCACCACGACAAGGGAATCGTTCCAGTCTACTGACACATAGCCGCGCAAAAAATCCTGAATGGAGTGCCGCTCCGACTCTTTGCGTTCTTCTTCTGACGGAATCGTATAATAATACCCAGTCTGTCCATCTGCGACCTTGCCAACCTTAAGATACTTGAGGTCGCGGGAAAGCGTCGCCTGAGTAACGGAATAGCCCGCTTCTGCAAGCTTTTGCAGCAAGGTTTCCTGCGAATCGATTCTATTTGTCTTAATAATGTTCTTAACGACCTTGAGCCGTTCAATTCTCTCTTTCATGTCGGAGCTGTCTCCTAAGAAATATCTAGTTACTTAGTTATAATATTGCATCCATTTTGCAAATACGGCAAGTCGGCATCGTCCCTAATCGTACGTCACCACGAGATTTCAGTTTCCCATACCTCGCCATCCAAAACGAAGTTGCACTTGGGAGACAAGCTGCTCCCAATTGGAACGGTTGGTGAAGAAAGCTTCAGTCGCCCCATACCCCGATTCATAAAGCATTCGGTACTTCTCATCGCCCACCCTGATGGCAAAATCATCGTAGGAGATACCTTTGTCGTCGATGAAAATCGTCCTTCCCTTGTTTTTTTCACTGCCGACTATAAGCTGTTCCTGCACGGTGAGCAGGGTATCGAAGATAGCATCTCCATAATCTATTATATTGGAAATGTCCTTGTACTTTGTTTCTTCTGGAGAAGAATACAGAAAGAAGCCAAGCGTCTCGGGGTTGATACCCCGCTGGAGCTTATGGCAATACTTGAGGTCGTCAAAAATCCC
>JBDKTP010000059.1:0-6410 GCA_039680115.1 Rectinema sp.
CGACACTGAACCGATCCCCGAAATGGCCTCGCTCGGCGCTGTTGATATCGCGTTTCTGCCCATGAACTTGCCCTTTACGATGACGCCTTTGCAGGTCGCCGCAGCTGCGCGCACAATAAGGCCGAAAATACTCTATCCGTATCATTTTGGATCGACCAATACCAAGGAACTTGTCGACTTACTCAAGGACGAGAAGGGCATTGAGGTGCGGGTTAGAAAACTGAACTAAAGGTAGCGGTGCTGCGCCTAGACGTGCCGTCCAGACCGGTCCATGCGGAAAGTTCCGCTTGCAGGGTCAAAACGGGCGCGGGCAGAGGCAAAAGCTGCGCCAATCGCCCCGGAGAACGACACGTACGCAGGCGTCCCCGATACGAATCGGTGATTTCGGTCCATGACCCAGAGCTCGTCTGCTGTGCGAAGCGCCAAATCGACTTCGTGCGTGCAGACAATCACCGCCTTGCCTTGTTCGTGCGCCAGATTTCGTGCAAGTTCGAAAATCTCCATACGGGAAGGAGCGTCCAGGAACGCAGTGGGCTCGTCCAGCATGAGGATGGGGGCGTCCTGTGCAATTGCACGTGCAATCTGGGTCTTCTGCTTTTCACCGTCGGAGAGCGCGCCAAAGGCGTGATGCGCAAATGACGTCATGCCTACTGCAGCCAGCGCCTGTTCGACCTGAGCGCGGTCATCGTCGGAAAGCCGGTTGCGTGCATCAGTGTAGGGATAGCGCCCGAATGCCACCATGTCGAACACGGTGAAATAGCCAGCGTCCAAACGCTCGTTAAAAACACACGCCACATTGCGGGCGCGCTCCTCAGGTGAGAGCGTTTCTATTTTTTTATCACACAATAAAATACTTCCACCTTGCCGAACCTGCAGGCCAATAAGCGTCCGCAAAAGGGTCGATTTCCCCGAACCATTAGGACCTACAAGTCCTACAAGCTCGCCTGCTGCCAGTCTGAGAGAAATGCCGCTAGACAAAACGGTTCTGTTTTTGCGCCTACCCCAGCCTGTGGCAAGGTCCTTGGCAACGAGGAGGATTTGCGGCTCCCTATCTCGTTCATCCTGTTTTATCCCATTATCCTGTCGATATTTATCGTTTTGCTCAAAAGAAGGCAAGCCTGGTACGTGACGGATGGTCTTCATGGCAGGCTCCCCGCGCCCGAGCTGCGCGAACCCGACGAATCTCCGGTGCGCAAAAACATGCTCAGAATAATCGGGGCGCCGATCAATGCAAGGAGCGGATTGATGGGCAGTACAGCCCCGCCCTGCGGAAGTTGCGAGGCGATATCAGCGGTAAGCGCAATTATAAGGCCCACGAGCATCGAGCCAGGCAAGAGTGTATGGTGATTCGAACTCTGAAAGAGCCTGCGCGCTGCTTGCGGTGCCGCAATACCCAAGAAAGCCACGGGTCCACAGAAAGCAGTCACGCTGCCTGCAAGAATCGCCGCGGCCGCCAGGAGTCGCGTCCGCTCGCGCCGCACTTGGACGCCTAGGGTGAGCGCGAATTCCTCTCCCACGGCAAACGCGTTAAGCGCTTTACCCGAGCGGAGCGTCAACAAAAGCCCCAAGCATATGGCGCCTGCGAATATTGGCAATTCGTTCAATCTCACGCCGGAAAAGGAACCATAAGTCCAGCCAAGATAAAGTTGAACCTTTAAGGGGGAGCCAAAATAGACGATGAGCGACACAATGCTGCCGGCAAAATATCCCACCAGAATTCCGATAATGAGGAGTGTTACGCCATGCTCGAACCTGCGCGACAACAGAAGGATCAACACCAGAATGAGCGCGGAACCAAGGCTCGCCGCAAGCACGAGCGACGCGTAACCAGGCACCGAAAGCGAACCAAAAAGTGACGAGCCCGTCATGTCAGTGCTCAGCATGAGCAATGCGACTCCAATCGATGCACCTGAACTGATGCCGAGCGAATCGGGGCCAGCGAGGGGATTGCGGAAAATGGACTGAAGTATGAGGCCAGAAACCGCCAAAGCTGCCCCCGCAAGCAGCGCAGTGATCGCTTTTGGGAGCCTGAACACCTGTACAATTGTATTCCAGCTTTGATTCTGGCTGCGACCGGTCAATGCAAAAAGCACATCGACAAAAGGAATGCGCACCGATCCGTAGGCCAGATCGAGGACAAAAAGGAGCGCCGCGAGCAGTGTAAGACCTGGCCAGAGCCTTTTCCAGCGCCTGCTTTCTCCTAGCTGCTCCCCGCTCGAGTTGTGATCCTTGCTAGAGTTGTGTTTTGCGCCTGAGTGGCTTGTGGTCAAGGCGTCCGTTTTTTGCATCGCGCCACTCAGCTTTAGTGCCATTCGCTTCACTTTTCGAGCTTTCGATAGTAGTAGAAGGAATGCCCAGGCATCAATTCGGGATGGAAAATCGCGGCCAGATCGGCCAAGACCACCTGGGGTTGCATTGCTGCGGACTCATAGTAGTCGTTTCCACCAGGGCTCAATCTGAGCGTACTATTCCATACATTCCCTTTCGCGAGCGCCGGAATTGAGGCAAAACGTGGATCCATGGCTAAGACTTCGGAGAGTTTGGTCGCCGTACCATTGGGATTGAGCCAAATATCAGCGTGTAGGGCTTGGGAAAACACGGCTTCGACAGAAAGGGTCAGGCTGCCTGTATTTGGTGTGTTTGCCCATAAATAAGAGCCACCGGCATCGGCGATCAATTTGGCCATGTAGCTTCCTCCGCCCGAAACGCTCCAGGAACCGTTATAAGGGCCGCTCACGAGGACTGTCGGTTTGCGGCTCGACCCTGCCACCTTCATCTTGACTGCGTTGTAGTCGGCCTGGATTTTCTGGAAACGGGCTAAGGCATCGCCTTCTTTATTGAAAAAAGCAGCAATAAAGACACACCACTCGGCTCGAGCGAGAGGCTCATTCTCGTTCCAGTCTGCAAGGAGCACGACAGGTAAGCCCGCCTCTTCCATTTTGGGATACGTATCCCATTCGTTGCCAACTCCATAACTAAATATTACATCAGGATTTAAAGAGATAAGGCGCTCGATGTCGGGGCTATAGTTCTTTGTGGTTTCAACGACCTTGCCTTGAGCGATAAGCGCGCGCACTGTGGGGCTATAGATGTAGTCCTTGTTGTCTACGCCCACAAGCGACTTGAGCTCGCCAAGTGTTTCCAGTGCGGGCAAATAGGTTGTGGAAAACGAAACGACAGAACGGACTGGCACCTCGATGAATTGATCGGCTTTAACCCCGGCGGGTTTTTTTGTGCCTCGAGGGTACAGGACGTAGCTAAAACCCTTGGGCGCGCCCGGCCATGGCGTCTGCACCGTAAGAACCTTGTACCCGTTCTGGTACTGGATTGAAAAATGGGCCGGGAAAGGCAGCCTGATGCTGCCGTCGGGTGCGAACTGGACGCCGGTGGGGGCAGCGGGTACCGCGGGTCCGGTGGCTTGGGCAAGTTGCTTCCCCTGCGCCCTAAGGCCGGGCGCGCCGGCAAGGCCCACCAGTGCCACAACGAGAAGAACAGTGACCTTTGTATAAAGTCTAGTGTAAAGTTTTGTGTAAAATGGAATAAGCCGCTTTCGCATATTCCGCATCCTCCCTCCGAAGAGTTGGAAAACCGATGCGCCCGCGGCAGGTTTCCTGGCTCGCCATGCTGGCAAAACCCCGATTCGACATCAATCCAAAGGCAAGCATCAAGCTTGAACATTTGAACTTGAACAATCGACCGGACTCTTGCCTAAATGGTCATCGCCCTTCCCGGAATCGAACTTGAGTGTGATCCCAGTGGTCCACGTTTGCCTTGTTCTTAAGAACCCAAACAGCAATGTCCAGGCGCGCTTAAAGAACATGCTTCACATAGCCCGGCTCATGTACGTTCGACAGTTGGCGACTTTAAGTACAAAGCGTTTTGATCGCCACAAAGCGTTTTGATCGCCGCCAAAATCCGAAACTGCGAAACTCTTGCCAGGGATGACCATTCTGCAGTGGCTCACAGTAGCGGGGGCTGCGACGGCTTTTGACCGTCTTCCCTTTTGTCCCAAGTCCTTGCGACGCAAGGTCTTGAAGGCACCGCGAGCATCTATCGCAGGGGAGTATACCACTACGCAGTCCCAGCCGTCCACCTGTCGAAAGAAGACACTTGCACAGTACAGAAAAAAGATTGAAAATGAATACCCAGAAAAGGTGACACTATCGTTGTTTGAGGAGAGAGCGATGAGCAAGGAAATACGCACCGTGGGTTTTGTGGGCTTGGGCGTCATGGGCAACCCAATGGCTGGACATCTTATGGCCGGCGGCAAGCGCCTGCTTGTGAATACACGTTCCCCACAAAAGGCCCAAACCCTCTTGGCTTCCGGCGCCGAATGGCGTGCGAGCCCTGCTGAACTCGCGCCAGATTGTGACGCGATAATAACAATGGTAGGTTATCCCACAGACGTAGAGAATGTCTATTTCGGCCCAAAGGGGCTGATAGCTCACTGCAAACCGGGGACAATCCTTATCGATATGAGCACCTCGAGACCAGACCTGGCGGTAAGAATTGCGGAAGCGGCCGGCGCTGCGGGCTGCCTCGCGCTCGACGCGCCAGTCTCAGGCGGCGACCTCGGCGCCAGGTCCGCCACCCTCACCATCATGGTAGGCGGCCCCCAGGCCGCCTACGACGCCGCCCTGCCCCTCTTCCAGCTCATGGGCAAGACCATCGTGCGCCAAGGCGGACCTGGCGCCGGCCAGCATACCAAGATGGCGAACCAAATCGCCATAGCAGGCAGCCTCACGGGCACTGTTGAGTCCCTCACCTACGCCCGCAGCGCCGGCCTTGACCCCTCGACGGTACTGCTTTCCATTTCCAGCGGTTCCGCAGGCAGCTGGCAACTTTCAAACCTTGGACCTCGTATGCTCAAGGGCGACTTTGCGCCTGGATTCTATGTCAAACACTTCCTTAAGGACCTTCGCATTGCCCTGGACGCGGCCAAATCCATGAAACTCCACCTGCCGATGTTGGAACTGGCGGAGAGCCTCTTTACCCGCGTCTCCAACGAGGGTATGGACGATCTAGGCACGCAGGCGCTTTATTGTCTTTACGAAAAAGGCCTTGCATGATAAACAAGCCTGGCGGAAGACCTTTGGCAGGCGATGCACCCAACCTTCTCTACCAGAAAGGCAAGTTCACCTTTGGCAAATGGAAGGGAGTCCCTGGCCACGCGAACCTGCTCGATGCCAAACGGCCTTTTTCCTTTCCACTTCTCAATCTTTTCAAAGCCTTTCGATTAAAAGAGTGGCAGGCAATAGAAGTAGGGGATCGCGACTGGTTTCTTTTTGTCGTGCTTTACGATGCCAAGGCTCTCACGCTTGCGTCGATCGACCTTTGGGACAAAAAAAACCATCGCTCCTACAGCTATCAAAACATGAGCCTTGGGAGCCATGTCCAGTTCGGCGATTCCCTCTACCCTTCGGATGCGACCTTTCTCAACAAGGATAGTTCCATAGGTATTTATGTTCACCCCGAGCGCAATGAGCTTCGCCTTGCCGCCTCCTGTACCCCCGCAAAAAAAACGCCCATCATGCTCGATCTTTCTTTTGAGCTCGCACAACAGACATGCCTACCCTTTTCGGTCTGCCTGCCCCTTGCGGAGGAACGTGCCATCTATTCTACAAAGATCCTGATGCATTGTTCCGGCAAAATTCAGGCGGGCGAAACCTCACATACCTTTGCACCTTCGGATTCGGTCGGTATTCTGGACGACCACAAGGGTTATTACCCATATCATCTCCACTACGATTGGGTCACAGCTTTTGGCCTGCTACCCGACAAGCGCTTGGTGGGCTTCAATCTGACAGATAATCAAGTCCGCGATCAAGCTCACTACAATGAGAATCGGCTTTGGCTGGGCGAAGATATTTACGATCTTCCTCCAATCAAGATAACTCATCCATATGGGCATGAAGGCACGTGGATCATCCAGGATACCGAAGGTCTTGTCGATCTCACTTTTTATCCCGAGGTGCACCACACTATCGAAATCAATCTTGGCTTGGCTGGCGTAGACTATGCCGGACCATTTGGTCATTTTGAAGGCTTTATTCGTTCGCCTCTCGGAGATGAAATCGATGCTTCCAAACTCTACGGAATGGGCGAAGACAAAAACCTTCGGCTTTGATACCGCTTTCTTTGCCGCTCCTCTTGGCACTCTAGCATAGAATTGCTTCAACTTTTCCTGCAGCTTTTGACTTTTTTGTCGTTGCAGACCAAAAAATCCGGTGCTAAACTCAGTCATTATTTCTGACCATTGGATGAACCCACGTATGTATCTGCACGGTCAGGGTCTTTACCGAGGAGGATCCCTATGAAGCGTTCCCTACTTGCATTGCTTGTGCTTTGCCTTGCCGTAAGTTCTGCATTTTCAGCTCCAAAAAGCAAGGTCAAGATTGCTATGATCGTCG
>JBDKTP010000060.1:0-12431 GCA_039680115.1 Rectinema sp.
GGAATTGCTCTATCTTTTATGACGTATGAGGCATAGTAAAGAAAATTGTCGGCAAAAAGCTTTTTAACGTATGCCATGGGTATTCCTATCGTTTTGGTTTTTCATCAGTCCCAGAAACCCTGTCGGAATCCTGTCGGTGCTACAAATCTGCAATCAGATTCTGCATAATAAATTCGCGGCGCGTGGGGGTGTTCTTACCCATGTAGAATTCCAGCAAGCCTGGCACAGCGGCCAGCGTTTGAATATCTACGCGAATAAGCCGAATATCCTTGCCAATGAATTGACCAAACTCCTTGGGGCTGATCTCCCCCAAACCTTTAAAGCGTGTCACTTCGGCAGAGGCACCAAGCGCCGCGACTGCTTCATCCCGCTCGCGCGAGGAGTAACAATAGCGCGTCACTTGCTTTGTTCTAACACGAAAAATCGGCGTTTCCAGAATATAAACGCGTCCCTGCGTCACGAGTTCCTCAAAATAGGTCAAAAAAAATGTAAGCAACAGGTTACGAATATGAAAGCCATCGTAATCCGCGTCGGTTGCAATCACGATTTTGCCGTATCGGAGATCGAGCACTGAATTCTCAATGCCCATGGCCATCATGAGGTTGTATAACTCCTCGTTCTTATAAATTGCAGTCTGACGCTTTCCATACATATTCTCGGGTTTTCCGCGCAAGGAAAAAACCGCCTGTGTGTAAACGTCGCGAGAACTCACCATGGAACCAGCGGCGGAAAGTCCTTCCACAATAAAGAGGGTCGATTCGTCGCCTCGATCCAGATCGCCCAAATGACACTTGCAATCGCGCAGGTTTGGAATCTTGAGCTCAATTCTGCGGGCCGCTTCTTTAGCTTCCTTTTTTACCGCATTGAGTTCAGTACGAAGTTTCTCGTTAGAAAGTATTTTCTCTTGAAGTTTCTTGGCGACCTGCGGATTGCGACGCAAAAAATCGTCAACGCCTCGCTTCACTTCCTGAATAATCCAGGGCCGTACTTCAGTGTTGCCAAGCTTATTCTTTGTTTGACTTTCAAACACGGGGTTTTTGAGCTTAATCGCGATGGCCGCTGCCACCCCTTCGCGCACGTCCTCCCCCTTCCAGTTCGCCTGATAAAACTCGTTGATAGCCTTTAGGAAGCCTTCTCGAAACGCTGAAAGATGGGTGCCGCCATCGGAAGTATATTGCCCATTCACAAAAGAGAAATTCTCTTCGCCGTAATTATTGGTGTGAGTAAAGGCAAATTCAATGTGATCACCACAATACCAACCTATATCGTACAACGCGCTACCGTTAACTTCCGATGAGAGAAAATCCATGAGGCCGTTGTCTGCCTTGAATTCTTTTCCATTGAGCACGAGCGTGAGTCCGGTATTAAGGCAAGCATAATTCCACATGCGTTTTTCAAGGTATTCCATGTTGAAAGCATACTCGCCGAAGATCTCTGGATCGGGAGAGAATTCTACAAGAAGCCCATTTTTCTCCCTGCCGGCGGGGTCTTCTCGCGAGGAAACGAGTACCCCCCGCTCGAATTTTGCCTCAAAGAGATTGCCATCTCGATAGGAAACAACGCGGAATGTGCGCGAAAGAGCGTTGACGGCCTTGGTGCCGACGCCGTTGAGGCCAACAGAGAACTGAAAAACGTCGTCGTTGTATTTTGCGCCGGTGTTGATTGTGGAAACGCAATCGATGACTTTTCCAAGGGGAATGCCTCGGCCAAAGTCGCGGATGCGCACGGTATCACCATTCACAGAAACAAGGATGCGGTTGCCTGCGCCCATGATGAATTCGTCTACGGAGTTGTCCACTATCTCTTTAACAAGCACATAGATGCCGTCGTCCGGGTTGGATCCGTCGCCCAGGCGACCGATATACATTCCGGTCCGCAGACGAATATGTTCGAGCGAGGAAAGCGTCTTTATCTTGGATTCGTCGTACAAAGCGGCGTCAGAAGCTTGGTTTCTTACTTTTGCCACACCCCATGATAGCACGCCGGAAGCGCTTGGCTCAAGGTATTTCTGTTTTTGGTCCCCTGGGAATTTTGGTTCACCTGCGAGCCTTAATGCGAGTCTTGGTGCGAGTCTTGGTGCGAGTCTTGGCCCGCCTAAGATGAGGCTTTTTCTGCAATGGACTCAGCTTTTTCCGCAATGACGGCAAGACCGTCCAACACCAGGTGAGGAACAAAAGTCTCGTAGCCGAGTCTCCGCAAGATCTCCTTGCCGATGATGTCACCGGAACCTATGACGGAAATCGACTCGGCACCTGATGAATTCAGCCCACCCTGTGCCAGTTCGCTTTTCATGGATCGAATCAGTTCGCCCACCAGACCCACTGTCCCATAGAGAATACCAGCGCGTGTGGATTCCGCCGTACAACGGCCTATGGCGTGAGTCGGAAAGTCGAGTCGCACCTCATAGAGCTGCGCCGCCTGTTGCCGCAGGGATTCGGCCTGGGTCTCGACCCCAGGGGCAAAGGCGGCGCCAAGAAACTCGCCCGAGGCGTTGACGGCGGACAGGGTGACGGCGACGCCGAAGTCGGCCACGAGGAAGGGGCCCCTGGCGAGCCTGCGGCCGGCAACGGCGGCGCAGACCAGGTCGCTGCCCACTTCTCCGGGAAGGTCCGTCCGTATCTTTATGCCTGTCTTTGTTCCTGGCCCGACAAGTCGTGGTTCCACTCCAAACACGACGGAAGCTGCGGCGCACACGGTTGGAGTCATTGCAGGCACCACGCTCGAAATCCAGACACTCCATAGGGGTGCGCCTTCTGGCACTCCCAAGGCGCCACTCGGCAATGCCGAACCTGCCAAACTACCACGCTCTAGGCTTCCACGTTGCGGAAAGAGCCCCAGTTCGAAGAGCATCTGGCGCAACAGCATGGCGTACTCGTCTTCGCTGCGAAACGTGGCTGCGCCAAAGCGCCGGATAGCAAGCCAGTCCAAACCAGAAGAATCCTGGGGCTGGTCAAGTTGCATGGTAGTTTGCGCCTGCAAGCCTGGCTGCGGACCCCGTATCCCCACAGTCACCGTCTTATTCCGGATATCGATAGCCGCGAGCATGTCTCACTCCTCTTCGTCAGCCAACTTTGCCTTGCCTGATGCGTTCGCAATTCCCTTCCACGCTGCCACCACGCCCCACGTCAAGATCGCTCCTAGAATTGATTCTATGATTCCGTTGGCCACAAACACGGAAACTGCGCTTGCAAAAGGAATTGCTCCAAAAACAACCAGTGCACCAAGCACAAAAAGCGAGTTCGTAAGAGACCCTGCCACCCCCGATACGAGCGAAGCTACATGGATATTCTTCCTGGCCAACACCTTAAAAACCAGCCACGCCACAATGCCAACGAGGATTCGCGGAACCACAGAAATGAGCGGATTTGTAAAGAACACGTCGATTGGCCCTTGTGGAGCTGTTGCTGCTTTGATGAGGGCGGTGAGACCAAAAATTGCACCGACGATGGCCCCTACTATGGGCCCTTCCAAAATACCACCGACAATCGCCGGGACGTGCATCACCGTGAGCGATGCTCCCGCAAACCACGGGATATACCCAACTCCTGTCAGTACAAGAACAATGGACACTGCTCCCAGAGCGCCAGTTATGACGGTTTTTCGCAACCACGAGCTGGAACCTGCTGGTCTTGCCGTGCCAGCGCCTGAGCTTTCAGGTCTTGGGCTTCCCGACTGAGAGCTCCTGGAACTAACTTTGACATCCGATTTGTCCAATTTTGACTCTGCCATACAATGCCTCCTTGCCCCGGTATCCGCCTTTAGCTTAGAAAGGTCGAATCCAGGCAGAGAAATATATACTGTCCCCAATGAGGACAAGCGCGATTAAAGCGACAAAAGAGAGCAGGAATATGATTTCGCCCCGCTGACGTGGCGCCTTAGGGGGCTGAGTTTGTCCCACGCCAGTATAACAGCGTGCCTCCATGGCCTCGGCCAGCACTTCTGCCCGCTCCAGAGACCTTACTATAACGGGCACAAAAAGTGGCAAATAGCCGCGTGCAAGGGCAAAAACGTTTTTCTTGCCTGCGCCAAAGTCTGCCCCTCGAGAAGACTGTGCCTTGACAATCTCTTCCAATTCACCCGCAACGATCGGAACAAAACGAATGGAAGTTGAGACGGCAAGCGCCAGGCGATGGACAGGGAAATACTTGTTGTCCAGAGGTCTCAAGAGGTCTTCAAGGCCTCGGGCTATGTCAGACTCCGTCGTAACCGATGTAAACCACCCAACAATGATGATCATCGCTGTGGCTTTGAGCAAAATCATAATGACGAGCCAGACCTCGTACATGGTTACAGAAAAAATCCCTGCCCGCAGAAAAACTGTCGAAGTGTCATTGGGCCAGGCAAAGAGAAACTGCAAAAGTGCGGTTAGAACAATCACCGGCAGCACCGGCTTAACTGAACGCAGTAAGAAAGAAAGTCTAATTTTGGAGCCTAGCGCCACAACAAACGCCACACAGATTGAAAGCACGGCGCCGACTGGAGACGGGGCAGCGATGGCGAGTACCGTGAGCGAAAAAAGCACAATATACTTGGCCGCCGGTCTTAGGCGGTGGAACCAGGAGTGCGAATCGACGTATTGTCCAATACTGATATTGCGGAAGAACTCGAGGCTTTTCATAGTTCGCCTTCCTCTAATTCGCCTTCCTCTAGTTCGCCCTCTTTGCAGACAAGGTCTTGTAGGGGACGCAGAGAAAGTCCCTGCCTGGCCTGATCTATCAGCGCGGTTTTGAGGTCTTCCAGATTGAGTGGTGTACCGCGGATTGCTATCCCTGCTTTACTAAGCGCTTTTGCAAGGCGGACCGCATAGGGCAAACCAATGCCCCAGGAAGGCGAGTAGCGGTTATAGAAAATGTCTCCAGGCGGGCCAAAAGCCACAAGCCTTCCTTCATGAAACACCGCAACAAACTGCGCCTGGGCAGCTTCTTCCATAGAATGCGTGGCAAAGACAATGGTCTTATTGTCAGATGATAAGCCTTTTACAATATCGAAGATCGATTTTTGCGATGCGGGGTCGAGGTTCGATGTAGGTTCGTCCAATAGAACCGCCTCGGATTCCATGGCGAGCACACCTGCCAGGCCGAGTTTGCGCTTCTCGCCTCCAGAAAGCCCACGCGACAGCCTATCTCGATAGCTCGCATAAGGCAGTCCCACGATGTTCATCCATTTGGTTACGCGCTCCACTAAGGCTTTGCCCGACAAGCCCTGATTTCTTGGACCAAAGGCGACATCATCGGCTGCATGTACCTCAAAAAGTGCAGACTCTGGCCTTTGAATGGCAAGGGGCGCGCTCATGCGAATCGCCTTTAGGTCGGCCTTGGGGTCTGTCGTAGCGTGTCCCTGGCTTACGACCTCCCCTTGAGAAGGGATAAGGAGCGCATCCAGAAGCTGAAGCGCCGTGGACTTGCCAGAGCCTGTGGCACCAACAAAGGCTATCCGTGCCCCTGCAGGAAGCCGCAGATCCAGATCCGATAAAGCCCTCACTTCGTTGGCCGTGCCGCTCAAATACGAGAAGGTCACACCTTTGTACTCAAAAGCAGACCCCTGCGTGATTTCCGGGTACAAATTTCCTGACTCCGTGTGCCCGCCATCCGTGTACGCAACAGTAACCTGCAACGCTGAAAGCCTTTGTGCAAGCGATTCTGGAGTCTCATTGATGCGCGTCTCAAGGCCAAAAAGCTCAGCTGCTTCTGCCGCCTTTGGTACGCCCAGTCCGAGCGCTTGTGCGGGCGTCGTAGCACTGCCAACTCCAGGCTCCGTTCCCGTTCCAACTCCAGGTTCTGCCCCAGGTTCTGCCTGCGCAAAAAAAGTCTCAGGGCTTCCATCAAAGACCAATTCTCCGTGGTCAAGCGCGATTATTCGCCCCGAGCGAGCAGCATCGTCCATATCGTGGGTAACATGGACAATTGTTATGCCGGAAGCCGTCAACGTATCCATCAGGTCCAAAACATTGGCTTTGGATGCTGGGTCGAGCATCGAGGTGGCTTCATCAAACACTATACAGGAAGGCTCCATCGCGAGTGCACCTGCAATAGCGAGTTTCTGCTGTTGCCCACCAGAAAGTGCACGTGTTGGTCTTGAGCGCTCGTTTTCGAGCCCCACAATCGCTAAAGCCTTCGATACGCGGCGTTCTATTTCCGGTAGTGGAAGGCTCAGATTTGCTGGCCCAAAGGCCACATCCTCTTCCACACAGCTCGAGACAATCTGGTCCACAGGAGATTGAAAGACAAGCGCCACTCGCTGGCGCACTCTGTACAAGTTCGCCCTAAGCGATGGATCGAGGCCGTCCACCAGCACGGTCCCTTCGTTGGGCAGGCGAAGCCCGTTGAAAAGCCGGACAAGTGTACTCTTGCCGGACCCGTTGTTTCCCACGATAGCGACATAATCGCCCTTGTAGATTTTCAGACTGATATTTTTGATTGCCGGCGAGGGCGCTTCAGGATAGGTGAACGATACGTTCTCCAACGCTATGAGGGCGGGTGATAAAGTCTTTAGCATTTTACCTCGAGTCTCGGCGCTTTTGTAGCGTCCAAGCTCTACTGTTAATAGTGGCTTTTGTGTGTCAAAAAGTCAAGATTATGGCATGTTGATCGAGAGAAATTGACTCGATTTTCAAGCCTCGTTTGGGCAAACTGAGTCTCCGCTTGGGTAAATTGCAAGCTTGACACCTGCCAAACCATGAAGTAGCATTTTAATTGAATTCTGATTTTCTGTTGTATATTCTTTTAGTCAGCGTAAGGAAATAGTGTGAGGAAATAGCGTTAGAAAAATCGCCTAAGGCATAAGAAAAACAAGAGGAGGATGCTTCTATGAAGCGGAGAACCTTCATTGCGATGTCGATCCTGGCCGTTCTCTTGAGTTCCTGTGTGACTGCAAAGAACATTCAGGTGCCGATTGAAAAAATGCCCATGGAACAGGCAAGAATTGCTCTTATTAAGCCGTTTCTGGAGAACACTCGGGATTTCGGGAATAATCTTGCCCGCATTATGCTCAACGACTATACTTTCGTAAGCATTCAACAGACAACGAATAGAGATTATTTTTATAGGTTCGACCGAAAAAGAGAGGACTTGCCTAAGCACGCCTATCTTATCGTGAGGATGAGCGAGAACCCTGTTCTTATGACCAAGACCGCTTCCAATGGGAACGGCATAGTAGAGCTAGATGGTGCGACCGTTGGACTTATACCCACCGACGAGCCGGTGGTGATCAACGGTGATAAGTTTTCCATCAAATTTACAACTACAGATTTCCATGAGGCATTCCTGCCCTGGGTGATTGAAGAAAGAGGCGATTATGTGGACGGGCTCGTAATGTGGTTCAAGGACAAAAAAACAAAAGATGCGAAGATGCGCGAGATGGCATCGCTTTGGCTTTCGGCCTTTCCGGAGCTTAGCTACAAGAAGAATTAGCGCTCTTGTCCTGCTACACTGCTATAAAGTTGTTAGTCCTGGATATCCACATTGCTTTTCTTGCCAGTGGTTAGCCCCAGAACCTCTCGAGTGCCGTTCTTGCGACTTTGTTGTGGTGCTGCGTCGTACGCATGTTCGAGCGCTTATTGCTTTCCTTTTCCATTCTCTTTTCCGCTGCCGTTCGATTTGCCACTTTGCGGGTTGCTGCTTTTGCCTCCCCCCGCCCCGCTGCCAGAAGTTTCCCCAGATGCCGGTTTTGCAGTTTTGACATACTCGAGCACGTGTTTGACCGTCTCCTCTTTCGATACTCCGCTCTTTCTTGAGGCCGCAAGCTCGTCCAGCACATAGACAAAATCGGAGTTACGCCAGCCGCTTGATATAAGCGCTTCGGCCACCGCAATAGTATCAATCGTCTCTAGTTGATATTCTTTCTTGGCGATTACCACTACGGAAAGGGCGGATAATGCCCTGCCAACCGCAGGGTCTGTCTTGCCAAGCTTTTTTATTGAAGCATCGAGGGCGGCATCTAGCTCTTCCGCAACCATGCCAGTTCGGAAAAGCAAAACGGCTTGCTGAGTCATTGTGGTCGCCTTTTGGCTGTTCCGGGGGAAGAGCCCCCGTGTCTGCAAAGCAGTTGCAAAACTCAACATAGAACCAACGTCCGTTTGAAGCGCCTTGAGCAAGGCTTCGGGTTGGATTTGCTTTCGAGCGCCCTCCTCAAGCCGCATGACGAGCAGTTTTTCTTCCAAACCGACGGCAGAGACCGATTTGGCCAAATCTTCAACCGCGGGTCGAATGGGAGCATACCTGCGCGCATCGGTGGAGGAGAACCATCGCTGCAAATCTTGCGCAAACGAAAATGCTGGTACAATGATAAATGCGCACAATGAGAACAAAAAAACCAGTTTCAGTAGGTTACGAGAAGAGCGCCCCGCGCGATCTGTGCAAGGCATTAAACCTGGCTTCTGTTTCCGCACCCTACCTTCTCCAGAATTCTCTGTTTCTCTCATAGCTTTTCTCTCATAGCTTCCTCACACAACATCCGTCGGCACCCAGACTCGGGCTCAGAGCCGCAGCAGGCTGGATGTGCCGCCAAAACCGTCATCAATCTGAGCCATCGCCGACGGGTCAGCAACCCACTGCTGCCCATCAATCACAAAATTGTAGGCATAAACCTGTCCCTTCGTTAGTCGAACCGTGATCTCCCACGTACCATCTTCTGAAACCTTCTTGAGCTCATAGTTTGAAGCATCCCAGGAATTAAAGTCCCCTGCCAACTGAACAGACTGTGCGCTCGGGGCCTCAAGGACAAAGTGGACCGTCGCCGTCGCAGAATTCTGCTGGACATACATTCCAATACCAACACCTATCGATAAGATCAGAATCGCCGCTGCTGCCATAGCCCATGCAGGCATCCGCTTTCGATTTCTGGATAATTGTACAGTTTTTCGGCCGGCACTCTTGTCCAGGTCGATTCCCTCCATCACTGCATCTTCAAAGTTCCTGTCCGGGCTAGTGAGTATTGACAGGTCTGATATAGATCCCGGCAAATCTCTTTTGAGGAGCGGAATGAGCCCAGCAAAGCGACTGGCACACTCAGGGCACTCCTCACAGTGAGAAAGAAAGGCGTTTAGCTGAGAGGGGTCAGCTTCACCCTGCTCCCAGGCGTCAAGAACTGAAAATGCTTCTTTACAGGTCATCATTGGTGGATACTCCATGAATCGTCCCTTGGTTGCGGTGTTTTCTCTCTTCCAGCCCTACCAAGGCTGCCTTGTTCCACTTCACGTCCTTCTCCACTCCCTTCAAGCTCACTTCGAAGAATCTTGCGGGCGCGGAAGAGTCTCGATTTGACTGCTTCTTCGCTAAGGCCCAAGGCCTCTGCAGTCTCAACAATCGACAATTCACCAAAATAGTAAAGTTCGACAGGCTGGCGCATCTGATTGGGCAGCTTGGCAATGGCGCGGTAAAGCGCCTCAAATTGCAGTGATCTTTCAGCCTCGTCAGAAGGATCCATGGCGGGGCTGACTGCAGTTTCGTTACCAAAGGCTTCCAAAGTCCTTTTGCGGGATTCAGAAGACCGAAAGTGAGATCTAAGCCGATTTGCCGCTATCGCAAAAAGCCAGGATGAGAATCGCTCGCCCTTCTTGAACGTCGGCAGGGATTTGAATGCGCGAATAAAGATCTCTTGCGCCACATCCTGTGCCTCGTCGTCGAAATGCAGCCGGGAGCGGCAGTACGAGATCATTCGCGGACCATAGACTCGAATAATCTGTCTGAATGCGTCTGTGTCGCCTTCTTCGATTCGCTTTATGACGGCTTCTTCGAATCCTGGTTCTCCAGCTCCCTTCTGATCCTCACTCATTGTCACGAGTATAGCATTTTTCAAGATGAGAAGCCAAGTTTCCCAGAATCAGCGCCACTAGCTTGATGCTGCAGGCGGCAATTTGCTGTGATTTGCGATTTGCGGCTTCCGTCGACGGTTTTGTGCAGCCTCCTGAGGAACTGCCCAAAAAACACAGACGAATAAAGCACCCTAAGGATTCTTTCGTTTTTTTTGCAACCAAGGTCCGAAGGCAGGAGTATCCAAGGGCACCAATCCTGAAAAGGAAAATTTTGGAGGTCGAAAATGAAAAAAGGCAGAAAGATTCTTGTGTTGTTTTCCGTGGCAATCCTGATATCTGCGTCAGTCCCACAGGTATTTGCGCAGACAACCGATCCCGTTGTTCCGGGCCCCACAGCTACAGAAGACGATCACCTAAGGCTTTTTGCGCGATTGAGCGAGAAATACAATGTAGAAGTTGCCTCGCTCACGGTCTTGCTGGAACAAGGTTATGAGCCGAACGAGATTTGGCT
Source organism: Rectinema sp. (assembly GCA_039680115.1). Lineage (GTDB taxonomy): Bacteria > Spirochaetota > Spirochaetia > Treponematales > Rectinemataceae > JAFIHQ01. Next base: position 10,263 of record JBDKTP010000060.1, read on the forward strand.
GGCACTCGAGCTCAGGACACTTACACCAACCCTCACCATGGAACAGGCCCTTGCAGCTGCCCAAACAGTCGATGGCCGAGGCTGGGGTGTTCTGGCCAACATGCAGGGCATAACCCCTGGTTCCGATGAATTCCACGCGCTCAAGACCCAGCTTTCGCTCAACACCAATACGGCCAGAAGGGCAAATGCGGCAAATAGGGCGAATACAGCGAGCACACAAGGCGCGAATGGCTCAGGCTACCGGAATGGGTACCAGGATGACGATGGTGACGGAATCTGCGACAACGACTGCAATGGTGATGGCATTCCCAACCGCGATGGTACAGGAAGCCGCAATGGTGCTGGGAGCCGCAATGGTGCTGCTGGCGCGAATGAAAGAGGCAGAAAGCAGGGACCAGGAAAAGGGCGAAGCTAGAGCGTGGCCTTTGCCTAAGGCGTAAGGTTTAGGTAAGGGGTTGACTCCAGGTAAGGGGTTGACTCCAGGTAAGGGGTTGGCTCCAGCCCAAAAATCAAAAACCTTGAACAATGGTCTACTGCAGTGTGCTGCGGTTCCCGTAACAGGTCTGTGTTCCACGCAATATGGACACAGGCCTGTTTTTTGTTGAATACTACATCCCATGGAATTGCTGTCGCCGGCGGGAAGTGCCGACAAACTGCGCTACGCGTATCGTTTTGGCGCTGACGCCGCATACATTGGCTTGCCGTTTTTTAGCCTTAGGGCCCAGGCCGAGAATATCGATGACGAAGACCCTCTCGCCCCAGAAAGAATCGAGGCCATAAAGCGCGAATTTGTTGGGCGCAAGCTGTATTGCACCATCAATATCTTTTTTCATAACGACGACCTATCGGCGCTCGAGAAGGCAATTCCCCGCATTGCCGAGTACCCTTTCGATGGCTTTATCGTAAGCGATCTTGGGGCGTATGAGCTTTTGCGCACTCATTTCCCTGATTGTGAGTATCATTTAAGTACACAGGCCAATAACACAAACTGGCGGTCCGCAAAAATCTATCACGATATTGGTTTTAAGCGCATTGTGCCTGCACGGGAGCTTTCGCTGGATGAGATCCGTTGCATAAAGGACCACGTGCCCGAGCTCGAAGTCGAGGCATTTGTGCACGGAGCTATGTGCATGGCCTACTCAGGACGCTGTTTTCTTTCCTCGTGGCTTACAGGGAAGTCGGCAAATCTGGGTGACTGCACACAATCCTGCCGCTGGCATTACAAAGTCTATCTGGAGGAAGAAAAAAGACCCGGGCAGCTCCTGCCAATAGAAACCGGTTCTACAACCCATGGCGGTTATACCCTCGTCATGTCCTCGCGCGACCTTTGTATGATCGACCACATCGATGAACTCAAAGCCGCGGGGGTCGACAGCGTCAAGATCGAGGGGCGCATGAAAAGCCTCTATTATGTCGCACTTGTAACGCGCGCCTATCGCTACGCCATCGATCACCCAGGTGCGGACAATCCATATCGTGGGGATCTCTCGGCAGTCAGCCATCGCGAATACGACACTGGGTTCTATTTTGGCCGCAGTGGCATGGATTTGTCTGCCACCAAGGCGTACAAACAGAGCCACCTCTTTGTGGGAAGCGTGGAAGCGCCACCACATGACCTTATCAACAGCGACGGGTTGCCTGTTAAATTCGACGAGCTTGCCTCGCGCTTCGGCGCCGTCGGATCCAACGACGAGACCTGGTCCGCTCCCGTCTATGTGGACATGAAGAACACCATCTCCCTCTCCGACACCTCGCGCCCCCTAGAACTGCTCGGCCCTGAATCGCAAGCCATTCGCCTGGACCGGAGCGAAGTACGATTCTTTGACACCGACGGCGCCTCGCCAGACCAGATCCGCCACGGCAAGCCCTGGTTCATGCAGGTGCGGCTAAGGTCCGGACAGTCCTGCCAGCCCGGGCTGTATTGGCTATTGCGCACCTCAGATTCGCTGGACCGCTAACGGAATTCTAGCTCAAATTCGAAACTAGAGATAAAGAGATTGTGCCTCAAACAAAACTGTGCCCATCCCCTTGACAAAATAGATAAAAAAATATTTATATTATTGTGTCTTCAACCCGAAACCTACAGGGTGTAGGATGCAAGAGGAATGAGAGGAATCGTGCTTGTTGTTTAAGGAGCCCTCGAATGAAGAAAGTCAAAGTAACCGTATG
>JBDKTP010000061.1:0-4229 GCA_039680115.1 Rectinema sp.
TACGGCTGCGACCGTCCGCCTGACTGTGCATCCTGCAACAGGCTCAGGCTGCTTGCCAACGGTGTGCTCCGGTCGTGTTTGCATTCGGACATCGACACACCAGTCGATTTTTCCGATATTTCAGGAAGCATTCGACGTGCAATCGCGGCAAAGCCTTTCCATGGCAGCGTCAGTTCTACGGTCTCTTTGCGGGAGATTGGCGGTTGATTTGATGTTGGATGAAAGATGAAAGATGGACACAAAGTAAAGTCGGATATGACGATGGAGACAAGAATGAACGAGCGGACCGATAATCCTGACGAAACACCCTTCGTGGCCTTTTCCCAGGAGCCAAAGTCGGGTCAGTCTTTTGAAGAAGGTACTTCCTTGCAAGACAGGCTCGATGCCCAAAGCGGTGCAGGTTTTTCGCACATCGACGAAAATGGCGATGCACGTATGGTTAATGTTGCCGACAAAGGCCGGGTGCGCAGAACCGCTACTGCAAGCGGTAAAATTCTCCTGGCGCCTGCCACCATTCGTGCCATAAACGAAAACTCGATTGCCAAAGGCAGCGTGCTCGCTACCGCACGCATAGCAGGCATAATGGCCGCCAAGCACTGCTCGGACCTCATTCCCTTGTGCCACAACATCGAGATAGAACACGTCGAAGTGAATTTCGAGGTCCGCGAAAGCGAAATCGAAATCGTCTCGCGGGCAGTCTGCACAGACAAGACGGGCATAGAGATGGAAGCACTCACGGCGGTTGGTGTGGCCGCGCTCACCATTTACGACATGTGCAAGGCCATAGACAAGGCTATGCGGATTACCGATATCGTCTTGGTCGAAAAAACCAAGGAAGTCCTGCAATAACTGGAACAAAAGGAAGCCATGTATGAGCGAAGCAGTTCAGAAAAGTAGTACATTCTCAACCGATATTCCGCAGCAAGGAGAATTCAGCATTGTGTCGCTCAACGTCTCGACAGACGTTGGAACACGGAAATTCCCCGTGCAATCAGTGGAATTTGTCACAGATTTCGGTATTCAAGGCGATGCGCACGCCGGCAGGCTGGTCAACAGGCAGATCTCCTTACTCGCCATAGAAGAGATTGAAGAAGCATCTTGCAAACTCGCCGAAGTCCGTCAGGACGTGGCGTTGAATCTTAAGCCAGGGGACTTTGGCGAAAACATAACGACGCGCGGCATCGCGTTGCACCGCCTGCCATTGGGGACTCATCTTTACCTTGGGTCTGTCGAGCTCGTGGTCAGCCAGATAGGCAAGGAATGCCATACTTCGTGCGAAATCAGAAAACTGGTCGGCGACTGTGTTATGCCACGCAAAGGCATTTTTGCCCGCGTCCTTGTGGGAGGGATAATCACCAATGAAGTTCGCTGTTATTACCGTATCTGACAGGGCTGCAAACGGCACATACGCAGACAAGTCTGGTCCAGCCATAGTTGCAGTTCTCAAAAGCCATTTTCCGGAGGCGCAAATCGAGGTTGAGGTAGTGCCCGACGGCGTGGAGTCAGTCTTGGGCGCATTAGCCCGCCACACCGCCGCCGACTGGATCCTCACCACAGGCGGCACAGGCCCCTCGCCTCGCGACCAAACCCCCGAAGCCACCATGCGCTGGTGCGACCGTACCATTCCTGGCCTTGCGGAGTACTTGCGTACCCAGTCTCTCGCGCAAACCCCGTTTGCAGTGTTTTCGCGCGGGGTGGCGGGCATGCACGGTGCTCAATTCGTTGTCAATTTTCCCGGAAGCCTGGATGCCGCCATCATGCATGCGCAACTTCTGGTACCACTTGTCGAACATGGCACCGCGATGGCGCGCGGCACAGGGCACACAGATCACCCGGGCAGCAACAACTAGTTGCACAGGGCTAATTACTCGATTTGATTGTTCACGATGGAGTTCATGAAGGTGGTAAGCACATCCATCGCGCGCTCGTTTTCGCCACCTTCTGGTATGATGATGTCTGCATATTCCTTGGTTGGTTCCACAAACTCATAGTGCCCTGGTCTGACAACTGTCAGGTATTGATCTACGACCGAATCGACCGTGCGTCCCCGCTCCTTGATGTCGCGCACTAATCGGCGGATAAAACGTATGTCGTCTGGTGTGTCCACAAAAATCTTGAGATCGATCAGGTCGCGGACTACTTTGTTCGTAAAAATCATGATGCCTTCGAAGATTATCAACTTCTGCGGTTTGACATGAATCGTCTCTGACGTACGCCGGTGATGAACAAAATCGTATGTCGGCATCTCGATGGCTTCTCCGCGGCGCAGTGCTTCGAGGTGTTCCACAATCAAATCGTTGTCGAAAGCGTCCGGGTGATCGAAATTGAAAGCAGTAATATTGGTGTTGGAAACATATTCGGCCGATTTGTAGTAGTTATCTTGCGGCAAGAATACAAAGTCCGAGACCACTTCGGAAATCTTGCGCACAATCGTTGTCTTGCCGGAACCTGAACCGCCACAGATGCCGATTACTTTTACAGGGGTCATAGCACGAGCCTATCATGAGCGTTGCATCTTGGTAAACTACGAAAAGACCCGACGGGTATCAGTCCATGAACTTACGACCACGGTGTGTCGAAGGTCCCAGAAAAGGCAACTTCGTTCAGGTTTTTGCGGGAACGAAGCGAATTCTCGGCCACGCGCAGATTCTCTGGTAATCTTGTTTCGTCGCCGGGCCAACCCAAAGCGAGCACGCAAAGCGGCACATATTCTTGGGGTAGCTTTAGAATTCGGCGCAGTTTTGAAGCAGAGTAGCCGGCCAGCACATGGGCAAAAAGACCCTCGGCTTGTGCTTGAATTTGCAAGGCCATCACCGCCTGACCAACATCGAAATATGCATAGTCGCGCCCCTCGTCCAGTCGGCAGTCCAGATGTGCCGCCGTTGCAAACGAAATGAGCGCAGGAGCTTCCAGAGCCCAAGCATTGCCCTGATTCAACGTTGCGGCTACAAGTTGATAGTGTGGATTGTCGTGAGCTTTTTCAATTACGATCATGCGCCATGGTTGGTTGTTGAAACAGGAAGGCGCTAAGGTTGCAGCGACCAGAAGACGCGTCAGCACGTCTTTCTCTATTGGTTCGGGCGAAAGTGCGCGATATGATCTGCGTTCTTGCAGTTCCGGAAGAATTCCCATTCCCCGCTCCTTATTTTTTTGTCCGGGATCTCTCTTATCTGGACTATCGAACGATTAGCCTTGAGAGTTTGACAGTAGGTAGGCTTCGACCTCATCGACCATAAAATCTGGAGTCGAAGCACCGGCCGTAAGCCCAATTCTATCATAAGAAAAGACTTCCGGGGGAAGGTCTTCAGCAGTTTCTATATGCCAACAGGGTTTCCCAGCTTCGCGGGCTTTTGTGGCAAGTCTCTGTGTGTTTGCAGAATTCTTTCCACCAACAACAATTATCCCTGATACTTTGTCAAAAAGTTCCGCAAGAGCTGCCTGTCTTTCTTCAGAGGCCGGACAAAGCGTATCCACCACGAGGCATTCCTTGGCGTCTGCCTTCAATGCTTTGACGATTGCCTCATACTCGGAGCGTTGAATCGTACTTTGTGCAAGAATGCCAAGCTTCTGTGCTTTCAGCTCAGGGTGTCGGAAGAAAAATTGTTTTGCTTCCTCTGCGTTTTGTACGACGAGCGCGCCAGGAACTTGCCCAACCAGTCCCTCAACCTCTGCGTGATCTGCGTCTCCTGCTACGACGATGCTATAGCCCGCGCCGGCAAGCTCGCGCGCCTTCTTTTGGCTCCGCAGCACCCGCGGGCACGTCGCGTCCACCACCCTCGCCCCCGCCCTTTCCAAGTGCTCAAAAACCTGCGGCGGCGCCCCGTGCGCCCGAATCGTCACAATTGCCCCATCCACCTGCGCGTCGAGCTTGCCGGCACCGAACTCTGCAGTATCCAAAATGCCTACCCCGCTTTTCTCCAGCCTTTCAGTCGCCTGTCTGTTATGGATAAGAGGGCCAAAGCTCAGCACCTTTTTCCCTTCTTGTGCGCCTTCCTGTCCAGCTTGATACGCTAACTCCAGCGCGTGTCGTACGCCAGCGCACATGCCGAGCGTCTTTGCTCGAATTACCTTCATACTCTAAGTATACCCTCAAGCCCAAAACCTGTGCTATTCCCGCTTGCGGCTTCTTCAAATAATGGTATACTAGCGCTTTGCGATTTGAGGATCGCATACAACGACAGCGCGTGAGTCGCGCAAGTGCGACCCACAGGGCGGTTCTTCGGCGGTTG
>JBDKTP010000062.1:0-40894 GCA_039680115.1 Rectinema sp.
ACCTCTTCCACTTCGCACACTGCACCACTCGACATGAGGCGAATCTTCATGCCCTTTTTGAGCACACCTTCCATCACCCTTACATGTAGCACGGCTCCACGATATGGGTCGTAATGAGAATCGAAAATATGAGCTTGCAGGGGATTTTCCGGTCGACCCCGAGGAGCCGGAATTCTTGTAACGATTGCTTCAAAAAGCTCGTCTACACCAGTACCAAGCTTGGCGGAAACTGTGAGGGCAGAGTCTCCATCGAGCCCTAAATCCTTATCGATTTGTCGACGTACGCCCTCTACGTCGGCTGAGGGCATATCGATCTTGTTGATGACAGGCAGAATTTCGAGGTCGTGTTCGAGTGCCATGTACATGTTGGAAAGGGTTTGCGCCTCGACCCCTTGCGTTGCATCGATGAGGAGGATAGCTCCTTCGCAGGATGAAATTGCTCGGGATACTTCATACGAAAAATCCACATGTCCAGGCGTATCGACCAGATTAAGCGTATATGTTTTGCCGTTTTTGGCCGTATAGGGAAGCGTGACAGCCTGGCTTTTTATCGTAATACCCCGCTCGCGTTCGATATCCATGTTGTCGAGCATTTGGTCCTGGAGTTTGCGTTCGTCTATGATATGTGCTTTTTCTATAAAACGGTCCGCCAAGGTCGATTTGCCGTGGTCTATATGAGCGATGATACAGAAGTTGCGGATCAGTTCGGGTTCATGCATACAATAACTTTACCTGAAAGGACGGTCTTGCGCAATTGTGTCCGTTTAGACAATAGTAGTGAACTATGGTCCCGTTCAAGAAGCTCACCAAGAACGCACGAACGTGCATAGCCGTAGAACCGCTGTGGGCACTCTTTGGCCCTTTGGTTACGTATTTTATGCCACTCTATCAGCAAAAGCTTGGCCTGAATGAAGTGCAGATGGGCGTAGTAAACTCCGTCGGTATTGCGGCGGGCTTCCTTTTCTTTTCAGTGGCAACACCCATAACCAACCGCCTGGGAAGAAGAAAAACAAGCATTGTCTTTGACCTGATTGCCTGGGGCATAAGCATGATTCTCTGGGCGTTCTCCAGGAGTTATATTTGGTTCCTTGCCGCTGCCATAACGAATGCGGCTGTTCGTGTTGTCAATGTCTCCTGGAACCTAATGCTCTCTGAAGATGCCACCAACGAACAGCGCCCTACCATTTATGCATGGATCTATCTGGCAGGCACTTTTGGAGGGATTACCACATTCTGCGGTGGAATGCTCATAGACCGATTTGGCGTCGTAAGCACCATGAGAGTCATTTTTCTTCTGGGCGCGGTCGTGATGATTACAATGTTCGTTTTGCGCTATCTTGGCACGGAAGAAACGAAGATTGGTCGAATCCTGATGGAAAAATCCAAAGACGAGAAGTTTACAACTGCCGTCGCAAAACAGATACCTCAGGTCATCGAAGCGCTCAAAGACCCATTTTTTCTGCGAATGGCAGGAATCTTCATCATCGCGAACGCCGTACTTTCCATAGACTTTTTCCGTGTGCTTTACTTGAGCGAAGAAAAGATGTTTTCGCCTTTTATGACTGCCCTGGTCCCTGCGCTGGGTTCCATCGCAAGCACTCTACTGTTCCTCTTCATCTTACCAAAAGAAGAAGGACGCGAGAATCATTCACATTTGGCATACTCGTTCCTTCTGTGTATGATCTTCCAGCTTGCCTTTGTATTCATCCCCAAAGGTTCCATACTGGGCGTCGTACTCACAGTGCCCTGGCTACAGGCAGCATACTTCCTCATGCAAACCTTTAGAGACAGTGTTTTTATGAATGTCACTGATCCTGACAAGCGTGGTGAGAGATTCAGTCTTGTGCAGGCACTGATGCTGCTCATCAGTATTCCGATGGGATGGTTTGCTGGATATCTCTATACGTTATCGCCACACTTTCCATTTGTTTTCGCATCGATTTTGTATGGCATCGCCTTCTTACTTGCTCGAAGTCTAGGCAAGTACGAAAATCTGCAGACCAATAAGGCAGTCGCGTAAGATGTAGGATAAGAAGACAAAGGAGACAGCGGTGGTCTATTTGGATTGGGCAGCTACGGCAATTCCAGAACGCGAGTTGCAAATTGCGGCGTTGAAACAGGCCATGGATAGCTTTGGGAATCCCTCGAGTACGCATGCAGAAGGAAGGAAAGCCCAGGCAAACCTGGAAGACGCGAGGGCAAGACTCTGCAGAGCGTTAGTATCGGGCGGTCAAGAAATCGGGAATGCAGACGACGAGCACCAAAGCAGCCTAATGTCCCACAGTGCGTCAAGGCAGTGTGTGAAAGGCGTTGAAAGACTCGTTTTTACTGGCTCGGGGACCGAAGCCGATCAAATCATTCTTCTTTCCTTCCTGCAAAGTTCGAAATTTAGACACGGCGTGCAGGCACCACATCTCATACTTTCGGCAATCGAACATCCGGCTATCTATGCCCAGACACAGACACTGCAAAAGTTGGGATTTGAAGTCTCGTTTGTCAGGCCTGATGAAACAGGGATCGTTGATCCCAACAGGGCGGCGCAGCAATTAAAAACCAACACCGTGTGTGTGGCGGTTATGGCTGTTAACAATGAAACCGGCGCAATTCAGAATATTGTGGGGATAAACGATGCCATAACTCAGGCCGCTAAGAATCTGGGCGTCAAAAAGCCCTGGTTTCATGTGGACTGTGTTCAGGCCCTCGGGAAAATAGAGATAAAGGAAATATTGAAAGCGGCAAGCAGCGCGGCCTTCTCCGCGCACAAAATCGGTGGGCCGCGGGGGGTGGGGGCGCTGTGGCTGAACGAGGAGATAAAGCCGCTGGCGGTAGGGGGCGGTCAGGAAGGGGGCGTGCGTTCGGGGACGGAGAACTTGTTTGGGGCGCTTGGTTTTGCGGCGTGCGCGGAGAAGGCCGCGCGGGACTTAGGCACAAATCAAAAAAACGCGAAAAACCTGGCAGCACGACTAGTTTCAGGTATAAGGGCAATTCCTGGCGCGCTCGTACTTCCGGAATGCAGACAGACCATTGATGAGCGTTACAGCCCATGGGTCTTAAGCGCTGCTTTCCCGGGGCTTTCTGGAGAAGTGTTTGCACGGGCACTTTCCGATGCTGGCTTTGCTGTATCCACAGGCTCTGCATGTTCTCATACGCACAAAGAGCGCGACTTTCGAGTGCTTACCGCTATGGGTGTTCCCGAGGAGCTCGCCTTTGCCTCGATCCGTATTTCGATGGGCCCCAAAACTACTATTGAGGAAATCGACGCATTTCTCAATGACGCAAGCGACTTGTATAGCAAGCTGAAAACCTGATACAACAGCGTACGTGATGGAACTATTTTTTTTGATTAAACCAGGCGAAATCCTCTTGAAGAAGGACAATCAGCAGGAGTTTATTCGCAGATTACGGCAGCAAATTCACTTAAGAATGGCCGGAATAGATCACGACATCGAGTCTTACCCTGGGCGTTTCTTTCTCACTGTTGACGAAAAGGATAGAGACCGCACGGTTTTTGCTCTTTCACATTGTCCCGGCCTCAATGGCTTCTCTGAGGCCTTTAAATGTGAAAAAACGGTCGATTCTGTGCTTGCGGCCGCGGTACAGGTTGCTACAAAGGCAGCGTCGCTGGGGAAGACGACGTTCAAAGTGGAAACAAGGCGTTCAGACAAGAGTTTTCCACTCGGATCCTACGAATTGTCGGCTTTGGCAGGCGAAACAGTTCTGGCGGCAGTTCCATCCCTCAAAGTCGATGTCCACAATCCTGATTTTACGGTCAATATCGAGATTCGAGAAAGAGCGTATGTGTATGGCTTTCCGGAACAAGGGCCACGTGGCTTGCCTACAGGTTCAAGCGGCAAGGGACTTTTGCTTCTTTCTGGCGGCATAGATTCGCCGGTCGCCGGCTACATGATGGCAAAACGTGGGCTTTTATTGGAGTGTGTTTATTTTCACGCATACCCCTATACCTCGGACGAGGCTCGCAAAAAAGTGGAGCGGCTTGCGGTCCGTTTGGCAGCATGGACAGGAAGCCTGCGACTTTGGGTTCTTCCCTTTACCGATACTCAGCTCGCCATAAAGAAGGGCGCCGAAGAAGGGGCATCTACCCTGATGTTGCGGACAGCAATGATGGAAGCGGCCGACAAAATCGCGTATAGGATCAAGGCAAAGGCGATCGTAACAGGCGAGAGTCTCGGACAGGTTGCAAGTCAGACTGCCGAGAATCTTGCCATCACACAAAGCCCGACGCGCCTACCCGTTCTGAGGCCGCTTATTGGAATCGATAAAGAAGCGACGGTCAAGACGGCTCAAAAGATAGGCACCTATGACATTTCGATTCTGCCCTACGAGGACTGCTGTGTGCTTTTCTCGCCTAAGCATCCGCTCTTGAAGCCGGCGCGAGAGAAGTGCATCGAAGAATACAAGAGGCTCGAACTTTCTAATCTTATCGACGCAAGCATCGCAAACGCGTCCGTGCAACGCTTTAGTTACAAGGATGTTGTTGCGGAATATGGGCTGCCTAAGGCAAGCGGCCAGAGCGGCGCCTGAGGCCCGGAACTCGATAACTGGGCGACAACTCCAACGAACTAACCTCGCAATTCGGCGGCGCGGGCGTGCGCCTCAAGACCTTCTAAGCGGGCAAAGGTAGCAGTGTCTGAGGCCAGTTTACAGGGCTCGTCCAGTTTGAGCCATGTCCTGGCGCGCAGAAATTGCAAGACCGAAAGCCCCGAAGCAAACCGTGCGGCCCCTCCTGTGGGTAGTGTATGGTTGGGGCCGGCTCCATAGTCGCCCATGACTTCGGCGCTCCCGGATCCAATGAATACTGCTCCGGCTGAACAAATTCTTTTTGTGTAGGGCTCTGGGTCGTCTACCATGAGTTCAAGGTGCTCGGGCGCAATTCGCTCTGCAGCTTTGCATTGTTTGTCAAAGTCTGCCTCCACTAGAGCCCAACCATTTTGTAGCGCAGCTCTTGCGGTGGTTGCATTCTTTTCTGGCAATGCGAAGAGGGCTTTCTGTAATTCTTGGTCGACGAGGGCAGCAAGGCTCTCCGAAGCACAGATTAACATTGGTGTTGCCGCGTTGTCGTGCTCGGCCTGCGCAAGAAGGTCGGCAGCCACGAACGCGGGATTTGCAGTCTCGCTTGCGATGATAAGCAGCTCGGATGGGCCTGCTGGCGCCTCGGTGCCCATAAGGCCAAAAAGCTGGCGCTTTGCGCTTGCAACGTATCTTCCACCGGGGCCGACGACGGTGTCACACCGTGGCACGACAACGCCAAAACAGAGCGCAGCGATGGCCTGGGCCCCTCCGCATGCAAGGTATCCTTGGGCGCCTGAAATGTATGCGGCTGCAAGGGTTACCTCTGTTGGATTAGGGCCAGCGCACCAGATTTCAGGCACCCCCGCCTCTGAGGCCGCAGTCACGGTCATGATAGCGGAAGACGGTAAGGGGTAACGGCCACCTGGTACGTAGCAGCCAGCGCGCCCAACGGGCACGAACTCGTGCCCGGCGCGGCCGCCCGGCACCGCCACGTCCAGGTCCTTGAGGCAGCCCCGCTGGGCGGCCGCGAAGGCCGCTACGCGGCCATGGGCGCGCTCCAAAACGCCAGCTGTCTCCTTGTCGAGCCGTTCCCATGCTCTTTTTAGCCTCTCCCTGTCCAAGATAAGAGGTTCGCCTTTCTTCCACTCGCCCAACTTTTCGGCCCAGTACTCTAACCCCTCTTTTCCCCTTACCCGCACGTCGTCTATGATTTTGGCTACTTCCGCATCGATCCTACTATCGGTGAGCCGAACTTCCGGTGCAGGCAGTTCTTCGAACGAAATTCTCTTTAGTGAATTCCCCACCATTGTTCACCTTCCTCTTTTTCGCTGTATCCTGGCTTCGCATTCCCTGGCCTCCGCTGCACCTTGTACGAGCGCCTCTCCAGCTCCGCTTCTATGTCCGCAAGGCTTCCACCTTCTTTAACTGTTTTTACTAGAGCAAAATAGATAACATCTGCCGCCTCAAGCACAGCTTCCTGTGCCGTTTTCGCCTTTGCAAGTTCGTCAGCTTCTTCCCGCAACTTGGACGCCAGGAGCTCAGGATCTGTAAAAAGTCGCTTTGTATACGATCCCTCCGGAGCAGTTCTTTTGCGAGCCGCGATCGTCCTTGACAACTTCTCTATACCATAGCCATCATCAAAACAGTTGCGCCTGCCAAGGTGGCAAAACCCTTTCCCGTTCTGTTTTACGATAAATCGTATGCAGTCCCTGTCGCAGTCCAGCTGTGCCCTCAAGAGTTCTTGCGTGTCGCCTGAACTCGCCCCTTTTATCCAAAGTCCTCGGGGTCTTGAGTGATACACCCCTATTCTACGGCCAAAAGCCAAAGAAAGGCTTTCTAAGTCCGAATATGCATGGCCCAAAAGTCTTCCTGCTTCATCACACACCAAAGTCAGCCATAGGCCATCCGGTCTGTCACTCTTAAGTGGCGCACTAAAAGCCTGAGCGAGCTCCAGCTCTCCCGTGGCGAGCGCCGTACCTGCCTGGACATCAGCTCCCATGGCATCCAGGCTGGCTATCTCGGCTACGCCTTGTGCACCACCAGGGACCCCTCCTGCAAAGGTAATCCGTTTGCCCTTGGCAATCTCTATCAGTTTTTTGGCCTTCTCCATGTCCAGCCCGGACATAACACCTTCCCGATCTATAAATGTAACCAGGAAACCTGAAACATAGGGAGAAAGCTCCTTAATGCGTGCCTCCAGAGTGTCTTCAGTCTGCCGTGTCCATCCTTCGACCATGATTTTATCGTGCTTGATGTCGAGTGCTGCGATAAGCCTGGAAGCCGGAAATTGGGACAAAAACTCCGGCGTAGCCATAGTGCCTACCATTATCCTTCGCGCACCTGCATCTAAGTATTCGAGCGCAACATCTTTATTCCTGATACCACCTCCTACCCTACACTCATGCATACTTAGGATTCTCTTGATCAACGCCTTGTTGTCTCCTTTGCCCAGCGCAGCGTTTAAATCTACGATCGCGATTTCACCTGCAACCCCGAGCTTATCAGCTAGCGCTTCCGGATCTCCCACATCGAGCTTCGGATACTTGTTGCCCCGAAGTTGCACTGCCCTTCCGTCCAGAATGTCTATGCTTGGTACTATCATCTTCTCACCTCCACCCCTTGTTCATACAAATACTCTTTGAGCGCTCCAATCTCGATTTCGCCACGATGAAAGACTCCTGCCGCGAGGACTGCCCTTGCACCTGCATTTATTCCTTCCAAGAAATCATTGTATTTGGATGCTCCTCCAGATGCCACGACGGGCACCTTGACTGCAGCACAGAGTTGCCGTAACAACTCAAGGTCATATCCCAGCCCTGTTCCATCCCTATCGATGGACGTAAGCAAGACTTCACCAGCGCCCTCACCTGATGCACGGCGTGCCCATTCGACTACGTCGAGGCCGGTATCCACCGAACCAGCCTCGATCCATACTGTCCACCGCACTTTGTTGTCGCTCACCACGAGTCTCGCATCGACGGCGGCAACGACACACTGAACGCCAAACCTTGTCGCAAGTTCTCTTAGAATCGATGGGTTCCTCACCGCTGCGCTGTTGATAGACACCCTATCCGCGCCTGAATCCAGGAGTCTACAGGCATCCGATACGCTTCTAACTCCGCCTCCTACCATCAGCGGGATAGAAAGCGCCTCGCGAACCGCCAGGACTGAGTCAAGGGTCGTTTTTCGATCCTCCTGTGTCGCACTTATGTCCAAAAGGGCTATTTCATCCGCGCCCTCAGTTTCATAGCGCCGCGCTAACGCAGCAGGATCTCCTGAATCTACCAAGTTGACAAACCTAGTGCCCTTGACGACACGTCCAGCCTTGATGTCGAGGCAAGGAATGATTCGTATGGCCGTCGATGCGCCTCTCTTAAGCTTTTCCAAGATTTGCCCCCTTAGAATTGTCCTTCGCGTCCAGTACTTTTTCTCCTGAACCAATCCATCGTGCCACAAGATCGAGCCCCCAGGCACCGGATAACTCTGGATGAAACTGGCACAAGAGCAAGTATGGAGCCATGGCGTTTCTGCTATCCCAAAGTTCAAGGGACGCTACAAAAGGCTTGCCATATATGCAAACCGTACCAATAAAGCCTTCTGGTATCGATTCGATGGCATAGGAGTTTGCAAAATACGCCCAACCAGGCCTTACAAAAGAGCACTCCCCTTTTGGTTCCACACTTTGTACAGCGCTTTGCATGGAGTTTTCGTATTCACCTTGCCTTTCGGAAACGTATGGTGAAACGTAATTCCATCCAAGCTGCGGCAAGGGCATAGCAAGGTCCAAACTCGCTACGTGGGCTGGCACGATGCCAAGACCTTTGATCCCTGGGCCCTCTTCGCTCGACTCACAGAAAAGCTGCATTCCAAGGCAAATCCCCATGGTTGGCTTCTTTTGTGCAACGCGCCCTTTAAAGGCCTCGTCGAGCCCAGTCTCTTCCAACCTCGACATGGCCGCCCCAAAGGCTCCAACGCCTGGCAAGAGAGCATAGTCTGCTTCTTCGATCACCGATGGTTCGCTTGTAACGAGGCTTTTTATGCCAAGTCTGCGGCACATGGTGCGCACTGACGCCAAGTTGGCAGCCCCTGTCGAGGCTATCACCAGAACGGTGTCTTCCCCCGCGCCTTTTCCTACACGTTTCTCTGCAGTTTTGACACTCATAAAGGTTCCTCATCCCGTTCAATCTCTGAGTCAGACATTTGGTTAGAGTCAAGAACCTGTATGGAAGTTTGGACCTTGCCCTTGGTACTTTCGTTTCCCCAGTCAGAAGTGCAGCCCCCCTTTGCAGACAAGACTTCGTTTGCAGCTTCCCGTTGGATACGCGGAATTGGCAGTAGGGCGTTTTGTATGGCAAGCGCAAGGGCTTTGAAGGCAGCCTCTGCCTTATGATGATCGTTCTTTCCCCTTAAGACGTCGACGTGGAGTGTAAGAGCCGCATTCTGGGCAAAACTGCGCAAAAAATGTGCGACGTTCTCGGTGGCGAGTGTTCCCAGCATTTGGCCTGTCAAGTCGAGATCGCCTTCAAAATAGGGCCTTCCCGAGAGATCGACCACCGCCCTTGCAAGCGCCTCATCGAGCGGCGCAAAAGCATACCCAAAACGTGCCTTTGATTCTTCGAGCTCGTAAGCTGATCTAAATGCAAGTCCTAAGGCTATGGCACAGTCTTCCGCACTGTGATGATCGTCCACGTCGAGGTCGCCCTTACAAAAGAGCCTCAATGACCACCCTGCATGGAAGGCAAGGCTTGTGACGAGGTGATTGAGAAATCCCACACCAGTGTCCACTTGCACGAATCCTGGTTCAAGCAAAAGCTGTACTTTGACCTGAGTTTCTTTAGTAAAACGTTCTAGTTTTATGGTTTTTGCCATTTTCATAGCACCTCCAGCTTTTGGCAAGGTGCGGCTCTTGTTTCTCTTGTTTCTCTTGTTTCTCTTCCACGCGCGTTCCAATTTGCAGTCTCCCTCAGCGCGGTTATCAACGTCGAGAAATCCTTTTCATTACCCGGGCAAGTGATCCTTACGTATGCTTCCCCTGGCCAGTAGCGTACTGCAATGCCTTTTTCTTCTAGCGCAGCAACAAATCCGGACGCATTATTCACTTGAGCCGTCACAAAGTTAGCCTGTGAAGGCCAAGCATCCAGACCAATTTCCACCATCGTCCGCCAAAGTTCCTCACGCTCGTTCTTGATCCTTTCGACATAGGCCTTGCGCTGGCTTTCGTTTTCGCGCAAAACGGTCAAAGCAGCCTCGATAGCTGGGGCTGACAAGGAATATGGCGGACCGGCTTCTCTCATCCTTGGGATAAACTGGCTGGAATCCTTACCTACGGCTGCCCATCCCACCCTGAATCCGGCGAGTCCCCTCGATTTTGAGAAACTGCCAGTCACAATCACATTGGCTTTGTCGAACGCCCCAGAAAGAAGTCCTTCCTGGTCAGCAAAGTCGATATAGGTGGCATCAAAAAGGAAAACACTGCCGTTTCTGGCACAAGTCTCCACGATTCTATCAAAATTGGTCTCGCTGAGCATCGTACCAAAGGGGTTGTCTGGGGAAGCAAGAACAACGAGGCTAGGAGATCGTTCTTCAATCAAGGTGCAGAGCTCCTCCAGAGGGAAGGCTTCTCCCGCATAGCGCCGCACCGACAGAAATTCTGCACTGGTTCTCTTGCTCGCCGCCAGGAATTCGACAAACCCAGGGCTCGTTGTGGCAATCGTCCTGCCTGGGCCGGTAAACACGCGAAAGGCCCGGTCAATCGCGTCGTCGGCGCCCGCCGTTGCGAGCACATTGCCTTCGGGTACGCCTAACATATCTGCCAGCTCCTTTTCGAGTACTGCTGATTCCGGGTAGCGGCATGCATTCTCAGTAGAGAGTATTCGTGCCAGTTGCGCTTCAGAAAGTAAACAAACACCCTCATTGGCATCTAATTTGAGCATAATTTCCTCCAAATCCTATTGAGATTCCTAGACCCTTTACGGAACTAGCTGACTGAGTGCAGTAACCACAATGTCTGTCCCGCCGCACCGTTTTATTTCCGGAATAAGCTCTGCAAGGCTTTCCTTGGGAGCAGCCACACGCACCGCATAGGCTTTTCCCTTATCAAGAGGAGAGATTGTCGGCGACTTGAGACAGGGCAGAATTGCAACGAGCTCTTCGAGAAGTTCCGCGTTGACGTTGACTTCCAACATCACACGTCTACGAGCCTCAAGCACCGCTTTGAGGAGCAACACGAGTGCGTCAGCCGCTTCTTTTTTGGCTTTGTCTTCCATTGCAGCCTTAGAGGCGTAAAGGCGCGTCGAACTTGTCATTATGGTGTCCATGATAACAAGACCGTTTGCTTTGAGCGTGTTGCCTGTTGCACAGTTATCGATAATGAGATCAGCATCTTCAGGAGGAAAAGCTTCGGTCGCACCGTAAGACCGGATGAATTTAGTTCCAGGGATGTTGGCGTTGATCCAGCCTTGCGCAATGTTTTCGTACTCAGAGGCCAGAACGGGAATTCTACCGCAAACGGCTTTCCATGCCGCAGGTCCGCCTCCGCGTGATTTGACCTCGCGCACAATGCCCTCCGGAGCCGCCACGACAAGTCTTACTGGGTCCATGCCTGTATCGAGCAGCTCTACAAGGTCGGCTCCAAGCTCACAGACCCAATCCGCGCCTGCAAAGCCGACATCGCGGCTGCCAGAGGCCAGCATTTCTACAATGTTTTGTGGTTTGAGGAGTTTTGTCGAGTATTCGATTGTAGCAGCGCTTTTAGTATAGGCACCTGCACCGTTGCCTACCTTGGGGCGATATTCGCGTTCATCGATTACAACGGGCAGGCCCGCATCGCCGAGCAGTCGAACAGCCTGGTCTTGCATGCGGCCTTTAGGCAGACCCAACATGATCTGAACCTTGTTGGGAGCGTTGGCTGCGCCTTCATTGTTGGCATCCATGTAAATCTCCTTGCACCTAGCCCTCTTTCTTGCCGGCCAGGCCAGAAGACTTCGCTTTACATGAAGCCTTAAGGCTAATAAAAAAGCCGGCTTTTGAGAGCCGGCTTCGTGGTTTCTAAACGTCCTTCCCGGACTTTTAGACGACACGCACACGCGGCTCTGCCGAATGGTGGCCGTGGTTATGATGGAGCTGCGTTGCAGCAACAAAAATCGTTGTGTCGTCTTTCATAAAGTATATCTAAGCATTAAACGTATAATTATGTCAACTAGGTGAAAATTGATACAGACAAGACTTCGACAGTTATCGCACCGCGGTCTTCCTGGACCTTACCACGAATAACGAGTGGTCTTTGGTCATACAAAAGATGTCTATACTTTCGATAGACATCCGGAAAGAGCACCGTTTCGTAAAGCGCGGTTTCGTCCTCAAAAGATACAAACTCCATCTGCTCCTTTTCTGTGGTTAGAACTACTTTGGCGGTGATTGGCCAGCCAAGAAGTTGAATGGTATTCCCGACAAAACGTCCAATCTCGCAAGCGCGAACTCGAGGATAGGAAAGGGCGCGCGGCACAAGTTCCAAAGGGTGGCAGGCGAGTGTCGTTGTAAGGTACTTCATCTGTGTTTCAAGGATCTTGCGCTTGGACTCCTTTTTTGTACTTTGTCCTGGCTCAACGTGCTCAAGTTGCTCAAGCTCGACCGACGGAAGTCTTTTAGGCGTTTTTCTAATAAAAAACTCTAAAGAAGAGTTGTCTGCGCCAGAAGATAGGTCTTCAAAAAGTTCACGCTCTTCATTTTTGTGTTCTTTAACAGATTGAAAGGCAAAAAGCCGCATGAGTTTTTGCGCTCTCGTTTGTTCTAGTGCCAGACTGTCTAAAGCGCCCGACCCCACTAAAACCTCGCTTGTCTCTCTGTCGGGGCCGATACGTCTGGAAAAATCGTCGATAGAAGTATAAAAGCCATTCATTTTTCGTTCTTCGACAATTCTTTCAGCCACTTTTTCCTGAAATGAGACGATGAGACCCAAGCCCCATCGAATGTCTTTTCCCTTGCCACGACATCGTACTTCGCTTTGGTTGACATCGGGCGGAAGCAAGGTTAAACCCATTCTTCGACACTCGCTCGCATACGCCAAGGTCGAATAATACCCACCACGGTTGGAAATGACGGCAGCCATGAACTCCGCCGGGTAGTGTGCGCGCAGGTATGCCGACTTAAATGACAGCATGGCATAACTTGCCGAGTGAGCCTTGACGAAGCTGTATCCAGTAAAGCTGCGGATCATATCCCACACCGCTATGACGGTAGCGTCGTCCACCCCACGCTCGCGCGCGCCACGCTCAAAAGCCGGCCAAAACCGCTGCAACTGTACATCCGCATCCCTTTTAGCGAGCGCTTTACGTATGCGATCGGCTTCTGCTGCAGAAAAACCCGCAAGCGCAATGGCTGCCTTTGAGGCATCCTCCTGGTAGCATAGAATCCCGAACGTTTCATCAAAAAGCCCGTCGAGGAGTGGATGCAATGACTTCCACGGTTTGCCATGGAGCCTATCGATGTATTCGTTGATATAGGCATTGGCCGCAGGACGAATCATTGAAGAATGAATCACAAGATGTTCAAAATCACCCTTGTGCGTTTTCTGTTGCAAAAGGCGCATCGGGGGGCTCTCCACATAGAAGACCCCCATGGTGTCGCCCCGTGCCAAAAGATCGATGGTCGCAGTGTCCTCTATTGGATCCCAACTTGTTTTATCTATCGTAATCCCGTTTTCCTGCAAGTTGACCAAGGCATCTCTGACCACCGCAAGAGAACGATTGCCAAGGAGGTCTATTTTGACAAGTCCGACAGCTTCAACCCCTTCCTTCTCCCATGCGGTAATCCGTATCCCGCTACCCGATCTTTCTATAGGTACATGGTCCACAAGGTTGTCAGGCACAACGATGAGCCCGCCGGAATGTACGCCGAGGTTGCGCGGTAAGCCCTCCAACCGAGCCGCAAGCTGGGTAATTGTGGTCCATGTGGCATCGAGCGAAGCTTCCGACTCCTCGGTACCAAGCGTTTGCCGTCTTTCAAAGGCAGAAATCTCAGTGTCAGGAATACCAAATGCTCTCGCAGTTTCCCGCAGGGCAGCCTGCCTCTGAAAACACACGTGATTGGCAACTCGAGCCGCATGCTCCGGTCCATACTGTTCGATAACGGCGTTAAGCAGAGCATCCCTTTCGTCCCAGGCAAAATCAACGTCGATATCGGGAGGATCGACCCGCCCAGGATTCAAAAAGCGATCAAAATAGAGATTGTGACGCAAAGGATCAACATCAGTTATTCCTAAGCAATAGGAAACAATGCTTGCAGCAGCGCTCCCGCGTCCGCACGTACACGATGCTTTTTGAGCAATATCCTGAACCGTCAGGAAATAATCGCAAAAACCTTTGTTTTTTATGATAGCAAGTTCGTAATCGATCCGCTGTAGGACTTTTTCGTCCACACTCCTGTAACGATGAGAAGCTCCTTGCAGGACTCGTTCACGCAAGAGCGATTTTGTGCCGCCTTCTTCCCATGTCCCATACGTAGGAAAAACAAAGCCTTGAAAAAGCTCAGAATAGGATGCAGCGTCGGTAACCGCTTCGTTACAAAGAAGCGCTTCCGGAACGGCCTCATAGGCAGCGGCAAAGGCTTGCGGCGAAGGTAAAAGGGCGCCCCTCTCTCCAAGTTCCTCTTCGTCTATGCGGCTCATGGTCGTCTTTTGGCTGATCGCTAACAAAACACGCTGTAGTTCACGCTCGTCTGGCTTCAAGAACCGTACTTCGCCTGTCGCTACGCTTTGAACGTTCATGAGCGTATGCCAAAGACTCCTATTGTAAGGTGAAAGTAATGCATAAATATCGTAGCTATAATTACTTAAATTGAGTAAAGCTACGTCGTCGGTAATAACAACAAGCCCTTCGTGATCCGCCACAAGCGCCGAACGCATGTCGAACATATTCGTGTTGCAATCGCTCGCAGTGAACGCTGCTTCTGCTCGTAATGTGAGCAGGCTTGAGAGCCGGGCAAAGCCACGTTTGTTCTTGGCAAGTACCACAGCCCTTCCACCAGGATAGACAAGTTCAGAGCCTAGAATTGGCCTTATATGCGCTTCTTTACAAGCGTCAATAAAACTGGGAAGCCCATATACCGCATTGCGGTCGGTGAGTGCAAGCGCTTTGTAGCCCAAGGCTGCTGCGCTTTGCACAAGTTCTTCTGGCCTTGCTATGCCATACAAGAGCGAATAGCAGGAGGTCACTAAAAGCGGTGCAATCACACGCCCAGCCTTTGCGTTGCAAGACAGATGCAAGGTACAAGAGCGGCAAAACCAAAGCGCTCGTGTACCCGATCGAGCGCATACTGGAGATGCGCCTGGCGTACTTCCGGCTCAAAAAGATCGAGTTCAGGCCCTGCCGAATTCAGTTCCGAAAGTGTTAATGCAAGGCGTCGTATCCGTACCCGCCGCTTCGTCGCCATTTTGAGCGCTCCCAAAGCCAGTTCCAGCACTTCTCCATCACGCACACAAAGCCGCTTCGCCCTTTGCGTAGCGCGGCTCGCGGCGCCATCCGTATACTGAACCAAAACCGTAGCTCCCTGAGCTCCGAGGCCATCTTTGCGTAGCGAAAAGGCAACCTCGGTTACTAACCGCACAAGGGCCGCCCGCAAGGCCTCCGGATCCTCGGTATCGGGCTCAAAAACAAGGTCTGCTGTGGCCTTGCGTTGGCCAAGATTTTCCGGATTTACCGGCGATGCATCATACCCTTGCGCGCGTGTCACCAGTTCTTTACCACGTGGCCCCAACGCCTTCGCTTCAAACGCCGACAATGCCGCCAAATCGCCTATTGCTTCGATCGCAAGTAAAGAAAGCCGCCCCTGCAAAACAGGCCCCACGCCTGGT
Organism: Rectinema sp.; assembly: GCA_039680115.1. Taxonomy (GTDB): domain Bacteria; phylum Spirochaetota; class Spirochaetia; order Treponematales; family Rectinemataceae; genus JAFIHQ01. The sequence goes on from JBDKTP010000062.1 coordinate 15,380, forward strand.
AGTAAATTGACAGGCTGCCTCTGCAGGAGTTCCGACGCCTCGTTTGATGAGAGTGCCACGAATCCGCTTGGCCTGAATACCCGCGTTGCGACCTTGCTCACTGTCTTTGTTCCACTCAACGCCATACTCGGCGTAAGCCCTGTCGACTCATAGATGTCGGCACGCAATTTCTGCGCAACATCTTCAGGCTGGCCATAGAGCCTACACGTACCGGCCAGATCCATATACAAATGCCCGCGCCCTGCCGCCTCGACAAGCGGTGTAACCCTGAGGCACAACCCCCTGACGGCCTCTTCCATCGACGCATACAGATTCGGCCGCGGCCGGCGTACCACAAGATGCGGGCACAGGGCGCGGGCCGCGGACAATACCATGCCGCGCTGCAGGCCTTCCTTGTGTGCCTCCGGCGACACATCGAGCACAACGGCGCGCGGTAAGTCTTCGTTGGCGACAACAAAAGGCCGCCACTTAAGGCTGCGATCGCTCTGTTGTTCCACTGCGGCCGCGAGCCCGACCGCATTGATGTGCAAAATGGTGCCATACGCCATCCTTAAAGCCCTACAAAAGCCGCGCATCCTTGGCAAGACGCGTAAAGTCCCGGGCGTTAAACGCTGCGTTCGCGCCCTTGTGATTGTTGAAATAAATTCTAAGACGCTGCGTTTGTGCGCTCATCGTTTCGATGCGAGGGATCCAACCTGCCAGTTCGTCTTTCGAGTAAAGATAATCGTAGCGGCTTGCATTGTCGCCATCCCACCACATCGCCTCGTTGCGCCCATGAAAACGCACATACGCCAATTTGCTGGAAGTGACCAGATCCGACACCGGCGGCAAACCGTCGAGGCGCGGCATATCGAGTGCACATAAGGCCACATCCCTTGCTCTCAGGCCTTCGATGACGCGTGCATTGAGCCATTGTGCATTGCGAAACTCCACGGCAAGCGGGAATGCGGCAAAGGCCCGCAACACCTTATCGAGGTAGCGGCGTTCGTTTTCCTCGTAATGAAAAGAATAGGGAAATTCAAAAAGAACTGCACAGAGCCGTCCTGCGGCTGCGAGTGGTTCTAAGCCCAGCGAAAATTCGCGCACCGATCCATCCCAGCTTGCTGGATCAACCACATGTGTGAGCGCCTTATTCGCCTTGACGGCGAAGTCTATAGGCCGCCGCGTCCGCGATAAAAGCTCCTGCATCCGTTGCGCTTTTGGCATGCTGTAGTAGGAGAAATTCAATTCGACCGTGTCGAATACTTCGCTATATTCCCCCAAATACTCACTTCTTCCGACCCCTTTCCGGTAAAAGCGCCCTTCCCACTCCGGATAATCGTACCCCGAAGTCCCAATGCGCAGATCGCAGCCGCTTTGTGAATCGTCGTTGGGCAACTCTTTCGACACTTTGGTAGCACTCATAGCTTCTTTATACTATACATTTGTATAGTTTGCAAGCTTCTTTGACACAATTTTCCACACGCATTACCTGGTTCGCCTCACACCTTCATACTAAGAAACTTGGGGTCATAAGAAACTTGGAGCCATAAAAGTCATAAAAAATGAAAACTCTATGAGCATCATAGTGTACGTGCGTACCATAAGCTCCTTGAATTAGCGCGAGTCTAAAGTGTCAACCGAGTCATGGCGACAGGAGGCTAAATTAAAAAGTTAGAAGTTAAATGATAAAAACGAAAAGCGTATCAAAATCAAAAATGATGAACAAACCTGGAATAATCCAAATCGACTTTATTATCCCCAAGGGGAATCGGACCCCTGTTGGCGGGATGAAAACCCGCTGTCCTGACCGCTAGACGATGGGGACACGTCGCTTCGCCACAGGCGATGACCGGGCAAACCTACCAAAAAAAAACACCCTTGTCAATATCCGCCATCGCACCGGGCTCTAGGCATCGCGAACCGCACAGACAGCAGGAACTTTGATCGAGCGTTTCAAAAGAAGTCGCTGGCCATCTTATCTTTGATCTGTCTAGCCAAATGCCTCGCCATGGCGTTGTCCGGCTCGATGCGCAGAGCTATATCGCAATCCGCCTTTGCTTCAACCTGATCGCCCAGCTTCCAATAGCACTGTGCACGTCTATAGCGCGAGTAGAAGTGATACGGATAAATTTCAAGCGCCTGGGTAAAATCGCCTATCGCACCGCTATAATCCCCAAAAACCATCTTTGTGACACCGCGAAAATAAAGCGCCTTGTAACATTCCGGATCGAGCTCGATGCAGGAGCTAAAGTCATTCATTGCCTCGCGATATTCGGATTGAGCAAAATATGCCATCCCCCGATGCTTGTAGATAACCGCCGCGATCTCTTTTTCAGGCTGCATTTGGATAATCCGTGTATAAATCTCTATGGCCTTAGGAAAATCTGAGGCATTGTGTGCTTCAAGTGCAGCCAGCATAAGCCCATCCAGGCCATAGGAATCGTAAGTCGGCACATCGAGCTTCGTCATTCTAGCCGTATCGGCGGAGGATTGCGTACCCGAGGATTGCGTACCCGGGCCTGGTTGCGCCATGCCCGAGACTCCATCTGCAACCTCTTCAATCTTTCTGTAAAACGATGAGCGTCTAAAGTCCAGCTCAGAGTTGAGTTTTTTCTGAAATTCCAAAATTTCCTGAAAAATTATATCCGACAACGTGAGATTGGCGTTGAGTGCCGCCAATTTGCGCTTCATGGGCTCGTCGAAGGGTGTAAACTCGGCCTTATAGACAAGTTCATGTTCCACCTCCGCCCACGCTTCCTGCAAAATCGTTCGAAGCTGAATCTCTATGACATTGCGCTCCAGGTGTTGGCAGAGAGCAAGAAGGTCTTCCGGTATTTTGACAAGTACGTGGATCGACTCGTAGCCAAATTCGCGAAAAGAGCGCTCAGCGCCTTTCCTTTCTACCTCCTCCACCTCGAAATTCTGGCGCAAGAGGGCTTCGACAATAGACAAGTCTCCCAAAAACGGGCAGATAATGCGCATTGCCAAGACATCATTGACAGGCAGAGGCTGCGTTTTCTCCGTCCACGCCTTCTTGAGGAGCCTCAATTTTTTGGAGTAATACGAGTCAAAGCTCTTAACCCGAGATTTGACCGTGGGCCTAAGTTCTGTAGATTTTAGGACATTTTCTACTCTAGAAAGGAACTGCACCAGGGCCCTTTCGTAGGACGGTCTGTCCAGCTCATATTGTGTCGCTAGTTTGGCTTTATCAGGTATAAGAAGTATCGACTGTTCTGTATCAAGAGAGGTCATACAAAAAGTATAGCATGAATTCTCAATGTTGGACCATTTCGCCGTTAACAAAAAACACCACTTGGCCTGCAAACGAAAGATTTTTGGCAATCGCCTTCTTCATAGCAGCATTCACAAGTGTATAGGAGACTTGAGTGTCCGCAAGGTCGGGCACATTTACACTGATGTACAACTTTCCGCCCCTTTTCATGACGGTCTGGACGCTGCTCAGCCGGGGAAACAAGGGTACCCTGCCTCTTTCCATTGGTCCCAAGACTTCCGTTTCCACCACCTCGCGGGCACGGGACTCGATACTGCCGTTTAGGGCCATGTCTCGCTTTTCCAAAGAAAGCGCGTTCATCCTTGCGTTGGCAAAGTAGAGTGCTGCCTTATTGCCATCAAACCCTGTACCAAAGAGGAAAAGTGCGAGAAGTATCACCGCCTGAATAAAGCGAAAAATCTTGATTTCGGAATTTTCCTTTAGCCACGACAAAGTCGATGCAGAATTCAAAGCCCATCACCTTTCAAAATACGCTATAAAATCTACTATGCCATTGTAAATTGCATCCCCAATCTTCCTCAAGTACCCAGACTGGGACAAAAGCTGGCCTTCTTCGGGATTCGTTATAAAGCCCATTTCGATAAGGATAGAAGGCATTTTTGCGTTGCGTACCACAAACCATTCTTCTGCGCGAATACCACGGCCTGGGCTCTGTTTACCTATCGTCGCAGAAAGCCTATCGTATACGTTGCGTGCAAGGATGATGCTCTCGGTCGTGAACTCCTCTTCAAGCATTGCATTGAGAATGGGCGCTATGTCATCGCCTTTTTCCTTTACCGTGTTGGCATCCACCACCGTTCGGCGATACTCCGGATTGAGATACCACACTTCAAACCCTTTTGCATTCTTGTTGAACGAAGCATTTGCATGTATGGAAACATAAATAATTGCTTCATCAGGTTTTAAAGCGGTTGAGTTGGCCATATTGACGCGGTCTTCCAAGGTAGGATAACTGTCGTCCTCACGGGTAAGCATGATCTTGCGCTCCGGATACCGCTCTTTGAGAAGCTGGACCACACGTTTGGAAACCTCGAGAGTGATATCCTTTTCCAAAAGACGCCCTGAGTCCAGATCGGCAATGGCTCCTGTATCCTTGCCCCCGTGTCCAGGATCGACGAGGATCGCCGCAATGGCATAGTTAGTCGGTTTATCTGCCGACTTACCATTCAGAAACCCCTGCACTTCTTTTATGAAATCGGCAGGGACAACAAGTGCGCCATTCTCCAGCGTGGGGGCGCCAACCTTCTTAAGATCCGACCAGTTAAGTGCGATAAAAGGCTTTCCTACTGCAAACGAAACAAATCGGTCTTCCTTAGACAGGTAACCTGTCTGCGTGAGAGGATCGTAAGACAATTGTGCCTTGATGCTTTGCGTGAATTCCAACATCGAGATTGAGTCTGCCGCCCATGCTTCGGGGGCAACAACAAAAGCGATGACAGACAGGGCGAGCACTCCTAGTACCCTTGGCCAAAACAGGAATCTCTTTCTCCTCACAGTCATATGTATATCATGAAAATGGTGCTCTCATGAAGCGGGTTTCAAAACAGAAATTTCACAAAGTGGAATTGAAGCCCCTCGGGATTTGTGTTTTTTTGCGGTTTTTCTTTGGATTTACTCTTGCACTCGCATAGAAATTCGTTTATACATTCTAGGGAAGCCGGAGGGCACCACAATAGATTGTAGTCTCAGACGGATATAGTCATAATAGGTAGTGGTCTGGAGGATGGAATGAAATTTGAACGCAAATTCACTAAGGCTGGTCAAGGCCCATATGAAAGTATAATTTGGGAAAAAAGGACAAGCGAAATCCGCAACCCTGACGGTAAGGCTGTTTTCTACATGGACGGGGTTATTGTTCCTTCATTCTGGAGCCAGATCGCGACTGACATTATTGCCCAGAAATATTTCCGCAAGGCCGGCCTTAGTCGTGAGACCGCTCAAATCTGGAAGAAATTCGTCCCCCAAGATCAAACGATTGGCAGTGTTGAAAGCGATAACGACGGTTCCGAAAATGATGCGAGGCAGGTTTTTCATAGACTCGCTTACACCTGGTGCCTTTGGGGCGAAAAGGCTGGCTACTTCGACAGTGAAGACGACAAAAAAGCGTTCTACGACGAGATTCTCTATATGTTGGCGCATCAGATTGCAGCTCCCAACAGTCCACAGTGGTTCAACACTGGTTTACATGCCGTCTATGGCATAGAAGGCCCGGCCCAAGGCCACTACTATGTGGACCCGACAACCAATCGGGTAAAGAAGTCGGAGTCTGCATACGAGCGGCCACAGCCTCACGCATGTTTTATTCTGGACATCCAGGACGACCTCGTGAACGAGGGCGGCATCATGGACCTCATTACGAGGGAAGCAAGGCTTTTCAAGTACGGTTCCGGCACAGGCTCGAACTTCTCCAAAATTAGAGCCGCAAACGAGAAGTTGTCCGGTGGCGGTGTGTCTTCCGGCCTTCTCTCTTTCCTTAAGATAGCCGACCGTTCAGCTTCCGCCATCAAGTCCGGCGGAACAACGCGCAGAGCCGCAAAGATGGTCATTCTTGATGCAGACCATCCCGACATTGAAACTTATGTCAACTGGAAAACCGAGGAAGAGTACAAGGTAGCATGCCTTGCGGCTGGTAGTTCGATTTTGAAGTCCTACTCTGAAAAAATGAAAGATGCAGTGCAGGATTCCGGCTTGGACAAGGACTCGGCTTTCTCCCTCGAGCAAAACGGCGTACTGCGGAACGTTGTCAAAGATGCGCTCAACGCTGGCATCCCTTCCTCATGGATACATCAGCAACTCCTTATGTTTTATCAAAATGGAGAAGCACTCCCTACGCCCTTGTACGATACCAATTGGGAAGGTGAAGCATACAACACTGTTTCTGGGCAGTCTTCGAATAATTCTGTGCGGGTAACAAATCAGTTTATGCGGGCTGTAATCGACAATGCCGATTGGGAACTCAAGGCTCGCACGACAGGGCGCACCATGAGGATTGTAAAAGCGCGCAAACTCTGGGACGAGATAGCGCACGCGGCATGGCAGTGCGCAGATCCTGGGCTGCAGTACCATAGCACGATAAACGAGTGGCACACCTGCCTTGCCGACGGCGAAATCCGGGCTTCCAATCCCTGCTCGGAATATATGTTCCTGGACGACACGGCGTGTAACCTGGCCTCGCTCAACCTGCTCTCCTTCTTTAACAATGAAACTGGCATTTTTGACGATGAATCCTATCGCCATGCCATACGACTTTGGACAACCGTGCTCGAGATTTCTGTGGTAATGGCTCAGTTCCCCTCGCAGGAGATTGCACGCCGAAGCTACGACTACCGCACCCTGGGTTTGGGGTATGCTAACCTCGGGAGCCTCCTTATGGTGATGGGCCTTGCGTACGATTCGGACGAAGGCAGAGCCGTTGCCGCTGCCCTTTCGGCCATTTTGACGGGCGAGGCATATGCGCAATCTGCCCGAATGGCGCAAGCCTGGGGGCCCTTTGCGCGATACGAAGCCAACAAGGCCACAATGCTCAAAGTCATACGCAACCATAGGCGCGCTGCCTACGACAGCAAACCAGAAGAATATGAAGGGCTGACAATAACGCCGAACGGTCTCAAAGAATGGGCCTGCCCCGCAAACCTGATCGCGGCGGCGCGCGAATCCTGGGATCAAGCCTCGGATTTGGGACAGAAATACGGATATCGTAATGCGCAGGTCACAGCCATAGCGCCTACGGGAACGATCGGCCTTCTTATGGACTGCGACACGACGGGCATCGAGCCAGACTATGCGCTTGTCAAATTCAAAAAACTGGCCGGCGGCGGCTATTTTAAGATCATAAATTCGAGTGTTCCGCCAGCCCTAAAGGCCCTCAATTACACACAGGAAGAAATCGATGCGATTTTGGCGTATGCCCTTGGGCATCAGACTCTGGAAGGAGCCCCTGGCGTATCGCTCGCATCCCTACGGGAACGTGGCCTGTCCGAAGAGGCTATTGCAAAAGTGGAGACCGCCGTCAAGAACGCCTTTTCTTTGGAGAACTGTTTTGCGCCGGGCGTTCTTGGTACAGAGGTCCTATCCACTCTGGGCGTAAGCGAAAGTGAATATAACGATCCAGACTTTAGCCTGCTTTCCTGGCTTGGTTACACACCTGATGAGGTGGAGGCGGCAGAAATCTACGCCTGTGGCTTTATGGGCTTGGAAGGGGCTCCCTTCCTAAAGGCAGAAGACTTACCGGTATTTGACACGGCGACGCCATCCGGAAAGAAAGGTACGCGCAGCATCGACTGGAAGGCTCACATTGCCATGATGGCAGCGGTTCAGCCTTTTGTCTCAGGCGCCATTTCCAAGACAATCAACATGCCAAATCAGGCTACGACGGATGATGTCAAGGGAGCTTATATGCTCGCCTGGCGTTCAATGCTTAAGTCTATAGCCCTTTACCGGGATGGCTCCAAGCTTTCGCAACCGCTCTCCGCCCTCGCGCCAGGCGTGGACAAGATTGCCGATGCAATTGTCGCCTTGCAGACTGCACCCGAGAGTCTGAAAGCCGAACAAGAACCCGAACCAGAGGCGCCGATCGAACCAGTAACAACCAGCCGCTCGCAAGCCGAGCTCGCTCCTGAGCTACCCGGCATGCCGGTTGCGCCCCGCGGCATACGGCATTCTTTACCTAATAGGCGCAAGGGTTATACGCAAAAGGCAAAGATAGCCGGCCACTCAGTGTTCTTACGCACTGGTGAATACGAGGATGGAACCTTGGGCGAGATATTCCTGGATATGCACAAAGAAGGCGCCGCTTTTAGAAGCATCCTCAATTCTTTTGCCATCGCCGTGTCGCTCGGTTTGCAGTATGGCGTACCCCTTGATGAATACGTCGACGCTTTTACCTTTACCAAATTCGAGCCAAACGGCGTCGTACAGGGGCACGATTACATAAAGATGGCTACAAGCGTTCTGGACTATATCTTCCGAGACCTCGCCATCTCATATCTGGATCGTCACGATCTTGGACAGATCAAACCTGAAGACCTTGTAGCCACGTCCATGCAAAGCAAGGAACCGCAAGGAACGATGGGACGGGAAAGAAATGCTTTTGAGAATGGCAGGTCAAGCCATCCTGCAAAACCAGTACAATCGAGTCCAAGTTTTTCCGACGACAACACAATCATGATGAAGCAGACCGCCATAAACTCCCAAGTTCAGGTGCAGCACCAGGAAAACAACGGGGCAGGCTCAACTCCTTCCACGCATCTGGATGCAGCAACAAAGAATATTCGAGCGGCCAGGCAAAAAGGGTACGAAGGCGATCCTTGCCCTGTGTGCGGAAACATGACGCTCGTACGCAACGGCACCTGTCTTAAGTGTGAGACCTGTGGCTCAACCACAGGGTGCAGCTGAGTCGTGGCCACAAACCGGTAATGTACTAAGGTAGGTGCCGGGTTAGAGTTCGTCCCGTGCGACTGGCAAGGTCATGCAGCGTGGCCCACCACCACCGCGGGCGAGCTCGATGCCGTCAAAAGCGACAGCGAGCCTGCGGTAATTGTCGATGCTGTCTTTGCCTTGGATGAAGTCCAGCGAGTGCTTTATCGCAAAGCCGGCATTAGCAAGGGCTTCCATGGTGTAGGTGTTGCAGGAATACATGATGATCTTGCCGGGAGCGAACGCAAAAGAATTAGCCCCGGAAAGCCACTGCTCCCGTTCTTGATAGATGCTGTGTTTATTACCGCAGAAGACCGGTTCTACGTCGAAGCCTGCGCCCTTCAAGCCGTCAAGGAGCGAATCACACTCACTGTAATGCAGATTTCCGTTAGGACTAGAGTCGATACGATACGCTCTGACCCGATCTTTGCTGGTAATTACCGGGTCGTATACGAGGGCGCAGTCGCGGTCGATCATAGTAAAGACCATATCCAAGTGGATAGTAGCCCTTGTTTTGGGAATATCGACTGCAAAGATCACTACATCGTCCTGTACCGTGCGCGCCATACTTCTGGCGACCCGCTCGATCGCAAAGGGCGTTGTGCGCTCAGAGATTCCCAGAACGAGCGCTCTGGAGGAGAGCACGATGATATCGCCACCCTCTATGGTGATGTAGCGGTTGCGCTCAGTGGGCCCATCGAAGAGAAAGTTCTCAGCCATAAATTCAGGATGATGACTAAAAATAAAGCGGGTTATGTACGCTTCGAGCATACGCACATCGTATGCTGTAGCTGCGGCCAAAGCACTTGCACCGATTACGGCTGCACTGTCACGCATGAAGTAGGTATTGGGCAACGGCCTGGATGCGTAGCTGTGTTCGTCTAGGAAATGCGCAAAGGACTGAGCCGGTGCGGCCACACCTTCTATAATCCTCCTGGCCAATTGTGTCGAGGGCAGCGCCATAAGCTCCATCATTGTGGCGTGAATTGGAAAGCAAGAACTCAGGCTGGAAAGAAATTCGAACTTATTGCCTGCATCAGCAAGGCAGTCGGCAAGTAGGTCTACAAGTTCGTGCACATCACTCACCGTGCTCAGGAACTCTTTGAGCTGGGTATACTCACCCAAGACCGCCTGAAGCGGAATAATATCGTTGTAAAGGTCCTTTTCTGCCTCACGAGGGGTCATGGATTCTATCTCGAGCCCAGGAGTGTGCAGAATGACCTTTCTCAATCTGCCAATTTCGCTATTGATCACTAACTGATTCATGCGAGGCATTATGCAATATCTTGAAGAAAAAATCTTCTGCTTTGTGCAAAATTCTTTTTTGCATAACTATTAACGCAATTTGCCGACAATCTGCATGCAGCAACACAAGAGCCCGGACTTTTTTAGATTTTAATGCAATTTTACGCGCTTTTTCGCGTTTAAGACGAAAACCTTTCTGCTTGACAGCTAAAAAAAGCGGTTCAATCATTACGTTTATTCGATTCCAAAACACTTTAGAAAGAAGGATGGCAGGTATGGCACGAAGAAGAATCATCATCATCGGAGCCGCAGGAAGAGATTTCCACAACTTCAATACTCACTACCGCAACGATCCAAATGCCGAGGTCGTGGCCTTTACAGCAGCGCAGATCCCCGATATTGCAGGCAGAAAATATCCAGCCGAACTGGCAGGACCGCTCTATCCTCAAGGCATTCCGATTTTTGCCGAATCCGATTTGCCTTCGCTCATCCAAGATCTCAATGTGGACGAGTGTGTATTCGCTTATTCTGACGTTCCCTATGCGCACGTTATGAAAATGTCCGCGATCGTCAATGCGGCGGGCGCTTCTTTCACCTTGCTGGGACCAAAAGATACTCAGATCAAGTCTACAAAGCCCGTTATTGCAGTCTGCGCAGTGCGCACAGGTTCCGGAAAAAGCCAAACGTCCAGAAAAATCGTTCAAATGCTGATGGCGCGAGGCCTTAAGGTTGTTGCGATACGCCATCCAATGCCGTATGGCGACCTTGTCAAACAAAAGGTTCAGCGCTATGCGACAGTCGCCGACCTTGCAAAATATGAGTGCACCATTGAGGAGATGGAAGAATATGAGCCTCACGTCGTGCGGGGAAACGTGATCTACGCCGGGGTCGACTATGAGGCGATTTTGCGTCAGGCGGAACAAGAGGCTGACGTCATCCTTTGGGATGGTGGCAATAACGATTTCTCGTTCTATGTTCCCGATCTCACCATAACGGTGGCAGATCCTCTGCGCGCTGGCAACGAAGTATCCTTCTATCCGGGTGAAGTTTCTCTGCGCACGGCCGACGTGATCGTTATCAACAAGATCGATTCGGCAAGCCCAGAAAACGTTCAACTCGTACGCGAGAACATTTCGCGCGTCAATCCCAACGCGATGGTCATAGATGCGGCAAGTCCAATCAATGTGGACAAACCGGAACTCATTAAAGGCAAACGCGTACTCTGTGTTGAAGATGGGCCTACCCTTACCCATGGTATGATGAAGCTCGGTGCGGCTGTCGTTGCGGCACGCAAGTTCCAAGCTGCAGAACTTGTCGACCCACGCCCCTACGTTGTAGGGAAACTGGCTGATACATTCCGAACTTATCCCAACATCGGAACGCTCCTTCCGGCGATGGGCTATGGTGAAGAACAGATCCACGACCTGGAACAGACCATCAATCGGACCGACTGCGACACCGTTGTAATAGGCACACCGATCGACCTAAACCGCGTGATAAAGATTAACAAACCGACGGTCAAAGTTGGGTACGAGCTCCAGGAAATCGGCAAGCCGGATCTTGTGGACGTCTTGGACGCTTTCTGCAAAAAGTACAATCTCTAAGCGGCTGGCTTGGTTTTAAGAAGAGACAAAAAGGGCCGCGACCAACGGTCGCGGCCCTTTTTTACCCCAAACCAGCCCCTACTGCGCTTTAAAACGCAATAAAGAAGCTCCTCAACTTCAATAAATGCGAAATACGCTGATAAAGTCCTTATCAGTTGGCAGGGGAAATTGTCTCTACTGGACAGACAGCTGCGCAGGCGCCACAATCGATGCACTTGTCTGGATCGATCCAGCGTGCATTATCTTTTTCGCTGATTGCCTCAACTGGGCATTCGCTCTCGCAAGTGCCACAATTAGTGCACGCATCACCTACTTTATAAGCCATATCTCCACTCCTTAATCTTGATGCTTAAGTGAAGAGTACCACAATGCAAGGCAATCTGTGAAGCGCCCTGAAAAGAACTGCGAGCAAGCCAATGACAGGTTTGTACCACACGAACTCTCGAGATCTTCAAGCTGAAAGTGTTGACAGAGAACTATAGCATGTGCAGTTTTGTTTACTTTGCCACATACTGATGGTCTCCATACGCAAATAGTTATCTTTAGTCATATATGCTATAGTAAAATCCATCTGGCCATGGGCTGCGGGGCGCTCTATGGGGCGCTATGCATACTTCATATGACTCAAGAAGCAGCCTTTCTGTCATCGTACTCTCTCGATCCTGTTGTACTTGTTCGAGCGAACTGCAATAAACCGAGTCCCCTATGATAGGAAATCCTGCCCAGGCTAAATGTACCCGTATCTGGTGACGAAAACCAGAGTGGATCTGCGCATCGAGTTCCAACGCATGGAATTGCCTAAAGAGGCCTCGCGGAAGAAGTTCGGTCGTATAGACTTCTTTTGTGATACGCTTTTTCGTTTTAAGAGCTAACTCTGGCAGAATGCAGGCGACTTGGGCTCCACGTCTCCCATACGACCGGAATCTGCTCGATACGGCAAATTTCGGAAACTGATCACCTGGAGAACCTGTCGATTCAGCTACTTGTAGAGCGTTTTCGAGAAAATCCCTTTCAGGCAAAAAGATCGCAGGCATGGAACCAGGCACAAAGGCAGACGATCCCGACTCGCAGCTGGAAGGAATCGCGGCTGGCAATGCAGCAAGTCTATAGCGCTTTACCACCTTATCCTCCTGCTGTGCCCGAACAAATGCCACAAAGCTATCAAAGGTGCGTGCAAAAAGAACAAGGCCGGAAGTTGGATTGTCCAGACGAGAGACAAGACCGAGCTCGCGCTCATAACGGTGGGCAAGAAGCCCCAGCGAAGAGGGAATCTCAGAGGGGAGCGGCGCAATCCCAGGCTTCTGTTCTGCTAACCAAGTGACTAAGTCATGCCTTGGGGCCCTTGCATCTATCGAAGCCGAAGGTTTTTTGCTGGAGGTGGCAGCCGACTCAATGGGCACAGAATCAATGCCAGCAGGTTTGAAAACAAAGTAAAAATCCTTATCCTGCCCAAGTATGCAAGGCTCAAAAATCTCGTCAAATGGCTTCATGACTCCATGACTCACAACACGCTCATAGCACGATGCCACTATTCTGCAGCCTGTAAAGATTCCAGTACAGATCCTGCGCAGCAATGAGTTCGTCGTGCGTGCCGGTTTCAACAATTTTACCATGTGCAAGCACGATGATTTTATCCGCATTACGGATAGTGGACAAACGGTGCGCTATGACGATGCTCGTCCTGCCGGACAAAAGCCCTTCAATGCCTCTCTGAATGAGTTTTTCAGTCTCTGTGTCAACGGAACTCGTTGCTTCATCTAGAATAATAATCGCTGGATCATGAGCTAGAACGCGCGCGAAAGACAGAAGTTGCCGCTGGCCCTGGCTCAGGTTGCTGCCACCCTCAGAAAGCTCGGTATTGTAACCGTTGGGGAGTGCTTCGATGAATTCGTTGGCGTGGACTGCTTCCGCTGCGAGTTTCATGCGTTCTTCAGTAACCTCGGTGCCAAGACGAATATTCTCTGCGATGGTTCCGGAAAAAAGAAACACATCCTGAGGAACTGGCTGGATACTACGTCTGAGGCCAGCCAGAGGCAGGTCGCGTACATCGTTACCATCAATACGGATTGATCCCTTTTGGATGTCCCAAAAACGGGTTACAAGGTTCGTAATCGTGGTCTTGCCCGCACCTGTATAGCCAACAATGGCGACCATCTGCCCTGGTTCAACAGTAAAGGAAATATCCTTGAGTACCCATTCTTCTTCTTTGTAGGCAAACCAGACATTTTCAAATTGAATATGGCCGCGGACAACGCTGGGCATGGGTATCTTAGGCGCATCGAGTATCATTTCCTTGGCATCGAGGAGGGTAAAGATTCGCTCCGCCCCGGCCATGGCGCTTTGCAAGTTGACGTACTTCTCGGAGACATCTTTTATTGGAGAATAAACCATACCAATAAGGTTAACAAAGGCTATGAGTGTGCCCAGAGAAATCGAATGTGACAGATAGAAAGAGGCTCCAACACCGAGCACTGCTATGGTGGTCATGGTAGAAAGAAGGTCAACGATTGGCCTGAATGTGGCGTAAACGTACATTTCACCGAGGTTGGCCTGCTTAAGCTGTTCGTCGTAGCGCTTGAATTCATTTTTGGACGCGTCTTCTTTGCCAAACAGTTTTACGACTTCAATTCCGGAAAGGTGTTCCGAAATGTAGGAGTTCACCTTGCTTGTCATAAGTCGTTGCTTGCGATAGGCATCACGTGACTTTTTCCTGGAGATGTCAGACGTGATGAGCACAAAAGGCAGGCTGGCCGTCACCACAAGGGCAAGGCGAACGTCAAACACATAGAGAACGGCTAAAGAACCGATCATGATCGAACCGTCCTTTATGAGCGCCGAAAGGACGTCGGTAAAGAACTCGCTTATGGTTTCCACGTCGCTTGTCATACGGGTGACGAGCCGGCCCACGGGCTGACGGGAAAGAAAGGCCATGGACCGCGTGAGCACATGAGTAAAAAGCTGCATGCGCATATCTTTCATGACTTTGACACTTACAAGGTTGCTGTAGTAGTTCATGACGAAGGTGCCGACGAAGATGAGGGCCATGACGACGAGAAGCGCAATAACATAGCGAGAAAGGTCGGTGGCGTCCGAGCGGCGCAAGCCCGCCGCCTCGGCGGCGGGCAGCGCCCGGAGCTGGTCGCGCGATATGGCCGCCCACTGGCCCTGGCTCACAAACAGCTCCGGGCGCGACGCGCGCAGCGCGTTTTGCGCCGCATCGTTTGGGTCGATGCGAAAAACATAATATTCAACCCCATCAAAAAGCCCCTTATCGGTCAACTCATTCTTCTGAGCCACACTCAAGGGTCCCAATCTGGAAGTCCTGACATAAACCCTGTTTTCTATCACCACATCCTGGGAATTAATCCCAATTTCTTTTTCTATATCCGTTTCATTCACCGAAACATCAAGCGCATACCATGACTTCATAAGAACATTGTCTATGGATTGACGTATGATAATAGGACTCAAGAGCTCGCCTATCGTACTTACAACAAGGGCAACAAGTGCAAACGCCACAATGACTTTGTATGGTTTAAGATAAGACAGAATCCGCCTCATTATCGCGGAATCGTAGTCGCGCGTTATGTCGTCAGTTTCAAAATAGTCAGCCATTTACGCGCTCCTCTTCCTTTGCAAGATTTCCCTCTATCTGAGTCTCCAACTCCTGTAAACGGGCAATTCTCGCATAAAAACCATCGCTTTCCGCCATCAACGCCTCATGAGTACCGACCTGAGTTATCTTGCCATCATCCAAGACAATGATCGAATTCGCATGACGCAAAGTCGAAACCCTATGAGAAACGATCACATTAGTCCTACCTTTTCTCTCTTCAAGCAAATTCTGCAAAATCCGCTCTTCCGTTTCTGCATCCACGGCCGACAGTGAGTCGTCCATTATGAGGATTTCAGGGTCAACCGCCAAAGCCCGCGCAATCGCGATACGTTGCTTTTGCCCTCCGGACAGCGTCAGCCCACGCTCACCCACAACAGTTTCCCAACCATTAGGAAAAAGCTTAAGGTCACCATCCAATGCTGCAATCCTCGAGATTTCTTCGAATCGTTCTGCCGATACTTCAACACCCCCGTAAAGAATGTTTTCCCGTACCGTCGCTGAGAACAAAAACGAGTCTTGTGGCACAAAGCCAAAGGTCCGACGCAGTGCCGTCAGCTCAAAAAGACAAATATCGTTTCCACCAATAAATATCTTCCCCTGTCCGGGATCAAGGAGTCTTGGCATCAACTTAAGCAAAGTCGACTTACCGCTCCCCACCCGACCCAATATTCCCAACGTCTCCCCTGCAGTTATACTAAAAGATACATGTTCTAGTGCCGGCTTGTCTGCTCCCTTATAGGTGTAGCTCAAGTCCACTACATCGATTCCGCCCCAAGGTCTGTCAGTCCGCGGCCTTTCTGGCACTGCAATATCACTTTTGGTCCTAAAGACGTCGTTTAAACGTTTCAGGCTGGCTCCTCCCCGTTGAATAATATTAACGGTAAAACCAGCTCCCATCATTGGCCAAACAAGCATTTGCAGGTAAGAAATCATAGCAATTATGTCCCCTGGGCTCATGGCGTTTCGAAGAACTTCGTTTCCGCCTTTGCCAAGAAGAATCACATTACTCACTCCCGCAAGAAAGGTTATGAGCGGAAAAAAGAAACCATGGGTTTTTACAAGGGTCATCACCGCTTCGCTATACTCGTCGTTCGTCTCGGCGAATTGGCCAGAGAAATGTTGTTCTTTGACAAAAGCCTTGACCACACGCATCCCAGATACGGTTTCTTGGGCTATGTCGGACATTTTGGAATAGATTTCCTGGACTCGTTTGAACTGTTTGCCTACCAAACGGCCAAACTCCATAATCAGCAGACTGATAAAGGGCAATGGAATTATCGTATAAAGGGCCACTCTTGCATTTGTTGTCAGCATGGCTGCAATTATCATGATCGTCATGAAAACCCCGTCGATAAGCGTAACAAACCCCATGCCTAGGGCTTGCCGTACTGCATTCATGTCGTTTGTGGCTTTGGCCATAAGGTCGCCAGTCTTATTTTCCTGATAAAACGAAGGCGACATTTCCATGTAATGAGCAAAAAGATCATCGCGCATTTCCGCTTCGATCCTTCTGGACGAACCCATGATAAAGTAGCGCCATATAAAGCGCCCAACCGAAATCAGCAGAGCAGCCAGAAACATTGAGACAGCCGGTTTGGCAAGGTCGTTCATCAAAAATTTCCCGGATCCAATTATGTCCACGGCCTGGCTTACGTAACGAGGAATAAGAACTTGGGCTAAATCCACCAATACGAGAAAAACAAACCCTACAAGATACTTGAGCCTGTATTTTTTTATATACGGCCAAATGCTGCGGTATTCTTTAAGCATAACCTTTGTAGTGTACCTGACCTCCGGTTTTGAGGCAAGGCTAAACGACACAGAGTCCTTTCGCCTTGCATGTCAAAAATGCTGCGCTCCAGCAGGATGAAAATCGACTTTCTTCATTGCATTTTCTTTGTTGTCTTGTCATAGTAAGGGCAAAATGAAAGAATTCGTTGTTTACACCGATGGCGGTTGCTCTCACAACCCCGGCCCTGGAGCCTGGGCCTTTCTAATCAGATATGGCGAACGCCTTTACGAGGATTCAGGCTTTGAAGCCGAGACAACAAATAATCGCATGGAGCTTATGGCTGTCATCCGGGCACTCAATTTCCTTCAGGAGTTGCGAGCCAACTACGTAAATCGTAATCCAAGCCCTGGACTAGAGAAGGAACCAAGCGCGGGCGAAAGAACGGCTGGCCTCCCGTCCTGGTTTTTTGCGCCTGTCAGCATCTACACGGACTCCCAGTATGTGCGCAATGGTATTACAAAATGGATTGAAGGCTGGAAAGCCCGTGGCTGGCATACCGCGAGCAAGAATCCAGTGAAAAATCAGGAACTTTGGGAGACGCTGGATTCTCTCGTCCAAATTCTGCACCCTCGCTTTTTTTGGGTAGAAGGTCACGCAGGCAACCCTGACAACGAGCGCTGTGATATGCTTGTGCGAAGCCTTATTAAAAGCAAGGCTCCTTGAGCCGATTTGGCGCCACAGGCAATTCAGCGCCATATTGACAATGGCCTCTTTTTTAGTCTAGCGTAGCGCAAGTGTTTTCGGGACGTAGCCTAGGGGCTAAGGCGTCTGCTTTGGGAGCAGAAGATCGGAGGTTCAAATCCTCTCGTCCCGAATCAATCAAAGTCATCAAATATTGGAGCTTGTCGAGCATTTTGCTCGATTGAGTTGCGTATTCTGTGCCAGGGATCATAGCTCAACTGGATAGAGCAACTGCCTTCTAAGCAGTAGGTCGGGCGTTCGAGCCGCCCTGGTCCCATTGTTCCCTCTTTTTCCATTGAATCCTTCCTTAAGTTCTTGACGACACTTCCTCTGTTGACAGCTGGCGTTTTTGATTTATAATTGTGCGATTTCCTTGTTTAAAAAAATAGGGATAGTCGAATTTTTACCACCCTGTAAGGAGTTGTTATGCCGCTCTCAACTGACCAAATCAGAAACATCGCCATAGCCGGACATGGGAGTACCGGAAAAACTACGCTTCTTGAACACATGCTCTTTCAGAGTGGCGTGATTTCCAAGCCCGAAACGATAGAATCTGGCAGAACTGTCAGCGACTACGGTGAGGACGAAATCGCCCGCAAAATCTCGGTACGGGCCACCTTAACTCACTGTACCTACAACGGCAAAAAACTAAACTTTATAGACACACCGGGATCTTCCGACTTTGTCGGCGAAGTAATCCTGGCCTTTAGGGCGTGCGAAAGCGCACTACTCCTCATCGATGCCAAGTCTGGCGTTCAAATTGAGACGATCAAACTCTGGCGAAACCTCGATGGCAAACAGAAGCCTCGTATGCTTTTTATTACGCGCATGGACGAGGATCGTGCCTCTTTTGACGATGTGCTCAAAGATGTAAAGGACAAATTCAAGGTCAACCCCGTCCCGGTCACCATCCCGATGGGTGCAGGTCCAGAATACCGCGGTGTTATCGACGTCATCAATGGCAAAGCATATATGCGCCCCGCCTCGCACGATCAAAAAGAGGTTGCTACTGAAGTGCCGGCCGAATACAAGGACGCTGTAGAATCTGCACGAGTACAACTTTTTGAAGCGGCAGCGGAAGGCGATGATGCCCTTATGGAAAAGTATCTGGAAGAGGGCGCCTTAAGTCAGGAAGACATGTTGACGGGCCTTGCAAGAGCGTTGGCTGAGGCCAAGATTGTCCCGGCCTTTGCCGGCTCTGGAGTTCTGAATAGTGGCGTTGCCGCTGCTCTTGAATTCCTCTCGACAATTGCACCATCTCCATTCGCCTTAGCGCCCGAAGAAGTCACCGATGCCGACGGCAATAAAATGTCGGTCAAGGTTGATCCAACATTGCCTGCAACAGCGATCGTCATTAAGACGCAGATAGATCAATTCTCCGGGCGTCTGTCCTTCGTCAAAGTGATAACCGGAGAACTCGCTCCCGAAATGGATGTCATCAATGTGCGCGATGGCCGCAAGGAGCGGCTTTCCAAGCTTTACACTATGCAAGGCAAAAAGCTGGAAGAAGTCCCTTCGCTGCCCGCAGGAGACATCGGGATCATCGCAAAATCCACGAGCCTCAAGACAAACGATACGGTTTCTACTTACGAGAAACCCTTTGCCTACGCTCCGCTCAAGATGCCTACACCTGTACATCTATTGGCGATTTCGGCGGCAAACAAAAAGGAAGAAGACAAACTCAACGAAATGCTGCTCAAGGCTGCCGAAGAGGATCTTACCTTCCAAGTGAACTACAATACGGAGACGAAAGAGACGGTTATTGCGGGCATGGGCGATCTTCAGATCAACATGATTCTGGACAAGATCAAGAATGCTACAAAGATTGTAGCGGAGACAAGAGTCCCGCGTGTCGCCTATCGGGAGACAATCACCAAGAAGGCTACTGCAGAGTACACCCACAAGAAGCAATCTGGTGGCCATGGTCAGTACGGACGTGTTGTCTTCGAACTAGAACCTCTAGAACGTGGCAAGGGCTATGAATTTGAAAACCGGGTTTTCGGCGGTGCCGTCTCTAAAGGCTACATGCCTGGTATTGAAAAAGGTATCCATCAGGCCATGGAGGCAGGTGTTGTAGCGGGTTATCCTGTTGTTGATACCAAAACAGCCATCATAGATGGCAAGGAGCATCCAGTCGACTCTTCAGAAATGGCCTTTAAGCTCGCTGCACGCGGCGCGTTCCGCGAAGCCATGCGGCAGGCGGCCCCGGTTCTGCTCGAGCCAATCATGAACCTCACCGTGTACGTCGAAGAGAAGTACCTCGGAGACGTCATGTCCGATCTCTCGGCGCGACGAGGCAGAATCTCCGGTCAAAACCCCATCGGTGGCGGCATTGTGGTCATCAATGCACAGGTTCCACAGGCAGAACTTCTGCGCTACGCCATCGATCTTCGATCTATGACCTCAGGCACAGGATCTTTCGAAGTGGAATTCTCGCACTATGCGCCGATTACGGGCAAAATTGCAGATGATGTCATTAAGGCGGCGCAGGCCTTTAGGACAACAGAGGCGGAAGAAGAATAACACACGCAGGATTCTCAGAATCGAACCTTTGCATGGAGGCTGCCAAGTTTATCTGGCGGCCTCTTCTTTTTTCTGAAGGCTTTCAATTTCCTTTAAGAATTCATCTGGTGTCTCGTACTTTCTATAAACAGAAGCAAAGCGAATATAAGCAACCTTATCCAGGTCGTAGAGTCGGCGCAAAACCATGTCGCCTAGGGCTTCAGTAGAGATTTCGTTGCTTATCTTTGCGCGTTCCGCAGCTTCATCCTCAATCTCGTTTACAAAGTTCTCTATAGACATCTGGGAAACAGGTCGTTTCTGGAGCGCCCGAACAAGGCCGCGCTCGATCTTGGCACGATCGAAAGGTTCCCTTCTGCCATCACGCTTTACGACCATGAGGGGTTTTTCTTCAATCCGTTCATAACTGGTAAACCGCAAACCGCAAGAGAGACACTCTCGCCTGCGACGAATGGCATCACCGTTTGCAAGGCTTCGTGAATCTATGACCTTATCGTCCAAACTGCCACAATGTGGGCAACGCATCGTGTTTCACTCCTTTGCCAGCTTCCCATCGGGGTACAACTTCAATATATTAAAATATATGATCGTCTGGTAATGCTGTCACCTATGTGATGGTGTATTCCCCAAGGGGAAGGAGAAAACATGGCATTTTCCGACAAGTTCAAGGACATAGTGGAGAAAGGTATCGGTACTTCCAGAGATTTCTTAAGCAAAGCGGGCTCACAAGCGCAAACCTGGACTGAAATGGGCAAATTGAGGTTCGAAATACTGCAAGACCGCACCAAGGCACAGGCTCTTATGACTCGTCTGGGTGCAGAAGTGTACCGCCACCTTGTGGAGGACGATGAGCCACTCATTGGATACGAGACGACAGGAATTGCACCGCTCTTAGATCAGATTAAACAAATCGAAGCCCAAATTGAGCAAAAGGAAGCATCCTACAGAGCAGCGGGAGGCTCCGACGAAGATCTGAACAAGGATCAAGAGAGCGAGGATAAGACCCAAAAATGAGCCCTAAGGTGATTTTGTTCGACCTTGATGGAACGCTTGCGGACACCATTACCGACATAGCCAACGCCGTCAATATAACCTTAAAGAACCATGGATACCCCACTCATCCAGTCGAATCCTATAAACTAATGGTTGGCAACGGTTTTGCTATGCTAATGCAACGTGCCCTGCCCCAAGACCTTGAGATTGGGAAAGAGACGTTTGAGTGTCTTGTGAGTGAAGCTACGGAATATTATCAATCAATCGCACTAGACACAACAGCGCCTTTTCAAGGCGTAACTCAGACTTTGGAAGCGTTAGTCGTGCGCGGCATACGGCTGGGTGTGCTTTCCAATAAGCCTGATCAGTTGACGAAGATGATAGTCAACGCACTCTTTCCAAATGTTCCATTTGTGGCTATCGAAGGCGACTTACCAAACAAACCAAAGAAACCGGATCCGTCCAGGGCGTTGGAAATTCTTGAAAGCATCGATGTAGATCCTGAAGCGGCCTTCTTCGTAGGAGACTCGGGCGTGGACATGGACACTGCAAGAAACGGCAAAATGGTTCCTTGTGGAGCCACGTGGGGATATAGGTCGGTAGAGGAATTGAGGGCGCACGGCGCAAGAATCTTGCTTGTGAAACCGATGGATATTCTTGACCATCTTGATGCATAGCCGGAGATTAGGTTGGACGAAACTGGAAGGGTTGCGTTACAATGGACGCTCGGCATGAATCCCTGAATGGAGCATATAAAAGGAGTATATATGGACAAGACCGCACTTCTTAAGCGCGCAGAAGAATATTTGCAGAACGAAAAAGACGAAGCCTTTGCTTCAGAGGTTCGCGAGATTATAGCTAAGGGCGACGACAAAGAATTGGAGGACCGTTTCTACCGCGATCTGGAATTTGGCACGGGCGGTCTTAGGGGTGTCATAGGCGGCGGATTCAACAGGATGAACACGCTGGTTGTGACTCGAGCGACCCAAGGTTTGGCCGATTATTTAACGGAGCAGTTCCCTACAAAGCAGCTTTCTGCCTGCATCGCATACGATTCAAGGCGAAGATCCAGAGATTTTGCGTATGCCACCGCGTGCGTGTTTGCTGCCAATGGCATCAAGGCCTATGTGTTTCCAACAGTTCACCCTACCCCGACACTTTCTTTTGCCATTCGGCAATTAAAGGCGGACACCGGAGTCGTTGTGACTGCAAGCCACAACCCGCCCATTTACAATGGCTACAAAGCGTATTGGAATGATGGCTCTCAAGTCGTACCCCCACATGATCAGGGCATAATTGACAGAGTGGCGGTGGTAAGAGTTCCAAAACTCATGGATGAACAAGAGGCCAAGGAGAAAGGACTATTGGTCATACTGGGGACAGAACTGGATGATGCATATGTTAGTATGGTGAAATCGCACCTTTTTAGGCCAGAACTCATAAAAAGGACGAGTTCAGCCGCAAAAATCGTCTATACACCTCTTCACGGAACCGGTGCCGCCCTCTTTGAGCGCATCATGGGCGAGCTCGGTTTGCAGGTCAAGACCGTACCAGAGCAAAGAGACCCAAACGGGGAATTCCCGACAGTTTCATACCCCAACCCTGAAGAACCAGCGGCACTAAAACTGGCAATCGAGCTTGGCAAAAAAGAGAAAGCCGATGTTGTGATGGCCACTGACCCTGATGCCGATCGGCTCGGAATTGCCGTACCAGGCAAAAACGGGGACTTTGTACTTGTCACTGGAAACCAGCTTGGCGCCCTTCATTTGGATTATATTTTGCTTTCTCTGGAAGAACTCAAAAGAATGCCACCACGACCTAGTTGCATCAAGAGCATCGTAACCACCGATCTCCAAGCTGCCATAGCAAAGAAGCATGGCGTTGAGTGTGCTGAATGCCTTACGGGTTTCAAATGGATCGCCGACGTGATGAGGCGGTTTGAAAAAGAAGGCAAGACCTTTGTTTATGGTACGGAAGAGAGTTATGGGCATCTGATTGAAACAGAGGTGCGGGACAAAGATGGCATTTCCGCCGCCGCGCTCACCGCCGAAATGACGCTGTATTGGCGCTCTCAGGGAAAAAGTCTCCTCGACAGGCTGGAAGATCTGTACCGCGAATTCGGTTTCTACGAAGAAAAAGGTTTGAACAAGTATTTTGAAGGTCCGACGGGCATGGAAATCATGAGCGGCATAATGCAGAACTACCGGAAAAATCAGCCAAAAGAATTTGGCGGTTTGCCTGTCGTCTCTATCCGCGACATAAAAACTGGTTTCAGTTGGAATGCGGACGGTTCTGGCAGAACGAAATTAGATCTTCCAGAAAGCGATGTCCTGCAGTGGCGTCTTGTGGATGGTACCCTTGTAACTGTTCGTCCATCCGGAACAGAGCCTAAAATAAAGTACTATATCCTATCCAGGACTGAAGTCAAAAACGGGGACCTGGACAATGCAAGACAGGCGAGTTCATCCAAAATTGAAGCGATAATGGCAGATATCAAGAAGGTACTAGGGTAAAAATCATGACAAGTTCCGGCGGAGAGCCACTGTGGTCGCATGTACTAAGAGGTAACCCTCAGACCGATCCAAGATCTGTAGCGGAAAATTCCTTCATGGAAAGTATTTTGCCGCTAGACTGGGAAAACCAGGAATACTGTGCCCTGGACGTGGAGACAACGGGGCTCGACCCTGCCAGAGACCGTGTTGTAGAGATTGGAATTGTCGTCTTTAGCTTTGATAGAGATGCTGCGCTCGTACAAAAAGAGGCGTGGGTTTCTCTTGTGAATCCGGAGATGGCAATTCCCGATACTGCAGGCGCAATCCATGGGATAACAGATCTGGATGTGTCCTCGGCCCCGCGCTTCGCCGAGATAAGGGAAGCGGTGGCCTCCTATCTGCGCGATAGGATTCTTGTTGCACACAACGCGCCATTTGACGCTTCTTTCCTGCAAAATGAGTTTAGCAGGCTTTCCGCTCCCCTTTCTATGGCTCAGGTAATTGATACGCTTGAACTTACCAGGCTTGCGTACCCCAATTTGCACTCCTACAATCTGGGAAAGGCGGCCTATATCTTGGGCATACCTTCCGGAAACGGACATCGTGCCCTGGATGATGCCAAGACTTGTATGCAGCTTTTTGCGAGGTGCGCAAGAGCGCTTTCAATCTCAAGAGATTTACAACAAGATTCTTAAAAATGATTGACGAAAAGTCCGGAATACCAATAGCCGCAAATGGGAAACCACACCGCCAACTCAAAAAGGAGCAAAGATTTGCGCTGGTTTTGTGTACACTTCTCTGTTTGGGTCTCTTTGCCACATTTCTTGGAGATAAGGCGCCAGTCCTAAACCAGAGCCTTGGTGCTAAGATTATCAAGGGGCAGGTTGTGGACAATGTTTCGGCAGCAGTTCAAGAGCGCAGCTCAACCAGCATCGCTCTTCCAGATGTAGCCTATGCAAGTCCCCATTATCTTGTTGAACAACTTACCATAGAGACGATTGCCAGCTTGGATTACGCCAGCCTTTTTGATCTCGGTTCACTACTGGCTCGACAGGCGATCGCTACATCTTCCAATCCAGAGAAACTTGTAGCGGCGGTTTTCCCTTCAGCCATGGAAGTCCTGGCCATGCTCGCACGTGACCGCGATGTGGACGACTACCTTGAAAGTGCTTCAGACGGGAATAGCTCTGGGAGCTACTACTCGGAAATCGCGGCTTTGGCACCGAGATTTAGGCCGCTCCGAACCCAATTTGAAGCCATTTATGCTGCCGTATACGAAGTCTTCAGTACACAAGGCAGAACCCTTATTCCCTGGCAGACATCGAAGGAAGCCATGAAATATCAAGGTGGGGTCACATTGCCTGGCCTTTCAAGCCGCCCGCGCGAGGCCGATTACGATTATTCACACACCTATGCCTTGGACATATTCTTCAACAGTGTTCGCACGCTGCCCTTAACTGGCGGCAGGGAGCTCGGGCCAACTGTTTTTTCGGTTTCGGATGGTATCATTATAGCAGCTGATTCGTCGTGGCGTGGTGGAGAAGAACTCAAAAGTTACAAAGGTGGCGGTATAACGCCTAAAGCGGGCAACGGTGTTATCGTGTTCTCGCCTTCAGAAAAACGGTATTACTCCTATTTCCACCTCCATGATGTCCTCGTAGAGCCCGGAAATGTGATCAAAGCAGGCCAACCTATTGGGCACGGAGGCAATACAGGCGCAAATGCAGCGAGACCTGGGCACGGAGAGCACGTACATGTGGAAATCTACGATGCCGCAAATGCACAATTCCTGCGGAACAGGGACATAGCAGCCATAATCTTCTGACATGGTTC
The DNA here is from genome assembly GCA_039680115.1 of Rectinema sp. Taxonomy (GTDB): domain Bacteria; phylum Spirochaetota; class Spirochaetia; order Treponematales; family Rectinemataceae; genus JAFIHQ01. The sequence continues at coordinate 40,845 of JBDKTP010000062.1, forward strand.
ACCGGGCTTTCTGGTCCTTCATCTTGAGCTTCGCCACTTCACCTGACGAT
>JBDKTP010000063.1:0-6991 GCA_039680115.1 Rectinema sp.
CGCGTCCCAGACCATTTGCACGGAGTCCTCGCGTTCTTCCACCACCTCGTTGGGAAGCCGTGTTTGATCCAAAATATAGAGCTCGCCATTTTCCCAGCGTAGGCTACGCGCAATACAGTAGCCGCTGATTGCGGCGCATTCGTCCTTCTTTTTCCTTTCGACTGTGTTTTCCATGTTATCTCTCCATTCAAGAAGCTGCCTCATTGTGTCCAAGTTGCGCCGTACAGCATGAGATCGGGCGACCTTCCTGTCAAGGATTGGTAGCGGAGTTGTTCCGCAACGGCACGTCGTTCCGCAGCTTTTCTTGACACCGGACGCAGGCGGGCTGTACAGTTTTAGAGCAAAGTTCTGGTTGCGCGGCTCAAATCGAACAGTGCCACTACAGTCCGTATGTGGAATTCAAGTTATAGACTGCAAATGTGGCGGATGTAGCGGAGTCCGGGCGACCTAAAGACCAGAAAAAGAGAGGAAGATCATGGCGTCCATCGTTCCATCCGAAAGTAACGAAGCCCAACCGGGCGATATTGCAAAAACCGTGCTCATGCCCGGCGACCCTCTGCGCGCAAAATTTGTGGCAGAAAACTACCTGGAAGGCGCTTTTTGCTTCAACAGCGTGCGCAACATGTACGGCTACACTGGCGGCTATAAGGGCAAGCGTGTGTCCGTGATGGGTAGCGGAATGGGAATTCCATCACTCGCCCTTTATGCTTATGAACTTTATCAGTACTTCGGTGTAGAAAACATTATTCGTATCGGAACTGTTGGGGGTATTGCGGAAGACATAAAGTTGCGCGACATCATCATCGCGATGGGCGCTTCCACCAACTCGAGTTTTGCGGACCAGTACGATTTTCCTGGCACGCTCGCACCAATTGCAGATTACGGACTTCTTGAAAAAGCCGTTGCCTCGGCGCGGAACCACGCCATATCAGTGCGTGTTGGCTCGGTTTTCTCTACAGACGCATTTTATAACGCCAAACCGAACGTCCGTGACGCTTTCCGCAAAATGGGCATGCTCGGTGTGGAAATGGAAACTGCCGGCCTTTACCTGACGGCAATGTCCTTGGGCAAAAAGGCGCTGAGCATTTTGACAGTTTCCGATCATATTTTTACCGGCGAAGGCCTTTCCGCTGCAGAGCGCCAGGAGGGTTTCCACGACATGATGGAGATTGCGCTCGACATCGCCTAAGGCTGTGAGGTCGATATTTGAGCGTGTGCGCCTTGGTCCGACCCTGTGCCTGGCCATACCGCGATAGGAGCATGATAAACCCATGAGAGAGTTTACCCCGCAACTGAACGAACCCTTACGAGCCCATTTTGGCGATACTGTGGCGCGGCGTGACGCGTACCCTGTGAGCACGTTCAACGAACTCGTCCGCATTGTGGCTGAGCTCTCTTATCTTAATCGCGACAACCTGCTTTTTTTTCGTGGTCAGAACGAGGATTTTCGCAATAAGGCTGGGGCTACGACGCTTTATCCCAGCCTCTATCGCAAGAACAATATTTCCAAGCAAAGCCTCGACGAGCGGTTTTCATTGCTCAAAGAGCTGGCTTCTGTGCTTGCTTCGTTCACGAAGCCTTACGATAAGCGCGCTGCGGATGAGATTAGGCGCCGCCAGTACATTCAATGGTCAATCTTGCAACACTACCAGGTCTATGACACACCGCTTCTTGACGTGACACAGTCGCTACGCGTTGCATGTTCATTCGCACAGCTCGAGGCCACCTCAGGGCAGGCATATGTGTATGTGCTTGGCTTGCCCTATATGCCGAACGGCATTTCCATCAACTCAGAGCAGGAGATTGTGAATATACGGCTTTTGAGCGTATGCCCGCCACTGGCGCTGCGTCCGTACTTTCAAGAGGGATATCTTGTAGGAACTACCGATGTTACCGATAATTACGACGACAAAAACGAGCTCGACTTCAACCGTCGCCTCATCGCCAAGTTCGTTATACCCGTTGGAGACACATTCTGGGGCGACAATCTTGCCCGAATTCCGCGCCATCTTCTGTTTCTTGACGAGCACAACGATGCGATGTTTCACATCTGCAACACGATTCGCAGTGCGCTTTTAAAAGCCGAAGGCTATCTGTCAGATGAGGGTGCCGACGAAGACTTGGTGAATGAGCTGTCAGCCTTCTTGCGCGCTCACGCGTAGAAACTTTATGCTTTTTTATGCTGCGTCATCCTGTGCAGCGCTGTGTCTATGCCAAACCCCGTTTCAGCTGAACATGACATCCAGCATCATCATTACTGCAAAGCCTATCATGGTGCCCATGGTTGCAAGGTGCCCGTTGCCGGACATGTTGGCTTCCGGGACTACTTCATCAGCTACTACATAAATCATTGCACCAGCAGCAAATGCGAGGGCATACGGCATAAGAGGCTGCATGATGGTCACTAGGAGCACCCCGATAACGGCAGCAATAGGCTCTACAATGCCGGAGAGCTGTCCATAAAAAAAGCTCTTCCAACGGGACATGCCCTGGCGGCGGAGTGGCAAGGAGACTGCGGCGCCTTCTGGGAAGTTTTGAATGCCAATACCGAGCGCCAGCACAGCAGCGCCGGCTACATTGGCCCCGCCTGTCCTTAGCCCGGCAGCACCAAAGCCTACTCCGACGGAGAGACCTTCCGGAATATTGTGCATGGTTATGGCGAGCGCCAGAAGCACCGTACGCGACCAACTCGTTTTGATGCCTTCGGTTTTGCCTTCTTCAATATGAAAGTGAGGGAGAAAACGGTCTACGAGTCTCAGGAAAAGTCCTCCTGCAAGGAAACCGAGCGTTGCGGGCAACCATTTTATGACTCCCATTGCCGCAGCCGCTTCAATAGAAGGCTCCAGAAGCGACCAAAAGCTCGCTGCCACCATGACGCCGGCTGAAAAACCCAACATACCGTCCATGACCTTTTGATTGGTGTTCCTAAAAAAGAAAACTGTAGCGGCTCCTAAGGCGGTCATGCCCCAAGTAAAAAGGGTTGCAATCAGGGTCTGCACTACGGGCGAAAGTTGGCCTAACCATTGATTCATGGATGTCTCCTTTAAATCGACATTCAAGATATCCCGAAGCTTGGGCGCCAGTAAATAGTATTTTTGCTCTACAGCCAGTTTTGCCGTGTGTTTACAGCTTTTGGCCTTGTGTTGCACGCTTATGCCTTGAGGGATATAGTCATTCTATGTCCAACACAATCCTGTGGTACGACCTCGAGACTTTCGGCCTCAACCCCCAATACGACCGCATCGCTCAATTCGCCTGTATCAGGACGGACGAGAACCTTGAGGAAATTGACGAACCTATAAGGATTTATTGTAAGCCAACTCTGGATTATCTGCCAGCACCCAGTGCGTGCAAGGTACACGGTATCACCCCACAAATGGCGCTCGAACTGGGCATCGATGAATATGACTTCGCACTCAAAATTCACGAAGAGTTTTCGGTGCCAGGAACCACCACTGCCGGTTACAACTCCATCAATTTTGACGACGAGTTTATTCGCCATCTGTTTTATCGCAATTTGCTGGACCCCTATGAGCGTGAGTACGCAAATGGAAACTCCCGCTGGGATCTTATCAATCTGGTCCGGGCGGCCCACGATTTGCGACCAGATGGAATTGTGTGGCCTCAAGACAACGATGGCTACCCCGTTTTTAAACTGGAGGCTTTGACCAAGGCCAATGGTCTCTTGCATGAGTCCGCGCACGATGCTTTGAGCGATATCAGGGCTACTATCGCCATGGCGAAGCTTGTAAGGACCAAACAGTCGCGCCTGTATGCATGGTATTATTCGCACCGCAAGCGTGAGAGCTTAAAGCCTCTTATCGATTTACCGCATGGCAAGATGCTCCTCCACACCGCCGCCGAATATACGCGCAAGGAAGGCTGTACCACATTGATTGCACCCGTGAATATCGATCCTGCCAATCGAAACATACTTATCGCCATTGACTTACGTTTTGACCCGGCGCAGATTCTGCAACTTTCTGTGGAGGAAATTCGAGATCGAGTCTTCTCCAAAAGCGACGAACGCGTACCGCTCTCTAGAATTCGCCTCAATCATTGCCCCTTTTTGGCGCCAGTTTCCACTTTGACCGAGGAAGCTGCGGTACGCCTTGGCCTTTCAGTAGCCACCTGCAAGGATAGGCTCGCCGTGCTGCGGCAGAATCCTGGTCTTATTCAGAAAATGACCGCCGTTTTCAGCGAGCCTATCCCTCCGCAAGACTCCTCCGATCCAGAAGTCTCGCTCTACTCAGGCGGTTTTTTCTACGAGGCCGACAAAAGCCGCCTCGCGCGATTTAGGCAAATCTTGGGAGAGGCAGATAGGCCTGCGGACGCGCCAGCCAAAGCTAAAAGGCTCTGCCAGACGCTCAAGTTTACGGACCCGAGGATTTTGCCTTTGGCCGGCAGGCTTTTTGCGCGGAACTTTCCTGAAACTTTGTCGGAGTCCGAGCGTTTAAAATGGAGAAGGTTTTGCGCTTCACGCATTCAGCTCCCTGCGGTAGAGGGTGCAACCGAACTTTCCGATTATGCGCGGCTCGCAGAATCGGAGCTCTCCGACCCCTCAATCCCTGCGCCGCAGCGCGCAGTAGTTCAAGCGCTTGTGGAGTGGAAGAATTTTCTTACCCAAGAAGTGCTCAGTGGAGAAGACTCATCAGGACAGGAGACATAAGGATAGAATGAAAGTGCAAGGTGGGGAAAATAGAATGAAAAGACCTTTAGCGTTGGGATTACCACACTCATCACTGTGCTTCGCGATGATTCTTGTGTGCGCACTTTTTGTAATAGTTCCTGCCTGGGCCGACACGATTCCTGTGGCTATGGTGGTACAAGTGCGCGAAAGTGCCGTACGCGAAAAGGCTTCTGTGGTGGCGCCTGTGGTACTGATGCTCAAGTTTCAGGACCCCGTGCTTTTCTGGGGGAGCAAAGACGGTTGGGCCAAGGTGCAACTGCCTGGTTCGTCCAAGCTCTATTACATGTTCGAAACGGCGCTCGCCCCCAAGGTCCCGAAGGGCAGTCAGGGGGAAGTGAGCGATGCTGCAAGCGGGGTAGCGAGCCCTGAAATCGTGCTTGCAGGGAAGGGTTTTAATGCGGCACTCGATGCCGTACTTGATTCAGCCCTTGAAGATGAGTACACAAAGGACGCACACGTGGATTATACCTGGGTAAACCAAATGGAACTTTGGGGTTGCAGCCCGAGTGCGCTTGCTGACTTTATCCTCGGGACTCCTTAAGTGTACGGCTGCGTGGAGCCGACACTTAGCACAAAAGACTGATGATGGTGTTCAAGAAAGTCAAAGCTCACATTTTTTTTGTGTGCGTTGTGCTTTTTTGTCTATACGGAGTGGCTTGTTTTGCGGGCGAGCCGAAGCCGGTTTGGGAAGATGCGCAGGCGCCAACATCCGAGCCGGAGCAAAGTCCTTCGGTTGGAATCAACAATGAACAGATCGAGATTCTACGCGCGGCTCTTCAAGAAGCGTCGAAGATGCGGCTCGAACTTAATCCGGAGGAAGAATATTACTTGGGTAGAGCAGTCACGGCGCAGATACTTACCCAGTACAAACCGTACGACTGCCCTGCGCTCAACCAGTATCTCAACATGGTGGGTCAGAGCCTTGCACTCTTTTCTTCGCGTCCGGAACTATACAATGGCTATCGCTTTCTCGTGCTCGACAGTGAGGAAATAAATGCGTTTGCCTCCCCCGGCGGGCACATTCTGGTTACGCGCGGGCTCATAAAAGTCACCACAAACGAAGACGAGCTTGCCGCTGTCCTTGCCCATGAGATAGCTCATGTTGCACTTAAGCACGGGGCGTCTTCTATTGAAGGTCTGCGTTTGACAGACATATTGTCTCAAGCTGCCATAAGCGCGGGGCTTGCATCCAAAGGTCAAGTGGCCGATTTTACAGCGGCCTTCGGCGATGCCATTGCAGCGCTCGCGAAGCAAATTATCGTTTCTGGATATTCGCAAGCCTATGAATTTCAAGCTGATAAAGAGGCTTGCAATATTCTATCCAAGGCTCATTACGATCCGCAAGCTCTTGCGAGGCTCATTAGCAGATTGCCTGAGCCTGGTGCAGGCAATTCAGGTTATATAAAGACGCACCCTGAGCGCGAATCCCGACTGGCCATGCTTTCAAAAATTGAGGTCCCCGACCGGCGCATTGCAAAAAAACCGAGAGCGAATCTAGCGGACGACGAGCCCGGTGTGAAGCAATTCGAAGCTCCGACAGCATTGGGAATAAGCCAAGAAGAGAATTGGGCGCCACTCACAGTCATTCGCGATGAGCGATACAGGGTGGTAAGGAAGTACTTTTGAAAAGGCCAGTATCTATTATGTTGGCTCTACTCTGTGCAGGAGCTCTTGTCGGAATTTTTGTTGCAAGCGGACTTGAGCGTTCGATTCAGTACCTCCTTTACGATGTTTCTGCCCGATGGGAGGCTCCGATCGTCGCCAGGAATCAGTCGTCAGTAGAACTTGTCTTTGTGGACCAATACAGTTTGGATTGGGTCGAAAACAATCTGGGATATTCCTGGCCATGGCCGCGCGAGCTTTACGGCTATATGGCCCAGTTTTTTTCCAAGGCACGTTCTCAGACCTATGATATTATTTTTTCGGGGACCTCGCCTTACGGATCTCAGGACGATGAGCATTTTGCGGCGCTATTGACCAAGGCAGGCAATGTCGTTGTGGCGAGTACCGCGCAAGAGGCACAAGAGGAGAACAAGAAGACCATGTCAGGTACGGCCTCTGACGTTGCACAAGGTCCCATTACGAATGTGCTCTATGGCGACGCTGCGGGAACCATTGCGAGCGACGGCGTACTCCGCCAATACCCTTTGACGTTGGGAACGAATGACACAAGGATCGGGACCTTACCTTCATTGGGCGTAGCTGCGCTCTTAAAAGCTGGAGTTCCGACGTCGGAGTTAAGGGCTACAGCTGTGGAACCTGGACCGAGAGCGCAAAACAGTGGCGGACAAAGTAGTGGCG
>JBDKTP010000064.1:0-6457 GCA_039680115.1 Rectinema sp.
ATCTGCTGGGCTTTGGTACTGCCGACCAGATTGACCTCAAGAATGAGTTCCGCATGACCTATTCGTCTACAGTGGCGGGCTACACTGCGGAGTTTCCTGTTAAGATAACCTATACGCAGGTTATGGATCTGGATATTCCCGTGAGTGCAGATACGTATTCGGACGTAGTGACGATTAGGGTCATAATAATTTGAATTCTTTGTTTTTGAGATAAGTGAGGTATTGACTATTTTTTTGAATAGGATTATGTTCCGTTCATTATTGATAGTCGCCCTAGGCGACTTACAAAAAGTAATTTCGGTTTACCCGCAGAGCGAGGCTCAAGTATGAAAAAGTTTGCTTTAGTTGCTGCCGTTCTTCTTTTATCCACCGGTTTTGTGTTTGCAGTTCCCGGGTCTTTTCCTCCTGCCGATCCTTCAAGTGTGAATGCGTCCGTGGTTGTAAAGGCAGCTTTGGGAGGTTACTTAACAATAAGCGACATGACATCTGAGACAGATATCGTGCTTAATACCGCCGGTGAAACAAAACAGGTTGCTACGGCGCAAGTTGCAACTAACTTAAAGAACTGGACGTTGAGTGTGACTGCTGCATCTGCAGCCAGCACGGGGCAGGAAGGTGCTTTAGTGGCCACCGATGGTGGAGCGAGCTATCGGATTCCTTATAAGTTTACTTTGGTCGGCGAAACCACGATAGGTACTGCATTTGGTGAGGAGGAAATAGCCTTTGGCGGCATTTCTAAGAGCTATCACACAAGAGTAACTAACGGTTCCACTGGCGAGACAATTACTCTGAGCATTAAATATGGCGCAGAAGATGTAGCCAACTGGTATGCTGGTTTGGTCTACCAAGATTCAATCACTGTTACACTTGCTGCCAACTAATTGCAAGGGGCAATCTGTGCTGATTTGTTGAGTAATTAAGCTTTAAGGACTATCCAGCCGGGTAGTCCTTTTTTTATTGAGAGCCAATCTGGAAGGACTATGAAGAATTGGCCATCTAGCGTAGCCGGAACATCAGTGCTATTATTATTGGCATCGTGTTCTGTTGATAGCTTGCAACTAGTTTTGCTAGTGTTGTCAGAGGAGACATACCGATGAAGGGTAAGAGCAGCCTACGGCGAATTATATTGGCGACGGTCGTTGCAATGTTTGTGCTCGGCACGGCGATGAATGTGTCGGCATTCTCGTTCTCGCCAATGACAGTCTCGATTGGGCCTTCTGGTGCCGATGCTGTGATCACCTACAAAGTCACGAACGAATCTGACAAGCAGACCGCCGTTTCAATCAGGGTGAAAACACGGGTAATCGACGCGGCCGGCAACGAGACAAACGAACCAGCTGATAAGCTCTTTCTGGTGTTTCCCTCGCAAGTGGTACTCAAACCGAACAGTTCACAAAACGTAAAAGTCCAGTATCGTGGCAACCCGGTGATTCCCGCCGAGCTCGCATTCCGCGTGATTGCAGAGCAGTTGCCCGTGGATTTTAGCAAGGCGACGAGTTCGGGTGTCAATATTCTGCTTACCTATGTTGCGGCGCTCTATGTCACGCCGAAGAACGCAGCGCCAAAGGTTGAGCTTACTGACGCTATTGGCGTGCAAAAAGATGGCAAACAAGGGCTTCAGATCACCATAAAGAACAGCGGCACTGCCCATGCGCTGCTTTCCAATACAAAAATCACGATAAACCCGGGCGCTGGTGCGGCGAGCATCGAATTTGCAGGAGACGCTGTCTCCGCCATTGAGGGACAGAACCTGCTTGCACTCTCCGAACGAGTGATTTTTGTGCCATGGGATGGCGCCATAACCGGTAAGCGTTACACTGGTTCTATTCTTGCCGATATTGAGTCATGACTCGTGAACGAGCCTGGCCGAGCCTGATCCAGAAAACTCCCCGATCCCTCACTTAGCCTTGACAGCACGCTGCCAAACTATTATCCTACATAATAGGAACGTGTCACGTCTAACAAGATGTGCATGCTCCAAATAAAAAGTTTGCCGCATTAATGCGGCGTAAGGGGTCTCATATGAAAAAGTTGATTATCGTAGGGATGTTGGTTCTTGCGGCCATCGGGATTGTCGGTGCTCAGAGCACGACACAGAACAAGGATATCAAAGTTTCTGCCAATGTTGGCAAGAACGTGTATATCGTTTCTGTGGCTGACTTAAGTCTTGGCAGTCTTGATGTGGTTTCTGGTGGTTCGGCGACGGCAAATGCAGTAATCCGGAGCAACCACACTTCTTGGACCGTTAAGGTGTATGCGGATAAGGGCGTGTTAACCCAGTGGAATGGAACTGCCTATGTGACTACTACTGGTGCAACGACGATTCCCTATACCTTTACGTTCAACAGTGCAGCATCGGTTAGTACTGAGAAGATTGTCGCGCAGACGCTCACGACGTCGGCCACGGGTGCACCGACTGCGACGTTTACGGCAAGGACAACTGGCGGTGCTACGGGCCAGACCTTTGCGTATGGTGTAAATGTTACTGGCGCAGCTGGTGGGGCGGACTGGGATGCAGCGAACTACCAGGACACAATCCACATGGTAGTGACCGCGAACTAATCCTACGAGGATCGCAATCCAAAATGTGAACAAGGAAAGGTTCCTCGGCTTTGGTTGAGGAATCGCCTGTTCCTGGAGAATGCGGTCGATAAGGCCGCATTCTCTTTTAGAGCCTTATCCTATTCTATGGGATAAAGCTTTGGACTTGTAATTAAGAAAAAGGACCCCATCTGTGTTGTTTAAGCAAAGTCCGGGACGCAAAAGGATTCTTGCTACCCCGTATCTACTTCTCTTCTGTCTTTATTTCTGTTTTTTCCCACGCGCAAACATCTTCGGCCAAGAGGTGAAGACGGGAGGCACTCCCGCCGCGAGTGGTATACCACTGGCCACCAACATCAATCCACTGCCACAAGGCGAGGCAATTGTCACGCTTGTTGTCAATGGTCGGCGCTATGGCGACGTCGAAGCCAAGATCGATATGGATGATCCTTTCCTGCAAGTGAGCCTCCTTAAGCAGGTCTTGGCGCCTTCGCTTTCCCAAAAAGAGATGGACCGCGTTTTTGGCGTGATTCTGTCCAAGCTCGAGTATGCTGGCATAGCTGACCTTGCAGCAGCAGGGATTACCGGCGTCTGGGACATGGAAACGCTCACCTATAGCATTAGCACGCCAGGCGAATATGCAAGGGTCAAGGAAATCCACTTTGTCGAGGAAACGCCTTTCAACGAGAACGTCTGGCTCAAACCGGCCAACTTTGCTGCCGTCGTCAACACGAGCATTGCTGGATCGGTGAGTTTCAGTTCCATGGGCGTCAATGTCCCTGTAACTGTCAATTTCGATGGACTATTTAAGGTGTTTTCTGTAGCGATAGAAAGTAACGCGTCCGTTGCATTCTCTGCACCGACTTTCTCATGGTATTTCAACAGTGCACGAGCAGTGTATGACTTCCCCGGCATCGAGGGAAGATTGTATGCGGGCATCGTATCGCTCGAGGGCACAGGCTATCAGTCCAGGTCCGAAGTCTACGGTGTAACGCTCCACAATGTTGATGTTTTTGGCCGTTACAGCAGGAATTACTCACCATCCATCGCATTCACCCTGCAAAAACCGTCTACTGTCAGAATTGTCATAAATGGCACGGTGGTTAAGACGTTCAAGCTGGACATGGGCAATTATAAGCTCTATGACCTACCTTTCGCGTACGGTATGAACAGTATGGTCGTGGAAGTTGAAGACGGAACAAACCCCGACGGCAGCATACTTTATAGACCGGTGACCACCTATATCACAACAGAGACAGGACTCTTGGTGCGCGGTAAAATGGACTATGGGATCTCTGCCGGTGTAGGCAGACAGGAGCCAGACGAGCCTATAGGAAGCGCGTACATTCGCTATGGTTTGTTCCCGGCACTGACGACGGGTCTCAACGTGGCAGTGGATAAACGATCGGTGATGGGCGGCGTAAACCTCGTGGCAGGCACCGGCATAGGTGGCTTTATAGTGAATGCAGCAGTGGTGTCGGCGTGGGATGGACGGGCAAGGCCATTTGCGTATAGCGGCGATCTGGAATATCACTTTGCTATGCCGGCAAATAAAAACATGCCGAGCTTTACCCTGGCCGCGGGATATACTTCGCGAGGTTTTGCTGTGCCCGCACCGTCGGATGCGGTCCCACAAGATACTGATGCGCTTGTAAAAGCCTCGGCCAGCATCGGAGGTTCGATTTCGACGCTTGCTTCTTTTGGTGTTGGTGGCTCCTGGTCTCACACCTTTGGTTCTGATCCACAGGATACTGGTTCTGTTTCGGCAAGCATGGGATTCGCCGCCACAAAGCAGGCTTCATTTACTTTGGGCGCCAACGCGAGTTTTCTTGCTGATGAGACTTCACCGCAGTTTTCTGCCACGCTTGGACTCCACATTTCCGATCCAAGGCGTCCATCCCGGCAGGTGGGAATATCACAAGCTTCGCAAGGGACAAACACCATCAACTATAACGACCAGTTCCCAAATTCTAAGAGCATTGGCTATGGAATTACGGGGACCAACATTTTTGGCGGTGTAAAAGAGCCATCCTCCGTCAACTTCAATTCCGGTTTTTCGACACAGTATTTCTCATTGAGCGGGAATGCAGGTGTAACCTATGGTTCATCTTTGGCCTCGCCTACCGGTGCACTTAGCCTCAATTTGGCATCGGGGCTCGCGTTTATCGATGGGTATTTTGCTCTTTCGAGGCCGCTTTACGACTCGTTCGTGCTCTTTGTGCCAGAAAAATCCACCGGAAAAATGTCGGTTTCGTTTATTGTCAATCAAAGCAATAAGTTGATAACCCATGGCCTGCCAGTTGCGGCCAGCGTAAGTTCGTACAAGAATTCCAGGTTAGCTATGGACTTCCCGGAAGCCGATGCTGATGTCGTTCCGACAAACCCTCAAGCAGCGGTGGCAGCCACGTATCGATCGGGCTTTCTTTTCAAAGGTGGGCTCGAAAAGCTGTTGTACGTGTCAGGCAGGTTGTTGGACGCTGGCGGTAATCCGATAGGCCTTGTGGCTGGAGACGTGTTCAAAGAAGATGGTACGCTGATTTCTCAGACCTTTACGGACGATACAGGTACCTTTCAGATTTATGGGCTCACCTCCGGAACCTACAAGATTGCCTGGCCGGACACCATAGGAACGACGATCATAAGGATTGAAGGCAACGAGAGTGGCCTTGTGGAGATTGGAGATGTCCATGCAACGCGTTGACCAACGGGGCGAAAAAACTGATTGGGCTTTGCTGTGTTTTTTATAGTAGGTTTTGTAGGTTTATGTATAGTAGAAGAGTGGAGTGTCCCAAGGAGAGTTTTATGAAGAAGAAAGTGGCGTGGGGCGCCTTGGTATTGGCGCTGATTTTTGTACCCCTGGCCGCCAATGCTATGTCCATAACTGCCTCGCTTGAGAGTGGAACGGTTCAATATACGAATCCTTGGTGGGGAACTAACCCAACATGGATCAATGGTACGGTGACGGTAACGTGTACCGCCGCTGAGGCTACATTGAACCCATGGTTTACCGTCGATCTTGCTCCTCGCGCCGATATTGTGAACGGTTCTTGTGCACGCAACGCCAATTGGCGTTACTACAACACAAGTGGTGGCAATTCTTCAATCTATATTGATGACTGTGAAATATATACAGACCAGTCGCATTCGACGAACTCCGATCCAGTCAAGATGTGGGACGTGCCCGGCGTTGGCGATGTGAACATCACGGGCAACAATGTGTTCACTGGTCAGTTTACAAGTGGGGGCGGGCTCTCAAAACAGTTTCAATTCTCTGCGGTTTTTTGGAACGAATCCACGTTGGGTGCCGGTACCTACGAGATGCCGATCACATTCCGCCTGCGAAAAGAGAAATTCTCATCCTCCGGCCCTTCTACCGCCCCTGTCTCTACCATAACGGTTGTCCTGCGCTACTATGTCGGAACAACAGCTGCCATCTTCTTTACCGATGGTCTTAACACTGATCCTTATACAGGAACCGAGCTCTTCAGCCTCGATTTTGACGAGATTACGGCGGCTGCTCCAAAGCAGTTTACCATTCACATTCCGACGAATTTTAAGTTCTACCTTGGTGTTTACTCGGGCAACGGCGGGTATCTGCTCCATGAGCGCTACAACGATCCTGTTTCTCCAGTTAAGGAGAAGATACCGTACACATTAAATGTCGATGGTGTAGACATTCCACTCTCCTCGGGATACAGGTTTCCGCAGAAGGAAGGCAAGACAGGATTCGGTTTGAATTCCAACGACTACAATGCTATCTTAACAATTGGCGATATAACAAGTTATACGGCAGGAACTTATAGCGACATCCTGTCGTTTAGAGTAACATCCTACTAAAGAAAAGCCCCTTGCCTTTGGCAGGGGGCTTTGTGCCATTGCTCTTTTGCAGCAATCAGTTGTGGGTTAGCGTCACCTT
>JBDKTP010000065.1:0-7027 GCA_039680115.1 Rectinema sp.
AAGGGAATATCGACATGCACATGTGGTGGTACATAGATGAACGAACCGCCAGACCACACGGCAGAGTTGAGCGCGGCAAACTTGTTATCGCTGGGCGGCACGACGGTCGCAAAATAACGCTTTAGCAGCTCTGGATACTCGTGCTCCGCCGTCTCAATGTCGGCAAAAATGATACCTTTTTTCTTTAGGTCTTCCCTGATGTTGTGGTATACCATTTCGGAATCGTACTGTGCACCAACGCCTGCAAGGTAGGAGCGCTCCGCTTCCGGCACGCCAAGCCGCTCGTAGGTATTTTTTATTTCGGCGGGAAGCGCTTCCCAGGAAGTCTGCGGCTTCTCAGTGGGTTTGGAATAATAAGTCATGCCCTCAAAATCGAGTTTGGACAGGTCCGCACCCCATGTGGGCAAAGGTTTCTTTTCATAAATGTGAAACGCGTTGAGCCTGAACTGGAGCATCCAGTCGGGCTCGTCCTTGGCCTTGCTGATCTCTCGGACCGTCTCTTCGGTGAGCCCGGTTTGTGTCTTTAAGATCGACCGCTCTGGCATGGCAAAGCCGAATCGCTCCGCGTAGCCCGAACCGATATTGCGAATGTCGCTGTCACTGACCATAGACCACCTCGGCAGACTTTAGATGCCGCAGTCCTTCATACCCTTCGTTTTCGAGCAATTCCACGAGCTCGAATCCGCCGTTTGCCACGATTGAGCCTTTCTCCAGAATGTGGACTGCATCGGGTTTGACGAGGTCCAAAAGCCTGCGGTAGTGCGTGATGACGAGCGCAGAGAAACCAGGCCCGCGCAAGTGGTTGATGCCTTCCGCCACCACTTTGAGCGCATCGATGTCGAGGCCTGAGTCCGTTTCGTCAAAAATAGCAAAACGCGGTTGCAGGGTGAGGAGCTGGAGAATTTCCATACGCTTCTTTTCACCGCCCGAAAAGCCTTCGTTGAGCGAGCGGTTGGCAAACGATGGGTCTATGCCGAGCAGGTTCATGTTCTCTTTGAGCTCGCGCAGGAAAGCCGCGGTGTTTTTAGGCGGCTCCCTCCTTGAATCCGCAATGCGCTTTAAGAACTTGGACACCGTTACACCGGGAATTTCGACAGGGTATTGAAAGGCCAAAAATAACCCTTTACGGGCCCTTTCCCAAACCTTAAGTCCCAGAATATCCTCGCCGTCCAAGAGCACTTTGCCGCTTTCTACGCGGTAATTGGGGTTGCCCATAAGCACGTTCGCAAGCGTGCTCTTGCCATGGCCGTTGGGTCCCATAAGAGCGTGCACTTCCCCGTCGGGCACGCTTAAGCTCAAATCGTTAAGAATGCGTTTGTCTTCCACACTCGCCGAGAGATCTTTGATCACCAGTCCTTTTTCCATATCAAGTCCTTGCTTATTTACTGCGATATCGATAGTTATCGATCTTTTTCAATTGCCTCACACTGCTTGGGCGGGCCAAGCTCAGAGCGACACCGGATAACCCAGATCGAGGCGAACTTCAGGGCTCGCCATTTCGATGGTCCAGGGCGGATTCCACATGACGCGCACACGCACGTCCTTTATGCCTGTGGCCGCACGCAAAGTCTGAACAATCTCTTGTTCAAGCATGCCTCCCAAGGGGCAGCCGAAATAGGTCAGAGTGAAGTCGACTTCAATGTGGTCCTCAACCTGTTCGGCTCGATAAACGAGGCCAAGATCGACTATGGAATAACCCAACTCCGGGTCTTCTACCTCTTGGAGGATTTCGAGAAGCTTGTCCTGTGTGTATTGCTCTTTCATACGCCGCAAAATATAGTGAAGATTCGAGAAAAATACTAGTAGTTTAGTAGGAATTTAGCAAATTTGGATCGAATGAACGTTAGTGCACACTTCGAGTTGTACTATTTTTCGACATGGTAGTAAAATACCAGGAAAGAAGCACGCCCTGGAACTCCGGAGCGAACATGCCAAAGGACAGAAGCTGAAATGAAGACGGCAGCAGAACGGGGAAAAGAACGATGGAGCACACAAAAGGACCTGGACTGGGAGTTTGGCAAGATAATCGCGCTGCCTGGGCGTCCACTTTCGGGTATGGCGGTTGTGCTTGTTCAAGATGGAGAAGTCATCTATGAAGGCCATTTTGGCGCCCGCCGCTTTTTGACCTCCTGCGAAGGGACTCCTGAGCATGAAGGAGCCTTCGAACCTGAAGGGGCCTTTGAACCGGTGGACTGTGAGACGCGATGGCGCTCGGCTTCCCTCTCCAAACCTTTTACGACGCTCGGCGTCATGCATCTGGTCGAGGAAGGCAAAATTGGGCTGGACAAGGATGTGTCATATTATCTCGGCTATCCCTTGCGAAACCCTTCCTTCCCGGGAAAAGCGATAACCTTGCGCATGCTCCTTAGCCACACCTCGAGCTTGAGGGACGCGAACTTCTATTATCCGCCATTGGGGCATCAGCTTTGGGAACTCTTCTTGCCACAAGGCCGTCACTATCAAGACGGCGCACACTTTGCAAAGCCACTTTCCGACCGCGATTTGTCGCCGGGCGCTTCCTATGCATATTGCAACCTCGGCTATGCACTCGTTGGGGAAATCATAGAAAAGGTGACAGGGCGGCGTTTTGACCTTTATATGCGTGATACGCTTTTTGGACCCCTTGGCATCGATGGTGGGTTTAATCCCCTCCTTGTCTCGGACGAGCATTTTGTCGATATTTGTCCGCTCTACAGGAAACAAAAGAACGAGGATTCGCCTTGGGATCCAGACGGCCCATGGTATCCGCAGATCGACAATTACAATGGTAAGAGGCCAGCCCTTGCGGTGAGGCTTCCACCACAGGATGAGCTCGATGCAGGGCTTGGGAAGAACCGCAACGCGAGAAGCGCGCTTTCCCTCGACAAGTATCAGATTGGTACAAATGGCGCTCTTTTCTCTCCCCAGGGCGGAATGTACGTTTGTGCGCACGACCTTGCAAGACTCATGCTGATTTTTCTGAACGATGGCGTCTTAGGAAAGCGTCTTTTTGAAGTACAAACGATCGATACCATGTTGATGCCAGTGTGGAGTCTCGACCTCGAGCGGAGAAATTACGACCCTCTAGAGGAATCCGAACCTCGTACCCGGGATTTTGGGCTTGGCCTTTACCGTGGCGAAGGGCCCGACGGTGGGCCTGGGCTGTGGGGACACCATGGCGACGCCTACGGATTCTTGGGCGGTATGTATTTCGATAGAGCGAAGCGCTCAGGCTATGTGTATCAGATTGGCGGGACAGGTGCCGACCCTGCACAAAACCGTGGCGAGCATTCCAGGCTTTTCATTTGGGACGAGAAGGTACGGTCACTCGCGGAAGCTGCACTGGGCCTAGGTTAGTCCATGCGGAAACGACGTCGCACTTTGAGCTGCTCCTGTGGCTGCTCCGCTGCGATTTTTAGCCTTCTTACACGCTTGTAGAGCATCTCTTGCGCGGACTGTGGCCTTTCGCCCGGGCCAGGCTGCAAGGGTACCCAGTTGCCGCTGGATGCGAGCTTATAGCTGTGTTCGTTGGCGGCAAAATAAGTCTGCAAGATCGTTTTGCAGGTGTTGCACAACTTCTCATCCAAAACAGGGAACATGAGTTCTACACGCCGGTTGAGGTTGCGTGGAAGCCAGTCGGCGCTGGACAGATACATTTCCTCCATACCCCCATTGCGCACATAGAGCATTCTGGCATGTTCAAGATAACGGCCCAAAACGCTATACACCTCGATCGTTTCCGAAAGGCCTGGAACACCAGGTACTAAGGTACATACGCCCCGTACATTCAGGAGGACGCGCACCCCGCCACGGGATGCCTTATACAGCGCCTCGACAATATCCTCGTCGGCAAGTGCGTTCATTTTGGCCATGATCAGGCCTGGCGATTCCGGAGTCGTACGTTGGATTTCGCGCTCGATAAGTGCAAGCAGGCGCTTTTTTAGATCGAACGGCGCCACGGCCAGCAAGGTAAACGACTGAATGGTCGAGTAACCGGTCAGCATGTTGAAGAACAGCGTGGCCTCGTTGCAGAGGTCTTCGTTGGACGTGAGGATGGAAAGGTCCGAATAGAGCTTTGCCGTTTTTTCATTGTAATTGCCGGTGGAGAGGTGCAGATATTTGCGGATCGAGCCATTCTTTGTGCGGCGAATGACGAGGGCAGCTTTGGCGTGCACTTTGAGCTTGGCTACGCCGTACGTGACGATAGCGCCAGCCTGTTCGAGCGTGGAAGCCCATCCAATGTTACGTTCCTCGTCGAAACGCGCCTTGAGTTCGACGATTACCGCGACATGTTTGCCGCTGCGCGCCGCGCGGATGAGCGCCTTGACGATAGGTGAATCGCCAGAGGTGCGATAGAGCGTCATCTTTATGGCCAGCACGTCAGGGTCGTCGGCCGCCTGCTCTACAAAGGTCCGGATTTGGTCGAAGGATTCGTATGGTAGATGAATGAGCTTGTCTCCCCGATCTATCTCATCCCAAATATTGGCAGCTCTATACTCGGTGAGGTTGATGGGCGGCCAGGGCTTGTACACAAGGTGAGCGTGTTGAGAGGATGGCTTTTGCAGGTGCATCTCATTTATGACAAACTGGTGGAAATCTTGCGGGTTGAGTGGACCAGGCACGAGAAAGGTATCAACGCTGCTCAAGTTGAGGCCTTGTTGAAGTGCCTGCAACACGGAAGGTTCGTCGCCAGAGACCATGAGGCAGACCGGTGTAGAGTTTTGCCTGCCTGCAAGCACTTCTTCCATTGCGGCAAGAAAATCGCCCTGAGAGTCTTCGTCCACAGGGAAATCAGCATCCCTTATTACCTTGAAAGTCAGCGAGCCCAGAATCTTGTACCCAGGGAAGAGCGCGGAGGCAAAGCAGAGGATGATGTCGTCCAAAAGCGCATAACGCGCCGCAATTGCACGGCCTTCGAGCGTCTCAGCCGGCAGAGCGATAAAGCGATTCTCGTTTGGCGGTACCTGCGCAACCGCCCAGGCCTTTTGACCAGCTTCGTTTTCCATTTCAAAGCCGCAGTGGAGGCGTAAGTTGCCCACAGAAGGGAAAGCGCCATCTTCAATGCGCAGTGGAGTTATGAGCGGAAAAATGCGCTCATTAAAATACATGTTCAAATAGCGTCGTTCTGGCGCCGTCCATCTGGCTATTGGGACAATTTCGAGCCCTTCCCGCGCAAGCGTTGGCAAAATTTCTCCGGTAAAACACTCGTACTGCTGCGCAAGAATGCCGCGCACACGGTCAGAAATTTGGCCAAGGAGGGCTTCGGGGTTTGTGTTTGGCACATCGACGGCACTCTCGAAGGTTTGCACTTTTTCGCGGATCGCCGATTTGATCGAGGCAACGCGTACCATGAAAAATTCGTCGAAGTTGGAAGTGACAATACCAAGAAAATTGAGTCGCTCGACAAGCGGATTGTGCTTGTCCAACGCCTCCGTAAGCACCCGGCGATTGAACTCGATCCAGGATAATTCGCGGTTGAAAACAGGATAACTACTCATATCTTACACCGTCATATTATACCAGCACCGGAATGAGCCCAAAGGCGTCCTCGAACATGTCACCCTTGTCTGCAAGAGAGAGTCGTTCGAGCGAATAGTCCAGGTCCCGGGTTGGCCGAATGATGAACTTGTCTTCGCTGCGCTCAAATTCGGGATCCAAAATCCTGCCCGAGTGGTTGGGGTCTAAAGCGTCTGCAACGCGCAAAATGGCTGAAAGCTTTATCACGATGATTCGGTCTTCATGTGTAAGCGAACTAAAGCTCACGTGCGAAGATGACGGCGGAGTCCTGCGGTGGTATCGCACAACGTTGGAGACGATCGTGATATCTTCTCGGTTCAAACCGAAAATCTCCGAATTAGCAACGATATATTCGCCATGACGATGGTGCCCTGAGGCACGTATGAAGGTTCCAATGTCGTGCAAGATCGCCGCCACTTCTAAAAGAAGGCGTTCGTGACTGTGCAAGGCATAGTCTTTGGCAAGAAAATCGAAAATCTTGAGGCTCAAGGCGCTTACATTGTGCGCATGTTGCTCATCGTAGTGATAACGCTTGCCCAGCGATTGCGCCGAGGCGACAATCTGCCTTTTGATCTCGGCTCCAATAGAAGGGTCGAGCCCCCTTGCGCCTGCAAGGAGCAGCCCTTCGCGTATTGAAACATTGGGGATGATGACGGTTTCGGCTTCGGTCCTGCGCAGGAAAAGCGACTCCATGATGAGCCCTGAGGCAAGACCCTCGGCCTCCGCCCACGGGATGTTGAACTGCTCGATGGCTTCTTCAGGGCTTAAGCCGCTCACGGCTTCGGCAAACTGAATATACTCGTTCCGACCGAGCTTTGAGTAAGCACCGGTCTTGCCTTTGCCAAGCGTAGATGCGGCAAGACGTGCGTCCGAACCGATAACAATGAAGGTCTTAATGGACGCAAGCGGAAGCTCTTCTTCCATTTGGTCGCAGGTGGTCTTGATGTTGCTTTCAAGGTAGTCCCGCAGGTAATTCCTTGAGTTGCCCGCCTCGCGGATTTGCTCGTCCAGGCGCAGGGTGCCGATGTGCAGACTGTGTGACGAGGTCATTTTCCCGTGCTTGAGGAGCATGATTTCGGTCGTCCCTCCGCCGACTTCCAAAATCATTGTGTTGGATTTGGCAATCAGGGCGCGCTCTTCCTGCAAGGCCTGCTGCACGGCGAGGTACATGAGGTGATTTTCTTCGATATCCTCGATTACCCGAATGCGAAAGCCAGTTTGAAGGGCAACGCGATCCACAAAGGTGTCGCGGTTGCTGGCTTCGCGCAGGGCGCTTGTGCCGATTACTTTGGCGTCTTCCGGGCGGATGGCATAGCTGGAGAGGAGTTCTTTGAAGGTCATGAGTACGGCAATGGTCTCACGCAGCGCGTCGCGCCCAATGCTGCCCTGGGTAAAGACGTCCCGGCCGATTTGGCTGGGCTTGCTCGCCTTGTCCAGAACATGGATGACCCCGTTTGGGTCGAGGGACGCAATGAGGAGCCTTATGCCCGTGGAGCCGACTTCGATTGCGGCGATGGGCTGAGATGTGGCA
>JBDKTP010000066.1:0-18881 GCA_039680115.1 Rectinema sp.
GATGGCTGCAAAATCGGTGCCTGTAAAGCTTGAAAATGTCTCAAAAACGTTCAAGGATCCAAAGTCGAAAACTGAAGTTCATGCGGTTCAGCACGTTAGTCTGGAGATTATGCCAGGCGAATTGGTAACCTTGCTTGGCCCCTCTGGTTGCGGTAAGACGACGACACTCAGGATGATAGGCGGATTTGAACTACCCACGGAGGGCAAGATTCTTATAGGTGGCAACGATGTTACCTTCCTGCCGCCAAACGGTCGGGAGACAGCGACGGTTTTTCAGTCGTATGGGCTTTTCCCGCACATGAGCGTTGAAGAAAACGTCGCCTATGGCCTCAAAATTAGAAAACTCGCCAAGGATGAGATCGATCTGCGCGTCAAAAAGACGCTGGAGCTCGTGGGGCTTTCCGAGTTGGCAAAACGCTCGCCAGGCAGGTTGTCTGGCGGACAGCAACAGCGTGTCGCTCTTGCGCGTTCGCTCGTAGTGGAGCCGCAGGTCTTGCTCCTTGATGAGCCGCTTTCCAACCTGGATGCCCTCTTGCGCGAGCAGATGCGGGTCGAAATTCGAAAGATTCAGAAGCAGCTGGGCATTACCGCGATTTATGTAACGCATGATCGTATTGAAGCAATGAGCCTTTCCGACAGGGTGATTGTCATGAAGGATGGCCTCATACAGCAGGTCGGGACACCAAACGAGGTCTACGAAACGCCAAACTCTATGTTTGTTGCAGGATTTGTGGGCAAAGTGGCGTTTTTTCCTGTGAGCCTGGACGCACTCAAGCCGGATGGCGGCTGTGTATGTACCCTAGAAGGCCGACAGTTGACCGCAGGTTCGATGGCGGACGGTGTTTCCGTCGGTTCGCCCGCTACGCTGATGGCCAGGCCTGAGTCATTGCGCCTGATGCTACCGGGCAAAGGACACGTCGAGGGTGTCGTATCCGCGCGGGTGTACCTTGGCTCGAGCGTCGAAGTGTATGTAAAGACGGACTACGGCGAGATTCTCGTTCAGGTCGACGATCCCATGGGTAGGAGCATACCTGCAGAAGGCGAGTCAGTCTCGATCGGGTTTGAAGAAAAGCGTGTGCGCGTGATTGCCGCAAAATCCTAGATTTTTGATGTCACCTAGATTGTCATTTAGATTCTTAGTGTCCGCAGAATCGTTGCAAGCACGGTGTCCACAAGATCTTCAGGTGTACGGGGGGTGCCGGCAAAACTGGGGCAGGCTGGCAGAACGGTAGCTCCGGCTTCCTTAAGCGCAGTAAGGGATCGCAAAGCAACAAGCGACAGAGGTGTTTCCTGCGTGACGAGGATGAGGGGCCAGCCTTCCTGCAAGGCTATGCTCCCTGCCTTGTGGATAAGATTGGATGCTATTCCTGAAGCCAAACTGCCAACAGTTTCATTAGAGCATGGCACAATCACCGTGCCATCCAGCCTAAAACTGCCCGAGGCAATTGGGGCTGCAAAATCGTTGGTTTCGTGCAGCATAACAGGGACATGCGTACGTGCCGGCCCTCCGGAAGAGCGAATCTTGTTAAGCCAGTAACCTATGGGGCGGCCTGTCTCTTCCAAAACGGTGTACGCACCCCAGCTAGAGCACGCTACATGCAACGAGGCACCCTGTAGCGCCAAGGTTGAGAGAAGTCGCAGTGCATAGAGGGAACCTGACGCCCCCGTGATGCAAACAAGATAACGCTCCATTCTAAACTCATAGTATAGCAAATAATTGCCGAGAACAACATGCATAATTGAAAGTAATTAATTGGCGTGCACTCGTGTTATATTCTTTAATGATATCTTTCATACCCATTTTATTGTGCAAGTTTATGCAAAGTACTATCTTTCTCCCAGAAGAAAAAAGGCGTCCACCTAAGATTCTTGGGGTGTGACGGGCTCCTTTTTGAGGAGCCGTTATTGAGGAGGGATTGTGGATATCCAAAATCAGTATGTTGTACAGCTTGAAAACGTGCAGAAGAACTATCAGCTTGGCAAGACTGAGGTTCAGGCACTCAAAAACGTCAGTTTCGAAATAGTCAAGGGCGATTTTATTTCAATTGCTGGTCCTTCTGGTTCTGGAAAGACCACGGTTTTGAACCTAATAGGGTGCGTTGACACCGCGACATCGGGCATTGTGCGCGTCTTGGGGCAGCGGACCGACCAGCTTGACGATGAAAAACTGACTGCTCTCCGTCACAGAGGCATTGGCTTTATTTTTCAAACTTTTAATCTGATACCAGTTCTCAACATTAGAGAAAATGTCGAGCTACCGGCGCTTCTTGACGAATCTGAAACGACGATGACCAAGGCGGAACGGGAGGAATGGGTCGACCACCTGATCGAGGCCGTTGGTCTCCAAGATCGAATGAAGCACAAGCCTGCCGAATTGTCTGGTGGACAACGGCAACGAGTCGCCATAGCTCGTGCGCTCGTCATGAGGCCGCCCATAGTGCTGGCCGATGAACCGACCGCCAACCTGGACTCTGCGACCGGCGAGAGTATCCTTAATTTGATGAAGCGCATGAACCGTGAGTACGGGACAACCTTCATTTTCAGTACCCATGATCCGGGGATTGTCGAGATGGCAGATCACGTCATCCGGCTTAAGGACGGCGCGGTTATCGAGAATCGGCGGCGAGTGTCTGACGAGAGTTCTTCGGTTACCATTATACCCTTAGTTGGGCAAGAAAAGGGCGCTGAAGAAAAAATCGTCGGAGTGGTTGAAGCGAAGGCACGTGTATGATTGCAGCGCGGATGGCCTACGGCAACCTTTTTCTGCATAAGGCAAAGAGCATAATTCTTGGCACCATCATGTGCTTAGGAATAGCCGTGCTCTTTGTCGGGAACTCGCTTATAGACACCGCAGTCGACGGACTGCATAAGATGTTCGTGGAAGGCTATACCGGCGATGTCATGGTGACGGGCCCGACCAGCTACACCACAACAATTTTTGGAGAGACGGCAGGCGGTGAGGATGTAATTCCTCATATCGCACAATACAGCAAGTACGAAGAGTACCTTGCTAAGGATCCGCGCGTTAAAGCCACAATGCCCATGCTGAGCGGCAAGGTGGCGATGGGTCTAGGAGAGCAGGTTATCGGTTCAGGGTCGGCATTCGGTGTCGACAGCGAGAGCTATCAGAACTTCTTCTCCAACAATGTGACGCTCGTTAGCGGCGCATGGCCGGTCAAAGAGGACCCGGCGTGGATTATGCTGTCAGAAACCTCGACCGCAATGCTCTCGCGTGCGGCGGGTAAGACCTTGGCACCTGGCGACAAGATCGTGTTGAGTGCGCTCAACGATACTGCAGGTACGGTAATTCGGGAAGTAACCATAAAAGGAATAATCCGTTTTGACCAGAGTAACCAGGATCTCGCGCGTATTTCTCTCGTAGATGCAGATACGCTGCGGGACCTTTTGGGCTTTGCAAGTCTGCGTGACGGACCAATAAATCTGACTCCTGAGCAACAGCAGTTTGTGTCTTCGTTTAACCCCGATTCGCTTTTTATGGACAATTTTACGGTCGCAACCAGTGATACTGCCAATGCCGCTCCAGCTTCCGAAACAGCTAAGGCGACTGCTGCATCATCCATTGCCACCACGACTGCCACCACGGTGCAGCCCGCTTGGCAATTTCTGCTCATAAAGTTGCAGCCCAATGCGAATGCAGCGCAATTCCAAAGCGATCTCACAAAATTCGCTGCCAGTTTGGATGAAAACGATCATGTGCAAGACTGGGTTGCAGGTGCCGGAAGTGTGGCGCGTGGTGCCCTCACCATGAGGCTCATTTTCAATTTGATGATCATTGTTGTGGGGGTGATTGTCGTCTTGATCACGATGAACGTACTGGTCGTTTCAATTAGCGAGCGAGTGCCGGAGATAGGTACGTTGCGGGCGCTTGGTGCAAAGAAAAAGTTTGTTCGCAAAATGATTCTTCTGGAAACAACCTTCTTAGCGATCATCTCCGGGGTCGTAGGACTCGTTCTCGGTTACGTTATCCTGGTCCTGCTCAAGGATTCCGGCATAACGGCGCCAAACGTTTTCTTCGAAGCGATCTTCGCGGGGAAGAAACTCATCCCCACAATCTCTGCAAGTGCTGGGCTAGAGGCCTTCTTAAGCATTTTTGCAATGAGCATTATCGCTTCGCTCTATCCGATTACACTGGCCTTGCGCATCAAGCCAGTTGTAGCAATGCAGGGCGAGTGAGGAGCTTAGACTATGATCGAATTTACAATGGCGCTTAGAAATACCGTAAGGCAACCTCGACGCACTCTTCTTTTGGGCGGGGCCATCGCTTTTGGAGTGCTCATTATCTGCCTAACGACAGGGTTTACTGCAGGCATGGAATCGGCGGTCCAGAACAATGTGACACTCTTTTCGGGCGGTCATATTCTGGTAAATGGGATGACTGCGTCTCAGAATGGAAGAATTCAGAATAGAGTGAGCGATGAGGCGCTGATTCAAAAAGTGAAGGAGCTCGTGCCGGAGGCTATCAGTGTTTCTCCGACGGCGCAGGCACAGGCTACCATAGTGTTTGGTTCTAGAGAACAACAGTTGCGCCTGCGCGGCGTGGACTGGACGAGTGACAAACTTTTCTCACAAAACCTCATACTGACTGGCGGAGACTGGAAGACTGGAACTTCGGATCGGATGCTTATACTTGGTGCGCAGTCCGCACGAAGGTTTGGTCTAGGTATCGGCGACTCGGTTGTCGTTCGGCTTTCGACTGCAAGCGGCCAGCAAAACGTGGTCGATTACAAGGTTGGAGCCATATACGATGATACAGCGGCAGGTGGGATGACCACGGTGCTTGTGCCGCTTACGGACCTACTGTCCGATTTGAATATGAAAGAGGGTGAATACCAGGCGCTCGCCATTTTTCTTCAGGATGCCTCAAGAGCCGATGTGGTGGCTAACACCCTGAAGTCAGGGCTTGCAAAGGCCGGCTACACCGTGGCGGGCCAGAACGCAGCAGCGGCCACCACGACCAAAGGGTCTGGTGCAAATACCTCTTCTACGGGTTCTGGGGGTTCTGGGAGTTCTGACGGTTCTGGTGCTGGCAACGCCTTTATGCAGTATCGTCAAAATACAACGGGGCTTAAGCCCGGTACTTCAATGTACAGGATATCGACCGTGACGGAGCTCTCTGGCCAAATGGGCACAGTGTTGGGCTCGGTGCGTTGGATTGGTGGCACCATTTTCGTGATAATGCTGCTTTTGACCTCTGCTGGTATTGCCAATACCTATCGCATGGTTCTGCTTGAGCGTACGCAAGAGATTGGCATGTTGAGGTGCGTAGGTTTTAGGCAAAAAGATGTCTTCAAGATCTTTATGATGGAGGCGGCACTGATAGCGTTTGGTGGCAGCCTTGCGGGCATTCTCGTCAGCTTGCCAGTCGGTCTCCTGGTGCACCTTATTCCTCTTAACCCTCAGGGCAGCCTTGGCTCGGCTTTGGCTCGTGGCCACCTGGTCTTTGCACCTAATCTGCTTTCCTATTGCATTGTCTGCGTAATCGTCGTGGTCGTCTGTCTCCTGGCCGTGAGCGGCTCCGCCCGTAGGGCTGCCCGCCTGCAACCTGTTGAGGCCATGCGGAAAGTAGCCTAGCCTCAATCAAACTGTACTACAAAGTGAAAAGACTTGTGTTACAAATATTTATGGTACAAATAGTAAGGAGTAATGTATGAGTAGAGGGAAAAATTGGGCATTGAGAAAGTTCAGCACCATTTTGCTGCTTTTGCTCTTATCGATTGGCGCGTGGGCTCAAGGTGGTCCGCCTGCTGGAGGTGGTATGCCTCCTGGAGGTGGCATGCCTCCTGATATGTTTGGTCCGGATACCAGTAAGCCTGCGTCTACCGACGTCACGACCTATACGGCCCAAAACTTTCTTTCATTGGTCCGCCAGACCGATATTCGTTCCAGCTTCTACGATAGCGACATGACAGCGACGATCACCATGGTGAGCGTTAGCCCCGAGCGTGGAACAACAACGCGGAAACAAGTCATTTACAGGCGCGACAAAGACGATGCCTTCCTCATGCTCACCTTGGAACCAGAATCCAAAAAGGGCCAGGGAATGCTGCGCGTAGACAACAATATGTGGCGCTATGACCCGACCAGCCGAAAGTTCACGCACACCACACTCAAGGACCAGTATGAAGATACCACTGCCAGAAACTCCGATTTTAGACGGAGCCAGCGTGCACTCGACTATTCGGTCACGTCCCTCACATCTGGAACTTTGGGCAAATACAACGTCTGGATTGCCGAACTAAAGGCAAACAACGATGAAGTCCCTTTCCCGTTCATCAAGATGTGGATCGACAAGGAACACACTGTCGTGCTCAAGGTCGAGGAGTATAGCCTTTCAAAGAAACTGTTGCGAACGTCGTACTATACGAACTACGTGCAGATCGGAACTTCCTATGTGCCGACGGTCCAAATATTCCAGGACGGCCTTATTCCAGAGAAGCGCACGCAGACGACCTATACCAATATCTCCACCAAACCAGTGCCCGACGATGTGTTCACAAAAAACTATCTTGAGCGCATGAGCCAATAGGCGCAGAAAGGGGATCAATGTGAAAACCAATACAAAGAGCATCATTTTATTGAGCTTCTTGAGTGCGGTTCTTTTCCTCTGTTTTGTGCCGAGGTTCAATGTGTTCGCTCAAACGATGACAGCACCGGAAAGCTCCTCCGAGGTTAAGCCCGGCCAAAGCACTCCGGCGCCTGGCAGTTCTACTACAAGCGCCCTGGACACAAGCACGCCTCTCAACGAGAACGATCTTTTTGGCGACCAGAATCAGCTTGTGACGGTGATCGATACGGCAACCGCAGCGCAGGGGGTCCAGTTGGTAGCGGATGACAAAAGTTATCCTTCTTTCCTTCTGGAAGGCGATGCCAGCACTGGCGTTACCGGTTCTGTTTCCACCAGTTCGGCGCTCACACTTTTTGGGGCTGTGGACTTAAGCGGTATGTCGCTTACCTTTACGCCTCAGAAAGATGTCGATTTTAATGTCAGCCTTTCTGGCACTTTTATGCCCTCTGTTCCACTTTCTGGCACATCTTCAACAAGTTCGACGGAGAAGGCAGTCAAGGACTTGGATGTTACCGGTTATGCGGATATCCGCGCGTCAGAATTCACGCGACTCTATACTTCGCTTTCGTACACCTACAACAAGTCGCAATCGGACAGCATTTATCAGAGCGCCGGCGGTTTTGCCCTTAACGAACTATTTCTTGATACAGCAATAAATAGAAAGGTCTTTTTCCGTCTTGGCAAGCAAAAAGTAAGCTGGGGCGTCGGTTACTGGTATACTCCAGCCGATGTCCTGAGCCTTGCCGCCGTTGATCCTGACGACCCAACGGCCGATCGGGAAGGACCCTTTGCGTTTAAAGCCGATATGCCCTTTGGCAAGCTCGACCATGCCACCCTGTATGTTGTACCACCTACGACAAATAGCAACGGCAGCCTGTCCGGAGTCTCTGCCGCCGAACGCACCGATATCGTCGTAGGTAGTTTTGAACTCAGTTTTGCCGGTTTTGTGCGCTCCGATATGGAAATAAGACCAAGAACAATGTTCATGTTCTCGGGTGCCATCGGAGATGTCGATGTCTACGGCGAAAACGTCCTTGCGTACGGTTCCGACCGAAACTATGTGCGCCAAAATGCTACAACGGGCGACTATGAAACCTACAGGCTGGACAATGTACCGATTTTCCAATCGACGCTCGGCGTCAAGTATTCCTGGCAGAATTCAGACGGGCTCGGCGTGGATTTGCACGTACAGGGCTATTACAACGGTATGGGGTATAGTGATGCCACAGTGCTTTTCTCTGACGAAGCAAAGAAAGCTGCATACACAGAACGCTACGGCGATACGCTCACTGCTGGTTCAACGGTAACAAGTTCGATGGACCTTGTGGATCTGGCGAGCCCTGGTATGTTCTATCTTGCGACGAGCGCTTCCATCTCAGACAGATTTGGCGAAGGAGCCAACATCGTCAATACTGACCTGTCCTGCTTCGCGCTCTTCAACTTTTCTGACGGCTCCAAGCGGATTAAGCCTGACCTTAGCATTACCATTGGTTCCGGCGGCAGTAAGCTCGACCTGGAGCTATCCGCGCTCACTGCACTCGGCGAGTATGGTTCGGAGTATGCTCCTAAGGGCAACCGGGTCACGCCAGCGCTTTCCGCAACCATAATGAATTCAGTTACCGCGACATTTAGTGCACCGATATCGCTTAACGATGATATGTCGTTCAAGAGTTCGAGCTATCAATTCAGTCTGTACTGGACTATTCTTAAAATGGACAAGTGAGAGGCTAGAAGTAGTATGAGAGGTAAAATCCTGATTGTAGAAGACACTCTCGAGCTTGCTGAACTCTATGCACTCTATCTCAACAGGGAGGGCCTCGAGTGTATGATTGCGGCGTCAGCAGAGGAAGGGCTTCCGCTTGCCACTGAAGGGGACTGGAGCCTGATTATTCTAGATATCAACCTGCCCGGGATGGACGGCTTTGAGTTTCTTGAAAAGCTGCGAAAAACCTCGTCTCTGCCTGTGATGATTTTGACAGCTCGAGAAGCCGACGAAGACGTGATTCACGGCCTCGGGGTGGGGGCGGACGACTTTGTTACCAAACCTTGCCCTCCACGCGTCTTGGCGGCCAGGGTGCGGGCCTACATCAGGAGATCGCAAGCACCGGATCTGCCTAAAGAGGGGCGCGTATGGCATTTTGGACCCTATGAGTTTGATTCGGAGGCGCTTTATCTCGTCAAAGATGGGGTACCAATCAATCTTTCCCCCCGAGAATTTGGTATCCTCAATGCCCTGCTCGAGGCACGCGGCAAATGCTATACGCCTGAGGAACTTTACGACAAGGTCTGGGGCCAGAGTTATGGAGATGTGAGCGCTGTAGGGGTGTACATTCAACGTTTAAGGAAAAAGATTGAAGATGACTCCACTGCGCCTCGGTACATACAGACTCAATACGGTTTGGGATATCGTTTTAACCCTGAGATGATCGCCGAGGAGCAAAAGGTATGAAGCTCAAAACGCAGTTTGGCTTTCTGGCCGGCAGCGTTACGGTTTTTCCCATAATCTTTTTCCTCATATTCTTTGGCATGCAGCGGGAGCCGCGTGATCCACGAATTCCAACGCGAGATTTCATTGCGGCTCTCTCCAGCCAATTGCAGAAGGGCGAGACACTCACTGTAAGAACTATTCAAGAAACAGCCGAATCCGTCGGGATGCCTTTAGGCGATGTAGCCCTTGTGGCTTCGGACGGCAAGGTTCTGGCTTCCTCCTTTCAGAACATACCGGAAGGTAGCTATGTCGAACTTTCCGATTTTGCGGGCAGGCCACGGCTAAACAAAGCGACTGATCAAAACGGTAAGGGGACGACTGGCAATTCAGGAGGCACAAACTCTGGTGGAGCCAGTCAGCCTGAGCCGGAAATGAAGATAATGTCGTTGAGCCCTCCCACTGATACGGCGTCTGTGGGGCCATTCGTGCTTTTCGATCAGCGGCCTTTCTGGTCAAGACAAGATATACGAAACCGCAATATTCTCTTGGTAAGCACTTTTGCTTTGGCAATTCTCACGATTGCCTCTATTTTCTCAGTAATCATCTTGCGCTCCCTGCGTAGGTCGATTCGACTTCTGGAAGAGGACACCGCAATTGTCGCTACAGGAAACTTGGACCACGAGGTGCGAGGCCCGGATTATGACGAACTCCAGCAGTTAGCAAAATCCATCAATCTTATGCGTCTTAACCTCAAGGATATGCTTGCGCGGAGGTCAAAGATGCTGATGGGGGTAAGCCACGACCTGAAAACGCCTATTGCGCTTATTCAGGGGTATGCCGATGCCCTGCAGGACAATGTCGCCGTAGACAAAGAAACATCCGAAAAGTACATCCAGATAATCCAGGACAAAGCAAAACAACTCGAAGACCTCACAGGCGACCTCATAGATTTTATGAAAATCGGCGGCGACGGCAGCGTGGCCGTGGAAGACGTCGACCTTGTGGCTGTGACGCGAGAGCTTGGCAAACGTTTCCAAAGCGACGCCCAGCTCCTGGGGCGCGACTTGCGCTGGGGCTTCGGCGAGGACTACGCTGCGTCGCCGCCATTTCCAGTGACAAGAATGCCCATGAATCGGGCGCTTGTCGAGCGTGCCATAGAGAACCTTGTGATGAATTCCCTTAAGTATTCTGACAAACAAGGACAGATTGGGCTCAGACTTCTGTGGTTGGATGGAGCCTATGCGTTTTCTGTCATGGACGAGGGGCCCGGCATAGTGGACAGTGACAAACCTTATGTTTTTGACGCTTTTTACCGCGGCTCGCACTCGCGCTCGGATCCGGGTCATGGTTTTGGGCTCACCATTGTAAAAGCTGTGGCCGACTTACATGGCTGGACCGCCAGCATCGGCAAACGTCGTGACGGTAAGCCTGGCACTGAGGCGCTGCTCATCCTAAAATCGAAAACCACCGGGCTTGCACCATGAGCCCGGCGGCAAGGATCCTAATTACTTTTCGGTCTCTGTCATTCCAGTCACAAACTGTTCTTGCATAAGCAAAATCACGATTACTGGCGGCAAGAGCGCAAGCAGCGTCGTTGCCATGACAATGTTCCATTCGATCTGCACGTCTGCGCCGGAAAGCATTCGGTTAATGCCGATAAGGAGCGTGTAGAATTCCGGTTTTGTCGTAATGAGCAACGGCCACAAGTATTGGTTCCATCCTGCTATGAACTGAATCACGAACATGGCAGCAATTGGTGTCCTGGTCATTGGAACCAGAATGCGCCTAAAGAACTGCATTGGCGTTGCGCCATCAATCTGGCTGGCCTCGGGTATTTCTCGTGGAATGGACATAAAGTATTGCCTAAAAAGGAAAACCGCAGTTGCGGATACAATCATCGGCAGGATAAGTCCAGCATAGCTATTGAGCAGGTGCAAGTCAGCGATTACCTTGTAGGTCGGCATGATTCGCACTTCTACCGGCAACATCAGCGTGATAAAAATGCTCCAAAAGCAAAAGCCTCTCAGCGGAAAATCAAAGAAGACTATTGCAAAAGCCGCCAAAAGCGATACGACAATTTTCCCTACAGAAATGCCAAGGGCCATGATTGTGGAGTTCTTGAGCATAATCATGACGGGCGTTCCCATGTTGGAAGAGCCTTGGGTGAGAGCCTTTGCGTAGTTCTCAATAAGGTGCGGACCTATGGTCATAGGCATAGGAGCCGCAAGGATCTCATCGCTCGTGTGGCTCGACGCGACAAAGATAAAATAAATCGGGAAAATCATTATGAAAATGCCCAACCACAAAAACATGTGGGGCAAGAGCTTCTTAAATTTCGAATGTTCAACCATAATTTTGTTCCTTTAGTAGGTGACTCGCCGCTCCAAGAAGCGGAATTGAAAAATGGTGAGGGCGATTACCATAAGCATCAGGATTACGGACTGAGCCGCCGAACTGCCCAGGTCAAGATTGACGACACCGTCACGCCAGACTTTGTAGACCAAAATGGCAGTAGATTTTCCCGGCCCTCCCGCGGTCATCTGGTGAATTATGGGGAACGTTTCAAAGAACCCGTATACGAGATCCATGATTAGCAAATAGAAGGTCGTTGGAGAAAGCAAAGGGAAGATGATTTTTTGGAAACGCTTGCTTGGTCCTGCCCCATCTATCGCCGCAGCTTCAATGAGGGTTTCTGGCACGCTTTGTAAACCTGAGAGAAAGAACACGAAGTTATACGAAATCTGTTTCCATGATGCTGCCAAGGTGATCAGCAGGAATGCCTGGTTAAAGTTGAGGAGGTAATCCCAATTCACATGGAAAACGTGCTTTAATGTCCATGCCAGAACTCCGACATTGGGGTTGAACATGAACAGCCAGATGACGCCAGCTACAAGTGTAGAAACAGCATAGGGCCAGATCATCATTGTTGTATAGAAACTAGAGAACCTGATTTTCTTGTTTGCCTGCACAGCAAGAAAAAGTGCCAGGACCATGGAAATAACGGTAATGCAGACTGCAAAGGCTACGGAGACTGCAAAAGACTGCCAATATGCAACAGTAGGATCGGTAAAGAGTTTTGTATAGTTTTCCAATCCAACAAAGATCATTTTGCCCCCAAAGGGGTCTTGTAGGAAAAATGACTGCCAAATCGCTTGAGCGGCAGGCCAAAAAAAGAAAATGAAGACAATCACCATCTGCGGTAGAACAAGGAAGTAAGGAAGTGCCTTAGCCTTGAACTCATATTGTTTAGCCATAATCAACCCGTTCTTAAGGTGTTAGGTTACGTGGGTAGCCTATTGGATCCTAAAATGTTCTTAAAATGGCCGCCTTCCCAGGCGGCCAAAAACTGCTGAAAACAGAACTTATTTTCTCTATTTTGATCTTATTCTTATCTTGTAAGCTCTTGTCCTGTAAACCGTGTCCTGAAATACTAAGAAAAAGAACCAGAACCGCCCCAAATCTTTATACTACCAAAGCTTCTTTGCAGTTTTTGGAGCGGTCCACGTGTTTTCACTTTTCCCTGACAAACACTATTTGTTCAACTTCTCAAACTCTCTCAGTTTCTGATTGCCATCATTGACCATTTTGTTTACGCCATCTTTGACAGAGATTTTGCCAGCGAGAATGTCTTCCCAGACCTGGTCTTCAATCTCACGAATGACATTGAAGTTGCCAAAACGAATACCCATTGAATTGCCTGTGGGGGCCTTATTCTGCAGCTGATTGATGGCTACTTCGAGACCTGGGTTATCTTTGTAGTATCCTTGCGATTTGGTCAGCTGATACGCTGCAGTCGTTATCGGCAGATAGCCGGTTTCCTTATGCCAATAGGCCTGCATCTCAGGCTGAGAAATGAAGCTAAAGAAGTCCGCTACAGCTTTGTATTCCGCCTTGGATTTGCCATTGAAGACCCAAAGGCTTGCACCGCCGATGATAGAGTTCTGGGGTGCACCAGGTACGTCTGGATAGTATGGCAGGCGTGCAACACCAAACTCAAACTTGCAGTTGGCCTTCATATTGCCGTACCCACCAATAGACTCAAAGTGCATGCCCACCTGGCCAGAAGTAAAGAGTGGGTTAGCTTTGTTCTCCCGGCCACCATAGATAAAGACCCTGTCTTTGCTCAGGTTGTAGATGTTCTCGAGATGCCGAATGACAATAGGATTGTTGTAGACGAGCTTGGTGTCTAAGCCGTCGAATCCGTTATTCCGCGTGCCGAACGGCAAGTTGTGCCACGCGCTAAAACTCTCAAGCTGAATCCAGGAAATCCAGTTAGTAGTAAAACCGCCTTCCATACCAGAAGCTTTGAGTTTTTTTGCATCTTCAAAGAATTCAGGCCAGGTTACTGGTGGTTTTTCTGGATCGAGACCAGCCTTGCGGAAGGCGTCTTTGTTGTAGTACATGACGGCTGTGGAGCTATTGAAAGGCATGGAGAGCATTTTGCCATCGGATGTCGAGTAATAGGCCCTGATAGCTGGTATATATACCTTGGGATCGAAGTTTTCGTTATTCTCAGCCATGAGCTGGTAAACCGGCTTTATTGCACCTTTTGCCGCCATCATGGTTGCTGTTCCGACTTCGTAAACCTGAATGATTGCAGGGGCCTGGCCGGCTCGGAATGCTGCAATGCCTGCATTCATAGTGTCGGAATATGAGCCCTTGTACACTGGAACGACTTTGTAATCCTTCTGACTCGCGTTGAATTTATCACAGATGGAATTGACCATGTCGCCGTTCTTGCCGGTCATGGCATGCCAAAACTCTACCGTAGTCTGGCCGAAAGCACTGGTAACCAGCACCATGGCACAGATAAGCACGAATAGCTTTTTCACCTAAAGCCTCCTTGTGGTATTGTGGGCACCAAACCCACTTTTTCAGAATTGGTGTTTTGCAAGATGAAGTTTACCCTCAGTTTTAATAAAGCGCAACGAAAATTTTGTTAGAACTCGGCTAAGGTCTCGTCATCGTGTTGCCAAGTCTACCCAGAATCTTTAGCCCTCGGTCTGGGAAATCCGTTATAAGTCCGGTGACTCCCCAATCCAGAAGCCGGCGCATGTCCTCTTCCTTATTGACCGTCCACACGAGTACGCCGCAACCAGCATTACGCACTGCCTTTACAGTGGGCTCGTCCAGATATTCGACATTAGGGTTGAGTGCCATAGCACCAAGGGAACGGAGCGTACCAACAGGATTTGGGATCGGTTCATCTATCAAAGCGGCTGTCCGAACCTCTGGCGCGGCCTTTTTTGAACGCACCAAGTACTGGTGGTTAAAAGACGAAACAACGACGGAGTCCTCCATGTGGAGCTCTTTTACAAGGTCCAGGGTCTTTTCTACGACCCAAGGATCGCATGCCTTGCCAGTTGCATCTTTTATTTCGATGTTCACCTTCCATTGAACTCCTGCCGTAAACTCGAGAGCCTCTCGGAGTGTCGGGATTTTAAGACCTTGGAACGAATTCAGTTCGGCCTTATTCACCCTTCCAGCCGCAATCATCCCATAAGGGTCAGTTTTGGCGTACCACGATCCTGCGTCCAGGCTTTCGATCTCCTCAAAGGTGAAGTCATACACAGACCATGGAGCCCGGTGAGGAAATAGGTCCTGAACGTTTGTCGTACGAGCAAGCGATTCATCGTGAAGGACGACCAGGACGCCATCCGAACTTGCGGCAACATCCAGTTCCCACGCATCCGCCCCAAGTTCGAAGGCTCGTTTTGCGGCGAGCATCGTATTTTCCGGCACAACGCCTCTAAAACCTCGATGTGCAATTACAAACGCTGGTTTTTCTTTACCCATAGTTGACTCCTAGGCGACCATAGTATCCCCTTGCCAGGAAGCTCGCAACACCAAAACTTCACTTCGATTCGTCGATTTGAGCTTTGTGTTTTTGCAGTAACTATCGTACTATTACCCCACGGGGAAGATTCATGGACTATCATCCTGAGGTTTTCTGTTCTAACACCTATGGTGTCGGGCGTTTTATAGCGGTTTTCGGTCAGAACTCGAGCTTGGGCCAAGTTCATGGTTATGGCAAGATGGCATCATTGCCTTGCAAGATCGAAGCGCTCGAACTTGTGCCGTCTGGTTTGACTTTGGCGCGTGGCGCTAGTTTTGGCATGCTTACGCTTGGTCCTATGGATGCGCCGGAATTCGATTGGCTCGTGCCCTGGTGGAATGCTGACTGTGCGGGTTCCGGGAGTTTGACTATCTTTGCACAGGTAGAAACCGAAAATGGCTGGTCAGGTTGGATCCCTATGGAACAATGGGGGAGGTTCTCCCGTAGCTTTTCTACTCCAGCCTCGAACTCCGGTATCTCGGTGGATACAGACACGCTCCTTTTGACTAAGGCTGCGAAGCGCCTTAGCCTAAGATTCGTCTTGTCAGCGCTTCCTCTTCAGCCGCCTTTTGACCTTGAACACTACAAACCCGATGCGCTGCAAGGCGATGAGGCGCATGTCGGCTCTGTCGTACTTTCCCGGTGTGGCGTCCTCACTCGGAACCGCTCCGCTCCTCGCTCGTTAACGCGAACTTTGTATTTGCGTGAGAGTGACATTTCAGTACCTGCATTCTCGCAGATGGACGAAGCACCTTCAATTCGAGGTAGAATATGTTCGCCTACCTGCGTGACAATGGCACTGGCAAGTTTCGGTCGAGTGTTTCCCACTTCCTTTGTGGCTGCCGATTGCTACGATTTTGGCCAGGGAATATTCGGCAACTGGGCATTTAATGTCGCATCCCTGTGGCGCTTAGGTGCTTCCGCCCGGCTCGATTTTTTTGCATCCATGGAAATGGCCTCAAGCGAACTCTTTGCAAAAAGGATACTTATTACAAGCATTCGGTTCCAGGATGGCAGTCTTCGAGGCGCACCAATCCAAAAAACAAATGGCCACCTCGTCCTCCTAAGGGGGCTCGAAAAACGGTCGGATGGGAGCTGGGCAGTCCTTGTAAACGACCCAGCTGCCCCAAATGCCAGCGAAGTCCCCCGCGCCTACGATTTTGCCGATTTTGAGAAAGCATGGTCCGGGGTTGCCTATGTCGTGGAATGTCCCCGATAAGGGCGACCGCATGCGCAAAAAACAGGCTTAAGACCCTTGTTTGATGCAGCATGGTCTTTCTGCGAACCAAGATCGTTACACTCGCGAATAACACACATGCGCCACTCCAAACTGTCCAAATTGGCGCGACCATTTGGGAAAGGAAATTGCCAAAAGTACAAAAGTGCCAGACAAGACTAATGACGTTTCTTGTTCTGGTCAAAGCCAAAGCAACGGCCGCGAAGCATGAAATCGGTTTTGAGTGTATAAAGAATTTGATACCAAGATGCCGAGTCGCCACTAGCCAGAATTCGTTTCCATGCTTTTTGCACTCACGCACACGCTAGGTGCAGACAGTCTATTCTCTGTACACTAAGAACGGGCAAGCAGGATCACCGATACAACCGCAAAACCCACTCCGAGGACCTTGCGTATGTTCATTTCGTCGTTAAAGAGAACTACGCTGGCGATGACGACCACAACGAGACTTGCTGCTGTCAAAATTGGACTAATCTTGCTCATTTGCTCATTCTTGAACAAGATCATGTTGGCTGCAAAACTTACTGTTGAGCTCAAAATGGATAATAAGATATAAAAAATCCAGTTTCTTTCGAGCAGCTTATAGTTGGTAGAATACTTGATAAATATTTGGCCAAACGCTGCAGTAATGACGCTGGCAATAATCAGCAAAACTTCAGACATTTCTTGCACCTTCCACTAGATGTTCCTTTTTTATACCCTAGCAAACCCTGGCCAAATTCTTTGAGCTCATAGAGTGGCCCTTTCTCTAAGTGTATAAGAAATCGTCGTACGAGGCAAATCCAATAAGAGGGCTGCGCCGATTTTATTCGCTTACGAAATGGCGTCTGCTCAGCCAGCTCCATCGAGGTTCTTTCCTTAATGAACTCAAAGGTGAACTCAAAAGCGTAGTCGGGGCACTTGTTGAATACTGGCACATCTGCGCCGGCTTGCCAATAAAAACCCACTTCGTTAGGATTGCGACGGTAAATCCTGTGCTCAACCTGGTGGAGGAAAGTCGAATGGTTGCTGGTGACGGATCTGGTGCTTTTCGCTGGAAGACAGAGTCAAAAAAAGAAGTGTATAAGGCCAATGTTTTTACTGTTTTCGAACAGACGAGTATCGGACCTAACGGCAAGAAGGGCAGATTCTCAGTCTTGGAAGCCCACGATTGGGCCGTGATCGTGCCGGTTGTGGAGACCCCCGAAGGACAGAAATTCTTGATGGTCCGTCAGTACCGACATGGCGCAGACAGCATTAGCCTTGAGTTCCCAGGTGGCGTCGTGGAGACTGGTGAAGCGCCAGCCGCTGCAGCCGCCCGCGAACTTACCGAGGAAACAGGCTGGACGTCGCAAGAGATTTACGAGCTTGCTTCTGTCTATCCCAATCCCGCACTTCAATCCAATTTTTTTCATATTTTTATTGCGATGAACCCGGTGGCGACTCGTACACAGTCGCTGGACGAAAATGAGGTAGTAGACGCAATGTTTTTCCCTGCAGATGAGATTCGTGCCAAAATGGGTTCAGGGGAGCTACGCCACGCCCTTATGGTGAGTGCTTTGTACTTTGTGGATCGTTTTTTGGCACAAAGAAAACAAAACGGCTAGGAGCCCAAGGAAAACAAAAAGGCTAGGAAAAGGCAGATATTCTTTTCGTTCGCGCGAGATGCAACTACCCAAGCCGGCAGGGGCGATCGGGCCAGAACCGGTTACTTAACATCAATTAATTTTTTCTTATATATGAAATAAATAACAAGGCTTGCGACTGCGAACAGGGAGAACGAGGCAAACATCTGTCGGTAGCCAAAAAGCTCGATAAGATTTCCACCGATGATGCTTCCCAAAAGAGTCGGTAGGCCCATACCGATACCGTTGAACAATGCCATACCGGTCGTGCGATGTTCAGGCGGCGTCTTTAGATTGATAAACGCGATGGCCGATGGGAGAAAAAGTCCGTAACACAGCGAGTGCAGTGCTTGGCCTATAACAGCGCCCGCCTTTGTAGGAAAAACCGCATAAATAAGCAGGCGCACAACCAATGCGCCCGACGCGATTGCCACCCCTTCCATGGGGCTATGCTTCCTGATAAAGCGTCGGGCATAGATCATCAAAGGTACTTCGGCCATAGATGAAACTGCCCAAAGCGCTCCGATTGCATCCCAGTGCAGTTCCTCTGTCAGGTACAGAGAGAAGAACGAGCCTACGGCTGCAATCGCGATCCTGCCTAAAAGAATTACGACAAGGCCAACTATGAAGGTGCTGTCTATCCACCTGAGGTTTTTGTTGAGGCTTTTGCCCGACTGGCTAAAGGCTATCGTTCCTGAATTTAACGGCGTCGGTAGATTGGATGTAGAGGTTGGCTTGGAGGATGACGATGCCTCAGGCATAATCGTCAAGCTGAGCAAGAAAAGAACTGTAAACAGAACGGTCCAGGAGGCCATCGCCTTAGGCGAACTCTCGTTAAAGCCAGGAATACACTGTGCTATCAAGGTTACCACGATAAAGCCAACCGACCCACTAGATCGTACCGCACCATAATCCAGTGGCTTATTTAAGCCCGATGCTGTACGCAACAATGCTGCATCGAGGATCGATGTTGGCGTTTTGATGCCTAGTGATAAAAGGCAGATAGCGCAGGCCGTAGCTATTGGCGTTTTGACAGTGACGAGAAGACAGAGCCCTGCAATGAGCAAGCCACCAGAAAGGTACAAACCAGGCTTGAATCTGCTCGACCTGTCCGCGCGTCGGGCGCTTGCCATAGGGCCAAAAATGCCTACAAACTCCATGAGACCCAGAAAAAATCCTACTTGGGACGG
>JBDKTP010000067.1:0-3358 GCA_039680115.1 Rectinema sp.
CTTAGCTGCTGCCTCCCGTAGGAGTCTGGGCCGTATCTCAGTCCCAGTGTGGCCGTACACCCTCTCAGGCCGGCTACCCATCATCGCCTTGGTGGGCCTTTACCTCACCAACTAGCTAATGGGACGCAGACTCATCGTTAGGCCGACCCCGTAGGATCCTTTCTTTACACAGCTTCACCTGTGCAAACGTATTCGGTATTACCCACTATTTCTAGTGGCTATCCCCATGCCCTAACGGTAGATCATCCACGCGTTACTCACCAGTCCGCCGCTCTCAGCGTATTGCTACGCCTACCGCTCGACTTGCATGCTTAAGACACGCCGCCAGCGTTTGTTCTGAGCCAGGATCAAACTCTCCATGATATATTCCAACGGGATTGCTCCCGCAGGATTTCTTCTCATGAGAGAATTAACAGTTCGTACCCGTTCCTAAAAACAGGTACCGGCATTCAATGCCTCGATCCCTTACCTCTCTCTATCCCTTCCCTATTTCCTACTTCGTTGTCTAAAGACCTTCGCTCGTACCTCGTGAGGCTCCCGCCTACTCAGTACCGCTCTTTTCCTGCACCCCGCAACCTTACTCGCAAAGCGCTCGATGAACCTACCAAACTTACCCTAACTTGTCAAGACCTTTTTTATTTTTTCTGATTTTTATTGCCTAGCCCTAAAAACCAGAACAGCAAACTGAAACGCCCACAAAAACTAGCGGCGCCACAGCGCTCTTGCGTTATAAAAACTAATAGGAATCGCCTGCAATGTCAACCCATTTTGCCATAGTATTTGTGCGACCTTTGGAGACGTTTGAAACACCCTAGACTGGGAGGACTTAGCATTATGGATCCAACTCTAGAATGGCCAATAGAGGTCACCATCGCCAAACTGCCGATAACCTATTGCCTCCTCAATAACTGAGGCGTCCAATACTTCCTTGCCATCGAGATCGCCAATCGTTCGACCAAGTTTTAGTATCGAATGGCACGCTCGAGCAGAAAGGCCTAATTGTTGGGCTTTTTCGGCTAATAACAGGCGTGCATCTTTGGTAAGGTTACAGAAGGCGGATACCTGATCAGGGGAAAAATCACCATTCCTTACGAAAGGCGTCCCTTGAGGAACGCCTGCGGCCATCCTGAGCTCTTGCACTCGAACTGCTTGCAAAACCGACTCAAGCATTCTTCGCTGCTGACCAGACTCAGACGAAAGGAGTGCCTCCGGAGTCGGTGCACCAACAGGGACCCTCATGTCGATACGATCCAACAACGGACCACCTAGCTTTTTCCAGTACCGCTGAATTTCTTGAGGAGAACATACACAAGTTTTGACCGGCGAACCAAGGTTACCACATGGGCAAGGATTGGCGGCCATAATGAGTTGAAAGCTGGCAGGATACTGGACTGTTCGCCCTGCGCGGACAATAGTGACATAGCCTTTTTCCATAGGTTCGCGAAGCGATTGCAGCACGTCCCTTCGAAATTCTGTGGTTTCATCGAGGAAAAGCAAGCCTCGGTGTGCGAGGCTGATCTCCCCAGGCTTTATTGGATGCCCACCTCCTATCATGCCTTCGCAGGAAGCGGAATGGTGTGGTGCCCTAACCGGTGGGTATTGCCAACCAGAACGCAAAAAAACGGACTCACCTGTGACACCGAATTGAGTTTCGCTGACGCCTTCGCAACAGTCAACTTTGGCTCTTGTACGCGCTTCGCTGCCAGGAACGTTAAGGGAATCTGGCGAATTGACGACCCACCCCTTGTCTTTGCCTTGTATCGGTTCGGAAGGAGACTTTCCATATAGCGACCAGATTACGCCGACCTCGAGGGCTTCATTTTCGGTTAGTGGTGGCAAAAGCGAAGGAAACCTAAGGGCGGCGGCAGTTTTTCCGGAACCGGGTGGGCCAAAAAGAAGGATATTGTGACGCCCGGCTGCAGCTATGACGAGCGCACGCATCAGCGCTTTATCACCATGATAGTCACTAAAATCTGGTTTGCGCGTGTTGAATGCCTGTTTACCTTTTTGGCAGTACGAATTTCGAGAAGATCCGGTACCGACCTGTGCCAAACCGCCCACCTGTACTAAACCGCCTTTTGGCGGGTCACTGACAAAAAGAGCGTCCGGATTTTCAGCCTCCTTGCCATTTCGAACGGCCAGCATAATGGCCGCGAGGTCGTTTATGCAATCAATCGCATAGACTTTTCCATGGTCTGGTTGCCAGAACTCGCCTAGTTCTGCTGCACTTTCTCTAGGGACCACAAAGTGTCGTATACCTAACTTGGCCGCCTGGATATAAGCAGGCAGAACTGCCCGCACGGCGTGGATCTTACCGTCCAAAGTGAGTTCGCCCATAACAAGAATGTCGTTCCCGCATTCTGGAATTGCCCCAGCAGCGCTCAGGATACGCACGGCGATGGGTAAGTCGTACGATGCTCCTTCTTTGGGAAGATCCGCCGGAGAGAGGTTTATGAGTATTCGATCTTGAGGAAATTCGTAGCCGGAGTTTCGGATAGCTGCACGCACACGCTCTCGCGACTCACGAACCGCCGCAGCGGCAAGACCAACAATGTCGATGGCCGGAATTCCTCGACGTATATCGACCTCAATTCTGACAAGACAACCTTCATAGCCAAGAGGTTCATAAGCATAGACTTCCATAGTGCTCCACCGTTAAGTAGACGCGCTAGAAGCCTATGCCCGCTTCAAATCTGTGATGTCAAACTTAACAGATCAAGATCGAGCTCGCCTCCGCAGGCAGGCATCGCAATACCAAATGCATCAAGAACCGCCGGATGGATTTCGCCAAAAACGCCTATTCGTTGATCCTTATAAAGTATGTAAGCCTGGCGCCCAGGGATAAACCGGGAATCCTCAGCCCCTTGTACGGAGTATTCTTTACCAAGATAGTACATTAGCGAAGCAAGATGAGAGGCCGCCTCGTTATAGTCAGCAGCGGCATGACAGCTCAAAAAGCCCAGGAATTGCCGGGTGGCCACACCATAGTTTTCTTCTGGGACCTTAAGCGCAACCTTGCCCACCTCAAAAATCCGATGCGGATAGAGTGCTTTGCCCGAGACTGATTCAGTGCCAAGCAATCCCGGTAAAGGCGAATTGCGCAAGTACTCATAGTTTTCACTCATCGGATTCTGAATCTTGACTACCTGGGAAGGATCTATGCCCATTTTATCGATATAGTCCTTCTTGCTGCCAAGGTAGTTGTAGATCATCTCTTGGTATCCCAGGCCAACAAGGCACAGCTTTGCTCTTCTGGAGAAAGCTTCGATCGGGGAAAGGCGCCCAATTGTAAAATCTTTGGGTTTTTCAGGTTTGAAATTCTGTAGACCAATCCCTATGAGTACATCTTCTATAACGT
>JBDKTP010000068.1:0-2296 GCA_039680115.1 Rectinema sp.
GTATTCGACGATGAGGGGCGCCTCACCATCGAGGCAAAGCAAGGCGAATCGTGGGTTCCCTCGTTCGCACTGCTGGAAAAGCGTGTAGACGGGTGGTATTCAAATGAGAATTTGCCAGTGTCTGTAAATTTCGTGCCTCACGAAGGCAAGGTATTTTACGTAATCCGCTTCCCGTCAGGGTACGAACATTATGTAACCTCGGCGCCCCTCGCCCAGAAGCTGGATTCCGGTCCGGCTCTGCCAGAAGCATGGAAAACTCGATGTGACACGAAGTGGCTTCTATCCAGCGATCTTGTCGAAGCCGAAGATACCAGTGTTGCGGCAAGCCCCACCATCTCGCCACAAGAATTGCAGGAGGTTCCTGGATACCTGACCGCAGAAGCGATGGATGGGCCTCAGATTCTCAAGCCTATTGATGCAACTACGGCGGCAATGTGGCTTTCTATACCAGTGGCCTTCAGCCGCGACCTCAAGGACCTTCGCGCTGAGACGATTCAGGGTGCCTCATATTTGAGATTTGGAGCCGAACTCTATCGGGATTCGCGAACAGTTCCCACAATTGAAGCTGGAACTGCGAATATTCCGCTTGTGCAGGACACGTACGGAGCCCAAGTTGGTCAGTGGTTGCGTCTGCCAGTGTCGGGGACAGCAAAAATCTCTGGCGCGGCGCTTTGGAGGCTCTATGACCAGAATTTTCACAGTATCACGTCGAGCCGTAGCGATTCAGACGGAGAGTTGACGTGGTCTGGCACGCCCGCCCGCGCAGCCGCAGGCACCGAAGCAGAAAGCACCGAAGAGAAACAACAGGACCTTAAGGAACCTGAGGACGTGGCGAAAAATCCTGGCGGGACGGGGGCATGGTTGGTGGTGTATGCCTCCTCCGATTCAGGCGCAACCGTCACCCTGAGACAAAAGGCCAGCACAGAGAATGTTTCTTTAGGTAAGGCACCTCAGAAACTGCCGGGCCTTATACCAGTGGCCACCTTTGGCGAAGGAAGCAGCTATCGCAGCGAGACCGGCGGTTACACAGTGCTCAGTTTAAAGGGGAGCTGGCACGAGATGGGTAGACAATATGGCGCTCTCGCGGCAGCAGAGCTCCAAGCTTTTTACGCCGCAATTGAGAAGGACCTTGTGGCGCGCGGACTTAGCGAAGAGCATCGAGATGCTATCGAAGCGACCTACCAGACCTATACCCCCGAAA
The DNA here is from genome assembly GCA_039680115.1 of Rectinema sp. GTDB lineage: Bacteria > Spirochaetota > Spirochaetia > Treponematales > Rectinemataceae > JAFIHQ01. Next base: position 1,202 of record JBDKTP010000068.1, read on the forward strand.
TGAAGCAGCTTATGAATGGTATGGCCGAGACTTCCGGCTTGTCTTTGGCGGAGCACACGTTGCTGGACGCATCATTCTATTTGCTGCCCGATTTTGTTATAGAAGCTGCACAAGCCCGCGCGGCGTGTTCTGGCATTGCGGTTTCCAGCCCGCGGACAGCCGATGGCAAGCTGTACTTTGCCCGCAACTGGGACATGACCCAAGGCGCAATGCGGCCTTACCTCCGCTACATGGCACTCGTGGCCTTTAATCCAACACAGTCTGAGAACGCTGCGGAATCTGATGCTGATGGCGCCACAGGTCCTTCGCTCGCGTTTGCGAACGTGAGACCAATAGGGCAAGTGTATGTGGAAACGGGAATCAACGAGCGCGGCGTCTTTGTCGAACTCAACAATGGTTCAGCATCTGACCCACACACAAACCCCGATGCACGCTTCTCAGTGGCATCGCTCTTTGAATTCTTACGGACGAGCGAAACCCTTGACCAGATGGTTCAAAATATCGTAAACACGCCGATGGATGCCTCGTATATCATCCAGGTGGCAAGTGCGGAGCGCGCAGTTTCGGTAGAAAAGCCCACTTTTGACGCTCGGGTGATCGAGCAGCACGATGGCGCACTCTATGCGCTCAACAATTTTGCTCGGCCAACCTACGAACCATGGAAGGGCAAAATCGTCGAACTGCCGGACAACGCCTATGACGACAGGCAAGTCTGCCTTGATAGAATGTTTGCGTCGCAAGAATGGCAAAGGGGGGTGAACCTCGCCATGGTAAAAGCGATGATGGACAAGACCACTCTGCAGGGCGGGCCAGCGGTAGAAGGCGATCTCTTTGGCACGGTTTTGCAGGTTATTGTAATACCAGAAGATATGAAGTTGCTTTTCCGTGGCTACGGTTATTCTGACTGGGCAGAGGTCGATCTCCGCGGACTTTTGGGAAGGTGATTGGAAAAGGTACCAGGGGGCTTTCAGGAATCACCGCTCAATTCCCAGTTTTTTCATCTTGCCCTGGAGCGTACTTGGCTTTATTTTCAAGAGGTTTGCTGCGCCCTGGGGCCCGTAGATTTTTCCCTTTGATTTTTGCAGTGCGGATTCG
>JBDKTP010000069.1:0-9971 GCA_039680115.1 Rectinema sp.
ACGAAGGCAAACTGCCCAAAGAAAACGGGGATCTCTTCAATCACCATGCCGCCATCTGTCACTCACTGATGGAAGACACTACGCTCTATGCAGGGCTCGGAATAAGCGTCGCCTGGCTCATCATCCCTCGTTTTCTTTTGGCGATTGCCGTGGTGTGGCTTGAGCGTCTGCGCCGAACAATGCGTGGCAGGCGACAGGCCGCGCTCTCAAAAGCCTGAACTGAACCACTGTGCAAGCACACCAAGAAGTGAAAACTTACCCAGCACCTCGGCGATTATGAGAATAGTGAGCACCGCAGACCCTGCCGAGGCAAAGCCGAGCCGTATCTTCCCTGGCGATGGAGCGTTTTCAGTAGACCTTGGCTTGAGTCTCAATAAGAGCGATCGCAAGGCAAAAAGCAGTAGAAGCCCGAGAATTCCAAGATCGATCCAGAAGGCCAGGGCAGGGCTCTTCCCCTGGAACTTCAAGAGCTGATACCCGAGCTGAGCAACCTTGGCAGGAAAGCTGGCGAGCCTGCCAAAAGCCATGCTTGCACCCTCTACGAGCAATATCACTCCAGAGATTATTCGAATTGCAATGGCGTGGCGATTGAAAAAGTGGATGATCGGTTTTGCCCTTTCAAAGAACAGTCCAGTGAGAAGGAACGGAATTCCAAGGCCGCCCGAGTAAAAAAGCAAAAGTACGAAGGCCTGTAGCGTGGAACCACTTTGCCCGGCCATGAACAAAATCGATGCCAGGAGCGGTCCAATACAAGGCGACCATCCTACGGCAAACGACATACCGAGTAAGAGAGCCTCCAGGTCACCGGAAATTTTCTTACCCGAAAAACGGGCGATCGCCCGTTTGTCAACACGCAAAAAACCGATAAAGTCGAAAATCAAATTCACGCCCAGAAGCATCACAAGGACGCCACCAACAATATCGAGTATGCGAGTGAGTCCTGCAGATTGAAGCATCTTGGCCCCGCCTGAGAATGCAACGCCCATGACTGCAAAAACAAGGGTAAAACCAAGTACGAAGCTTAAAGCCGCGCGCATGACTTTGCCACGCGTTTCTTTATTCTTGCTTTCAACGCCGAGGTCTCGAGTGCTTATTCCTGATATGAAAGATATATACGCAGGAATAAGCGGCAGCACGCATGGCGAAAGGAACGACAAGAGCCCAGTTACAAAAGCCGACAGAATCGAGGGGGCACTCATTCTTCGGCCAGTTTTGTGAGGAGGTTAACCACCTCCGGCCTGCTATAGTCCATTCCACCCACTACTCCGGCAATGAAGCGGCCCTGTTTGTCCAGCACATAAGTGGTCGGAATGCCCTGGCTGGCATAGGTGGCCAAAAGCTTATTCTGTGTATCGAGGTAGATGGGGAAAGTATATTTGTACTGTTTTAGAAAGTCCTTTACTTCTGCGCTACTGTCACCCACGTTTATCGCGATAATCTCGAACTTTTTGCCCTTCATTTTGGCGGAAAGCGCCTCGATACTCGGCATTTCAGCCTTGCATGGCGGACACCAAGTGGCCCAGAAGTTGAGCAGTACAATGTTGCCCTTGGCGCTCGCGCGGGTTTTGCTCGCGCCGTTGAGGTTGACGACGAGAAAATCCTTCATTGTCATCGGTGGATCGAAAACAGAAAAGCCGAGTTTTTCGAAGCTGGCGGCATACCAGGGGCGGGGAGTTGCCGCATTGATTCCTGCGACGGTACAAAACATCAGGGTCACAAATAACGCCACGAACACTCTGTTCAGGTGACTTTTTCGATTCTTGCCGGACTTTACCATACTCACTCCCTTCATTTTAGTTCTACACAAAAGAATCTACACAAAAAACTAAAGTAACAATATAGTAAGAATACTATATAAAAAACAACTCTCAGCGCAAGCCGTTGTCGGAATGTCGAAAAATAGAGTATCTTGTAAAAGATGATTTAGCACATTAGGGAGTGAGCATGAAAAATCTGAATTTGACATATCTGGACGATGATCCTGAGACAGAGCCCGAGGAGAAGAAGCCTGTGGTGAAGGCTGAAGATCCCTTTTCGGAGCGTTTCCTAAAGACGAGGACCATCCTGCTCAACGGGGAAGTTGACAAGGACCTTGCGGAGAAGGTGGTAAAGCAGCTTCTGATAATGGACGATGCATCTCATGATACCATAACTATTTTGGTCGATTCTCCCGGTGGAGATGTGTACTCTGGTTTTTCAATTTACGATACGATTCGGTTTGTAAGTTCACCAGTGCGTGTGATCGGAATGGGATTGGTTGCAAGCGCTGCTGCTTTAATCTTTTTGGCTGTCCCCATAGAACGGCGGTTTGGGCTGCCCAATTCTTCCTATCTGATTCATCAACCGCTTTCCGGGATCGAAGGGGTAGCTACGGAGATCGAAATCCACGCCCGCGAACTGGAAAAGACCAAGGTGCGGCTCAACGAGATCATTGCCGAAGCTACGGGCCAGACTCTGGAGCGAGTGGCTAAGGACACTGATCGCGACTACTGGATGAATGCTAAAGAGGCTCAAGAGTATGGAATTCTAAGCAAGATCGTGACAAAGCGAGCCGAACTGCCGAACTGATTCTTAAGTCTTGTTATAGGGTTTTGAAAGAACTGCAGGCGCCAGTTTTTGAAGCGCAAGGTACAATTCGTGACGTTATATCTGTGGAGGAAGTTGCTCCATGGGAAAGCGATGCGTAGAGCGTTCACGAATTGTGCTTTTTTGTATGATTTTGCTTCCATTCGTAGGGTTCCAGTGCTCGTTGCCATTTGCAAAGCCTAAGTCGGATGAACTTAGTATTGTTGCTTACAATGTTCACAATCTTTTCGATTGCCACGATGATGGCGATGAATACCCGGAGTTCAAGAGCGGTTCCAAGACCTGGGACGAGGAGAGATACCATACCAGGCTAAAAAATACGGCTCTTGCGGTGCGTTCGTTTAACTCGCCACAGACTGGTTACTCGACGCAAACTGGACCGGATATTCTTTGTTTGGAAGAAATCGAGAACAAGCAAGTCTTGGACGATCTTGCAGATGGGGAGTTCAAGTCGCTCGGCTATAAATGGCGAATCATTGGCGGGCCAGAGAATTCAAGCATAAAATGCGGGATTCTGTCGCGTCTGCCGGTAAAGTCAGTAGTGGCGCACAACGTGGCTGACGCTTGGGGCTTCGGAGAAGGGCGCGATATTCTGGAAGTGGTTTTTGACCTCAGCTCGTTTGTATCGCGACAAGGATCATCTCAGGGGCTGGAGGACGAACTAACCGTTTTTTTGTGTCACTGGAAGTCGAAGAAGGAAGGGGAGCAGACGACGGAAGTGGCAAGGATCGAGGCAGCGCGCCTGGTTGCATCAAGGATCAGGGCGCTGGAAGCCAAGGACAAGCACTGTGCTATACTGGTGTGTGGTGACTTTAACGAGTCACCGGACGAATTCCAGCGGGTTAAGCAGGCCTACCAAACAGCGATAATGCCTGTTGGGGATGAGGATTCAGGCTTTGAGAGTTTGCACATAACGTATAGTCCCGATAAAGTCCTACCGACGACTGAAAGCTCCTGGGCACTGTTTTCTCCTTGGGGCGGTTCTGAGGAATTCAGCTATGCCTTCGATGGAAAAACTGAAAGATTGGATGGGTTTTTGCTGAACGCTGCCCTGGTTGACGGCAAGGGCCTGGACTACGAAGCTTTTGAACCGGCTGGCGCGCAAGAGCTTTTTGACAACAAGGGCAACATCTTGTGTTGGGATGGGAAGAAGGGGTTTTCCGATCACCTTCCCATCGAACTCAGACTGCGGTGGCGTGGAGGACAATAATGGTTTCCGGGGCGGTGGCTTTGTTATGGTTGGCAATAATTCTTGCCCTTGCGTATATCTTAGTCGGACGGTTCGGAACGAGTCCTATTCTTGCCTTGCTGGGCTGTGCCTTGGTGTACGGACTCTGTATAGGTCTACCGCAGGATGCCGTGGCCTTGGGCGTGATGGATGGGTTTGGAGGATGGTTGGGGACCTTTGGGCTTGCCATTGCAATAACTTCAGTAACTGCAACTCTTTTGGAAAAGTCCGGCGCTCTTGCGGCAATCGGGCAATGGGCTACGCATAACGTGGAGGCAAAGAGTGCGCAAAGAGGACATTTTACCAAGCTTGCTGCCATCTTGGGGTTTATACTTGCAGTTCCTTCGCCTGGGGAGTTTGGCTATTTCCTTTTTTTGCCATTTGTTGAAGACCTTACAGATGAGAGCAGAGTAGACAGAACCAGATTCATTCTAGCCTATGCTGCAGGAATATTTGCAGCAAGTTCCCTGGTTATGCCTACGGTTGCCGCTCTTTCTTCCGCCCGTGCCTTTGCCGCAAGTCTTGGTCAAACACTCTTTGTAGGCCTTATCGCAGCGGCAGTGGCGCTTGTCTCTGGGCTTTGGTGGATATCGAGTAAGAATCCTTCGGCTGTAGTGCAAAAAGATGTTGCCAAGGATGAGAACCATCAGACTGGTGCCCAGATAGAAATTCAGACTAGTGCACCTTCTATCAGGCGTCCGCTTGTTCCTATTGTTTTGCCGTTTGTCCTGCTGGTGCTCAAAATGATTGCAGATCTGCCAGCACGTCCTTTTGGGAGTGGTTGGGTATATGGTTGGATCGCGTTTTGCGGTCATCCAGTGGTCGCGGCCTGCCTTGGGCTGGCGTTTGCTCTGTTACTCTTCCGGAAGCGCATTGTAGAGGGTAAGACCTCTAGTAATCCAGCAATAGCAGAATGTGTGGAAGAGGCAATTGTAAGGGTTACCCCAATTCTGATTGTTGCTGCTCTTGCTGCCTCGTTTTCTCAGATCGTCAAGGCAGGGCCACTCGTGGATTTCTTTAGCCGCATAGTCCCGACAACAAGCATTGCCGGACGATTTGGAGCCCTATTCTTGTGCTTTGCCTTGGCAGCGGCGTTCAAGTCAATCCAAGGCTCCTCTTTGATCGCGGTTGTTTTGGCTTCTGGTGCTATGGCAGCCGTACCTCAAGCAGTTAAGTTAAACCCTGCGCTGGCTGTCGCCGCGGTTGGAGCGGGTTCTCTGGTTGCATCCCACATAAATGATCCTTTGTACTGGATATTACAAAGAAGTTTGGGCTTATCAACTAAAGACATGGCGCGCAGTTGGACTGCCGCGACTGCAATTGAAGGCACCAGTGCTTTTTTGGCAGTCTGTGTTATGGCATTGTTCATTCACTGAACAATACCGACCAAAGCTAAACAATAGTGTTAAGTCTTGTTTAGAACGTAGCATTCTTGTTATAATAGACCCTATGTCCCAAGATGGACCCCTCATTGTGCAGAGTGACTTAAGTATTCTTCTGGATTTACATGCTCCTCGGGCCGAAGATGCTCGCAAAGCACTAGGCCGTTTTGCATCGCTGGAAAAGAGCCCGGAACACATGCACACATACAAGATTACGCCATTGTCACTGTGGAACGCCGCCGCCGCCGGGGCAAGCGCAAACGAAGTCGTTGCGCAACTCGAGGAATTTTCCCGGTACGAGATGCCCAAAGATATCCCCTTTATAATCAAGGATACGATGGATCGGTTCGGCATACTCGTTTTGCACGAGTACAGAGGAGAGGAACTGCCCGGTCCGGGCATGGGCATTCAAAACACACTCTTTCTCGAGTGTAAGGAAGTGGAAATTGAGAAGCAGCTGGCTGCAGACAAGGTTCTTGGGAAATGGCTAACCCCTAGCGCAGGGGGTTTTTTGTTGCGGCTTGTGGATCGGGGAACGGTAAAAGTCGAGCTCTTAAAGAGAGGTTGGCCTGTCAAGGACGAAGCGAGTCTGCGGGAAGGGGATCCGCTCGAGATAAATCTGAAGTTTGGCCAGCCTCCGCGCTGGCGCATGCGGCCTTACCAGGATGAGGCAGTGGCTTCTCTTGTTGGAGACGGAAAACCTGGCTATGGGTACGGGGTGGTGGTCCTCCCCTGTGGCTCAGGTAAGACGATCGTCGGCATGGCCACAATGGCTGCCTACAAACGTACTACACTGATTATAACGACGAACATAGCCGCGGCTCGTCAATGGAAGACCGAACTCCTGGACAAAACTGACATCGACGAGTCTCAAATTGGCGAGTATTCAGGCTTTATGAAGCAGGTTCGCCCCATCACCATAGCAAGTTATCAGATTCTCACCTGGAGGCCAGACAAAACCTCGGACTTCCCACATTTTCAACTTCTGCGGGCTGTAAACTGGGGTCTTATCATTTGCGACGAAGTCCATCTCCTTCCCGCACCAGTATTTAGAGTAGTGGCCGAACTTCAAGCGGTACGCAGGCTTGGCCTCACCGCTACGCTCGTACGCGAGGACGGCAGAGAGGAAGAGGTTTTTTCACTTATCGGTCCCAAACGATATGACGTTCCGTGGAAGGACTTGGAGAAAAAGGGCTTTATAGCTGAGGCCTTGTGCAAAGAAATCCGTATTCCGCTTGACGAACCCACCCGGCTTTCCTACGCTATCGCCGAGCATCGCGCAAAGTCCAGAATCGCCTCGGAAAACGTGGAAAAAGAAAAGGTAGCCCAGGCTATAGTCGAGCACCACCGTGGAGAGGGCATACTCATCATTGGCCAATACATCGATCAACTCAAACGGTATGCCAGGCTTTTTAAAGCGCCACTCATTACTGGGAGCACCCCTGAAGCCGAACGGGAAGCCCTTTATGCCGCATTCAGGGCTGGTGAAGAGAAATTGCTTATTGTATCGAAAGTTGCAAATTTTGCTATAGATCTGCCCGACGCCTCGGTGGCAATTCAGATTTCCGGCACTTTCGGCAGCAGACAAGAAGAAGCCCAAAGATTAGGGCGAATATTGCGCCCAAAAGACCGTAATAGCTTTTTCTATTCTTTGGTTTCGCGTTACACCGTCGAAGAAGAGTATGCGGACAAGCGTCGAAAATTCCTGGTCGAGCAAGGCTATCGCTATACGATAGAGACTTGGGACGAATAGCAGGCCATGAGAAGCACCTTCGACGCTATAGACCCCGTACCTGAAGCGGTAACCAACGCAAACACGCTCGAAAAATGGCGTTCGTCCCTTCTTGTGCAGCCGCTCGATCGTCTTAGAGCCCTTGCCGAGAATTACCTTGGTGGCGGCACAAATCCGACAGCAAACAAGAACGAAATCGTCGATAGACTCATGGCCCAATTGGCCAAGCCCGAAGTCGTAGACGCCGCTTTAACCATGATTGATGACCTGGACGCTCTCATCCTCGGATGCATAGCCATTGTAGGAGGTATTCCTAAGAGTACCTTGCAGAGAGCATTGGCATCTTCGCTAAACTATTTCGATCTTGAGTATCGGCTTGCAAACCTGAGTGAACGCCTCCTTGTCTACGAAGACCGCGACGGCCTACTGCAGGTTGTTCCACTTTTTGAAGCTGCCTTTACCGAGCGTTTTGCAAACCCCACCTATCTTTTTGGGACCAAGTCCCTTCCCAAAGCATTGGCTCGTGCGAGAGTTTCTTCGTTTAAGGGACTTTCGGTTATAGATCTTTCGCTTGTCCTTTACTCCTTTCTACGCTATGAAAAAAAGGCTTTTCTAAAGAGTGGTGTGCTTGCAAATCGCGTAAGAGAGCGCTTGCAGAAGCTGCTTGACGCCGATTCACAGACTATGGCCGTGTTGGATGAAATAGTCAGAGCGCTTGGAATAGCAGGCATTCTCAAAGAAGGGGAGCAAGGGCTTAGCCTCGATACACTGGCCTTTAAGCATTTTCTCTTGGAGCATGGAAGAAATTACCCCTTTGCGTTGGCAGTGATTTTAACTTTGCCGCAGCCAACCGGCGAAGATTCCGCCCGACCTGCAGCAGGATCCTCTAAACAGCCCAGATCAAACGGCCCAAAACTGCTCTTGGAGAGCACGAACTTCTTACAGACCGTTCGCTCTTTAAGTGAGGCGGTGAGTCCCTATTTCGAGGTCGAATTCAGATTTTCTTCGGTCGGTATTGAGAGATTCTCTTCGCTCTTTCTGCCTCTTGGCTCCCTTGCGCCTCAGGATCCAATAAGAGTACAGAATGAAGCGGGTTTCCCTGGCCATGGTTATTTTATTGCGATGCAAGAACTTGATTTGATTCGACAGGTCGAGGATGGGTGGATCTGTAACAAGGGGAGAGCCTTTGGACGCCGGCCGCTTGCTTCTTACACGATTGCCGGAGATCACGATGTTCAAAATGCCCGCGACCGAAGAAAGGCCATTATTGAAGGCACTGGCAGCATCCACGTATTGCCTGAAGCCCCGGTAGAGGATCTGCTCGCTCTGCTAGATCTTGCCCAAGCCACCTCGATTTCCGATTCCTGGGACCTTGAGATAACCAAAGAAACGGCAAAGTTGGCGTTTGCAGAGGGACAAACCGCCGCAAGCATGCTCGCGACACTCAGCAGACTGTGTGGAGTCGAGCCCCCTCAATCGCTTTGCTATAATCTTGCCACATGGGAAGAGGAATACAACGCGCTCGTGTTTTATAAAGGTTCCGTGCTCGCCGTGGACGCCACCACCTCGAGAATCCTTGAGCAAAGCGGTGCAATCAATTCACTGCCTTTTAAGAAAATAAGAGATGGCATCTACTTCATAGGTTCCGTGCCTTATAGCACCATTGAACAGATGTTCGAGCGGCTTGGCCTTCCTGCTCCTTCCCTGGTAGTCTCGGCAAAAAGTGGAAAGAAAAAAGAACAAGTCTCTACGCAAAGCTCGAATCCCTCTCCCTTGGACCAGGCGCAAAAGTTGGGCGGATATCCTGGCCCGGATTATTCTCAGGTATCACAGGTATCACAGGCAGGAAACGTTGCGGCAATCTCCCCTTCTCTACAAGGTCGTTCCCTTCCAGAAAATCAGGAAAATCCAGAAGCTCCGAAAAGTCCGGACGCATTTGAGTCCGAGCTACTCGACGCCCTGCAGACGCGTACCTTGCCCGAGCCCATCCAGACACTTCTGGAAGAGCGAATACGCCGAAAACTTATTTATTCAAAAGAGCAACTACAAAGCCTGTCTGAACTGCTCTTAAGACGAATGGGGGCCGACAAAAACGCCGAATTCGGTGCCAAGACCCATCGAAGACTGAGTTTAGGCACACATTCGGCCGGGGGTTTGGATTTTCAGGGGAAACTACATATAATTCAAAGTGCGCTCAAATCCAGATTCTGCAAACTGGAAATCCGCTGGACTTCCGGCGGTACAACGAAATCGACTACCGTGCGACCCGTAAAACTTACGCGCACCGCCGACGATTGGATGCTGATCGGAGAAGACCTGGCTACCGGTCAGGCTGTAGGCATCCGAGTTGGCTCGATTTCCCAAATACGACAAGAGAAGGGATTTCTCTTGGGAGACGAATGATGAAAAACGAACAGAACCAACTTAAGTTGGCAGTACTCATAGATGCGGACAACACCCAGGCCAAAATAATTGAAGGTCTCCTGGCAGAGATTGCAAAATATGGCGTTGCGAGCGTCAAGCGGATTTACGGCGACTGGACTAGCACCAATTTGCGCTCATGGAAAGACAAACTCCTTGAGTACGCAATTCAGCCTGTGCAACAGTTCTCTTATACAACAGGCAAAAACTCCACAGACAGTGCCATGATCATCGATGCGATGGATTTGCTTTATACTGAGAATCTCGACGGCTTTTGTGTTGTGTCCAGCGACTCCGATTTTACGCGCCTTGCAGCGCGACTGCGCGAGGACGGCAAGCTCGTGCTCGGGTTTGGACAGCGGAAGACTCCAAAACCTTTTGTAGCAGCCTGCGACAAGTTTATCTACACCGAAATCTTGAGAGAAGGCGACGAAGAAAAGGAAACCAAAACCGAAAAAGAGGCAGAAGCCAAGATTCAAAGCGATATCAAGACAGATCGACGTGTAAAGGCACTGCTCTTAAGCGCTGTGGAAGAAGCCGCCGACGAATTTGGCTGGGCCTATTTGGGCGCCGTAGGCACCTACATTGCGAACCGCCAACCTGAGTTTGATCCCCGCAATTA
>JBDKTP010000070.1:0-9387 GCA_039680115.1 Rectinema sp.
AAAAGTGCACAATTTGCTATAGGGGAATGTGCCCCCAAGCGCTGTCGCCATATCAATACCAATCAGGCCAGGCAATGAGCTGGAGTACGGGTTAGGACTGACTTACCCACATCATGGACAAATCGTCTCCATAGAGGCCTTCCCATGAACCGCGCTGGTCTGGATACTCCACTGCAGTCCTCAGAAGCGACAGATAGCGTCTCCTTGATACTGAAATTCCACCCATATTAGCAACATAGTCCGTATAAACCTGACTGTCGATAAAGTTGAAACCACCCTTAAAAAGCGCTGTTGCGAAGTTCAGGAAGGCGCAGCGAGATGCACCACTCACTTTGCTGAACATGGACTCACCAAAGAAGGCGCGCCCCAGGCTCACGCCATAAAGACCGCCCACTAACTTCCCATCCTGCCATGCTTCTACCGAGTGAGCATAACCCAGGTCGTGGAGCCGACAGTATGCTTCTATCATGTCTGGTACAATCCACGTTCCAAGCTGGCCCTTGCGTTCTATGTGAGCACAGTTTTGTATGGTGCCCTGGAAGTCTAGGTCGACTGTGATTCTAAAAAGGCGTCTTTTGAGCAGTTTGCGTGCACTCTCACCGATGTGAAACGTCTCGGGTAGCACGATAAAACGGGGATTTGGACTAAACCATAGAATTGGTTCGTCGTCGCTATACCAAGGAAAGATTCCCTGCCGATAGGCAGAAAGAAGGGTGGGCGGAGATAAATCCCCACCCACACAAAGAAGGCCTTCTTGAGTTGCCTTATCGGGAGAAGGAAAAGCGACAAAATCTTCCATAGGTGCAGACTCCCGATGTGCAGTCGATAGGGCTTACGCCCGAGGCCTAGACGTTGAGTTCTGCAGGCGTTATCAAATTAGCCTGATCTGCAGCCGGTTTATCCTGCGCCGGGCCTATGATGTCATCGCCGGAGGCCGCTGGTTCAACAGAAAACACGATCTCGTCGCCCACAAGCTCGGCAATCGCTGTACCACCATGCTCGAGTCTGCCAAACAGCACCTCATCCACGAAGAAGGATTTGATCTTGTCTTCCACAAGGCGGCCAACATTTCGTGCTCCAAATTCGTGAGAATACCCCTTTTCAGCAAGGTAATGCACCACCTCAGCCGAGGTGACCAGTTTGACCTTTTTCTCAGCAAGCTGAGCTCTGAACATATCGAGGTTTTTCTCCACAATGCGTTCGATCATAGGTAGCGGCAGATTGTTAAAGTGCACAATTGCATCCAGCCTGTTTCTGAATTCGGGGGAAAAGGTGCGCTCCACGGCGTCGTCCAGCGCAGAGTCGGTCATGGTACGCTCGCCAAAACCGATAAGATTCTTACCCACGTCGCGCGCGCCCGCGTTGCTCGTCATTATCAAAATGACATTCCTGAAGTCGGCTTTTCTTCCCTGATTGTCGGTCAACGTGGCGTAATCCATGATCTGTAGGAGAATATTGTAAATATCCGGATGAGCTTTTTCGATCTCGTCCAGCAGCACCACTGCGTGCGGCGTTTTGCGAATCGCATCCGTCAAAAGGCCGCCTTCTTCATAGCCCACATAGCCTGGGGGAGAACCGATAAGTCTTGATACAGTATGCTTTTCCTGATACTCGCTCATATCAAATCGGTGCAGCGCAATGCCTAGTTGAGCAGCCAGTTGGCGTGCAAGCTCTGTCTTCCCCACACCCGTCGGGCCGACAAAGAGGAAATTAGCAACAGGCTTATTTGGGTCTCTAAATCCCGCCCTACTGCGTTTTACAGCCTTCACAACCATGTCGATGGCGGCATCCTGGCCAAAAACGTTACTCTTGAGGGCCACTTCCAGACCAGCAAGCCGCTCCTTCTCTGAAGATGAAACCGACCGCTCAGGAATTCTGGCAATCTTGGCTACAACGGTTTCGATTTCCGGTACCTGAATCGCAAGAGGTGCATTCTCCTGGCTCTCGCCAGCTTTATACGCCATCATGCGTGCGCGGGCGCCTGCTTCATCAATGACATCGATCGCCTTGTCCGGCAACCGGCGCTCCGTTATAAACTGCGCCGACAACCGCACCGCCGCCTCGAGCGCCTCGTCCGAGTACTGCACCTTGTGGTACTCCTCGTACTTTGGCCTCAACCCCTTCAAAATGTCCACGGTCTCGCCCTCGGTCGGCTCCACGATATCGATTTTCTGGAACCTTCGCGACAGCGCTCTGTCCTTCTCGAAAATTTTGTTGTACTCGTCGTACGTGGTCGAGCCGATGCAGCGCAGTTTTCCCGAGGTGAGCGCCGGCTTTAAGAGGTTGGACGCATCCATAGACCCGCCAGTGACGGCGCCCGCACCTATAATGGTGTGAATTTCGTCTATAAAGAGAATTGCTTTTTCTTTCTTTATAAGGAGATCGATAACTTTCTTGATCCGCTCCTCAAAGTCGCCCCTGAACTTGGTGCCAGCAAGGAGTGCGCCCATGTCCAAGCTGTAAATCGTGTAGTCCCTGAGAAGGGGCGGCACATTGCCTGCTACGATGCGCTGGGCAAGACCTTCTGTGATGGCTGTTTTGCCTACGCCTGCTTCGCCCACGTGGATAGGATTGTTTTTTAGCCTTCTGCAGAGCACTTGAATGGTGCGTTCAATCTCCGCCTCGCGGCCGATAACCGGTTCCAGCTTTCCTTGCGCTGCCAGCGCAGTCAGATCGGTGGTAAAGCGCTCAAGTGGTCCCGGCTTTTGGCCTTTCTTCTCTTTGGTTTCGGTTTCCGCTTTTTCTTCAGTGTCTTCGAAGTCTCCCGATAGCTCATCGTCCTCTTCGGAATCGGCGATGCCGTGGGAGAGCACCTCCAGCAGTTGTAGTCGCTTTATGCCGAGCTTTCGCAAATAGTAGCCTGCATAGGTGCGCTCTTCGTCGTATAACGAGACAATAAGGTCGGAAACTCCCACTTCGTCTTTGCCGGAGGCTTGGGACTGCATCACGGCGCGCTCGATAACCGCCTGGAAACTCGATGTCTGTACGGGCTCCACAGTGCTCCTTACAACAGGCACTTTTTGTTCAAAATAGGCTTCAAGACCCCGCTTAAGCTGGTCGATATCGGCATCGCAGCTCTCAAAAACCGACCGCACTTTTTCAAAAGACAGCCCAGCATACAGAATATGCTCTGGCGTCAAATATTCGTGATTGCGAAGCTTTGCTTCATTATAGGCCGCATTGAAAATGGCCTGAACTTCCTGACTAACTTTCATACGTTACACTTTCTCCATGGTACATCGGAGGGGGAAACCCATCTGCCGCGCCAATAGATGTACCTGCGTTATTTTGGTGGCGGCAATGTCGTAGGTATATTCGCCAACAAGGCCTTTGCCCTTTTTGTGTACGTCGAGCATGATCCTGGTGGCGTCGGACAAGGACTTATGGAATATCGTCATCAGCACCGAAATGACGAACTCCATAGTTGTAAAATCATCGTTGAGTAAAAAGACGCGATATTCTCCAGGTTCCACCGGCTCATTGAGCTGTTCGTCCCGGACAACGGTCTCATTCTGATTCTCGACATTCTCATTCATTCTGTTAATAAAATACTTATGAATGAGAATAGAAACAAGGGATTGATATACAGAGTGTTGACTGCTTACTGCACCTTATTCACAAAATTGAGTATGAAACGTTTCTTTGGCCGGCCCTTGCCTTCCTTGACTTTGCGCAAGTATACCCGTCCACCACCGTTCGCGACGATCTTGTTGAGTAACCGGGCTGCACTTCTGGGAGTAATGTTACTAAAATCAGCGAGTTCTTCTGCGGTGATCTCATTACGTTGCAGAGCCTTCGTGCAGGCAATAATTCTTTTTAAGGTAACATAATCAACCTGAAAAGTGTCGGCCAGGTTGAGAAGTTTTTTATTCGTTTGAAGGTCAAGATGCTCAGGTTTGTTGTTGCCCCCTAGTGGGCCAATAAGGACTTCTTCCGCAGAATAGTAGTACAGGCCATTGTTGCGCATAAGCCCAATACTGCTTGCCTTAAATGCGTTCATCCGGGCTTGATACATCGTCGTGCCCGATCCCAGTCCCACGCGCACGGGGTAACCAATAGCCCGTTCAACCAGGCGCTTAAAGCTGTCGTCCTCGAACCCATGGGTTATCTCTTCCAAATCGCTTTGCCGTGTAAGAATTTCTATGCGATTCCCTACTTCCTGAATCATGAAATCGCGCCCTTCGGAGCGGACAATCTCAGTGAGGAAGCGCTGGCATTCTGCGATGCCAGAATGTACATCCTCGGGAGTTTCTGCTGCAATCTCAAAGACGATTGCTCCAAAGATAGTATGGTCCAACTTGGCCCGTTCCAGCGTGTTCACAATTTGCAGGAAGAAATTGATCACATAATCTTTTGGTGGATACGCGTACACGCACGGAACTCCGGCGGCCTTGAGAGCCTCCAGACACAAGCCCATTCGCGTGATAGAGAGGTCCGTCAATCCCTTCTTATAATACGAGAGATGCATCTCGAGAATCTGCTGCTCTGCAGACTTGGCATTCTCAAATCTGAAGTCATTGAACTTTGGCCACTGATTGGGCGGCAAGAGCTCCTTAAGCCCAAGATAATTGTTTTCTTTCGTTGCAAAGTCGATAAAGATCCTCGAAAGGTCAAAGTCCCGGTGTTCAAGGAGCGTTCTTAGCAAAATTGAATTGATATCGCCTTCCAATTCGTCCAATGCATAAAACGGCTTTGGCGGCGAACTTACCACTTCCAGAGCGCTTAAATAGAGTAACCTTCCGCTAAAGGCAAAACAGTCCAGATCAGTGGGCAATCGCTTACAAACCTTATCAACTGGATTCTCGCGGTTGACCCTCAAAATCCGGACCCTGCAAAAGGGTTCGAGGTCCGGTAAAAGGTGTTCCATCTGGTCGGCAGCTGGATCGCTGGCAATGTAACCAATAAAAGGAATTCGGCTTACTTCCATTAAGGCAAATCTAAACAGCGCGATAATAGTTGTCAACTCAATAGTGATAATATAATATTTACAAAAATTTATTTGACAAATGAAAATAGCAAACTTATAATAGCTTGCAAATGGCTAATTATGACCGAAAATGTCTTAAAATCATAGATCCGTACTGGTTTCTGGATCTTGAGACCAGCGTTCAAGCATATTAGCAAGGAGGCCAACAGATGGACGAGATTGTGGAAATGGCGAAGAATCTGCAGGAGAAGTTGAGAGCTCACCGCAGAACGATCCATGGCTACGCCGAAGTAGACATGGATCTGCCTAGGACATCAGCGTATGTAAAGGAAAAACTCACAGAAATGGGACTAGAGCCGTATGATGTAGGTCCTTGTGGAGTTGCGGTCCTGATCGGTGGCAAAAAGCTAGGTAAAGTCGTCCTTTTGCGGGCGGATATGGACGCGCTGCCTGGTGAAGAACTTTCTGGACTTGAGTTCCAGGCAAGGAATGGCCACATGCACGCCTGCGGACACGACCTGCACACTGCCATGCTGTTGGGTGCAGCCAATGTGCTCAAGTCGATGGAAGACCAGATCCAGGGCACGGTCAAATTGATGTTCCAGCCTGGGGAAGAAACCTTACATGGCGCTAAGGCAATGGTGGAAGCCGGGATCCTTGAGAATCCAAAGGTCGATGCAGCGATGATGCTCCATGTGTTTAGTGGCCTTCCCTTCGATTCAGGCTGTTTTATGGTACCGGAAGCTGGTCCGGTCTCAGCCTCGTCAGACAAATTCGACGTTGTCATACAAGGAAAGGGTAGCCATGGGGCAATGCCAAATTTTGGGGTGGACCCACTCAATGTTGCCTGCCATACGCATCTTGCACTGCAGGAACTTATAGCCCGGGAAGTAGCTGCAACCGATCCAGCGGTTGTGACTGTTGGTTATCTGCAGGGGGGACTAGCAAACAACGTAATTCCGGACTCTGCCAAACTCGGTGGTACGGTGCGAACGTTTAGCGTTGCTAATCGGAATTTTATCGAGAAACGCCTTCCGGAGATTGTGCAGAATGTGGCCACAACCTTTAGGGCAAGCGCATCGGTGTCGTACGTACGGGGTTGCCCATCGGTCGTCATGGACAAGACTCTACGGAACGACTTTGTCGAGATCATAAACCGCCGCTTTGGGCCTGAGGCTTTTGCAAAAGGCGCTCCGTTCGACAAGATGATGGGCTCAGAGGATTTTTCTTTTGTGACTGAGAAAGTGCCCAGCATCATGGTAGCGCTCACGGCAGGGGACGCGCGCAAGGGCATGACCTTCACCCAGCATCACCCAAAGGTCTTGTTTGATGAGGAGGTTCTTTATCGTGGAACAGCTGCCTATGCAGCCTTCGCGTTCGACTGGCTAGCGAGTCATGGAGCCTGAACAGGATTGTCTTGCCGGTGCAGCGTGTGCCGGCTTTGAATTCATAGACTCTTAAGGAGAGATCATGTCGTATCAAGAAGCGATCAACGATCCAGTAATTCTCATCCTCGTCGTGCTTGTGATGGCCGTGGTTATGGTTATTGCGGTGCTTTTCTTCAGAAAGTCATGGCGACGCGCAAAAGAATTGGGATTCTCGCATAAAGAGCTCATGAATGTGGTAAAATCTACTGCCACCTACACAATCGTTCCTTCTATTGCAATCCTAATCGGCCTCTTCAGCCTGGGCGCGATGGTCGGGATCCCATGGGGGTGGTACAGATTGTCTGTCCTCGGTTCGGTGTCGTATGAGCTTATGGCGGCAGATTCCGCGCTTAAGGCTTTGGGTATTTCGGTAGCAAATGCCAAAGCGGCTGATTTTGTGGTCGTTGCATTTGTAATGACGATTTCCATTATGGCAGGTCTCGTTTCCTCGGTTTTTATCAGCAAGGGCATCCAGAACGGTCAACTTAACATGAAGAAGAGAGACCAGAAATGGGGAGCGCTCGGCAACAGTACTTTTATGTTGACCATTATGGTGGTCTTTACGATACCGATGCTTCTGCAGGGTGGGGTAACGTTGCTTACTCTACTGACAAGCGCGTTAATAACGGTAGGACTGAGCATGATCGCCAAGGCTACGAAAGCCAAGTGGCTCAATGAATTCGTTCTCGCTATCTCGCTCGTTGTGTCCATGGCTTCGTCTATCCTGTGGACAAATCTGTTGAGGTGAGATTTCGTACCCAAAATAAAGGAGAAAATGATATGATGACAACGAAAGAGTATTTTGATTCTGCACATAGATTTGGTAGAATTTCGGTGACAATTGTTGCAATTCTTATGATCGGGCTGCCCTTTGCCCTAGGCCTGTATTTCCATGCAATGCCAAGTTTTGTTACGGTGATACAGGGGGCTATAGGTCTACTTGCAGTTTTTATCCCAGTAACCATTTCAGAGGTCTTGGCATATACACCTGTTCTGGGCTCTTCAATCTATCTCACCCTCATCACGGGCAACGTGCTCAATCTAAAGCTGCCAGTTGCTGTGAACGCCATGAAGATTGCTGATGTGGAGCAAGGTTCGGAAAAAGGCGACGTGATTTCTGCAATCTCCGTGGCCGTGAGTTCGATTGTCACAGTGACCATTCTTGCCATCGGTGCGCTTCTCATGTTGCCGCTCAGGTCGGTTTTGCTCTTGCCTGCAGTGAAAACCGCAACCTCATACATAATCCCCGCTCTGTTTGGAGCCTTTACTGTGTCTTTGCTGGATCCTGGTATCGGTGGAGGAATAAAAGCTAAAGGCAGACTTAAGGGCGCAATTCTTCCAGCGATTCTCATGATTATTGCCTTCTTTGCACTCCGACAGTATGTAACGCAATTGCAGGGAGTGTTCATTCTGGTCTTACTGCCTGTCACCTTCTTTGGAACGAAGTATCTCTATAGAAAAGGACAAATCGAGGTCGTTATGCCGAATGAGAAGCCTGCCAAGAAGCAGTGAATTATGGCAATGGACACAGGGGAGGCAGGAAGTATGGAGAATAAGAGAAGGATCTCTAAGACTGTCGATGCAAAGTCTGACGAATTCTCCTCGCTTGCTGATCAGATCTGGGAAGCTGCGGAGACTCGCTTCAACCTGAAAAAGTCGGCAGACGTTTTGTGCACGTGTTTGTCCAAAGAGGGTTTTGAGATAACTCGCGGCGCTGCCGATATGGACGATGCTTTTGTGGCATCGTTCGGCAGTGGGGGACCTGTGGTCGGCATACTTGCTGAGTACGATGCGTTGGAGAGCCTGAGCCAAGTGGCGGATCTCCCTCAGAGAAAGCCGAACATTTCAGGAGGCAAAGGCCATGGTTGCGGACATCATGGGTTAGGGGCGGGCGCCGTCGCGGGAGCTGTTGGTGTCAAACAGATTCTTGAAGAGGGCTCGTTGCCAGGAACAGTAAAGCTGTTTGGTTGTCCTGCCGAGGAAAGCGGATATGGGAAAGCCTTTATGGCAAGAGCCGGTGTATTTCGCGACGTGGACGCGGTTGTGACCTGGCACCCTGGCGACGCGCACAGCATCTGGATGAGCGAATCCCTCGCAGTCTATCAGCTTTACTTCTCGTTTAAGGGAAGGGCGGCACACGCAGCGGCGGTGCCGGAACAGGGGCGAAGTGCGCTCGATGCGGCCGAACTCATGAATATCGGTGTTAACTTCCTGCGCGAGCACATGATAAGCAGCGCCAGGATCCATTATGCCTTTATAGACGTTGGCGGACAGTCTGCGAATGTAGTGCAGCCTACGGCCGCACTCTACTACTTTATCCGGGCACCTAAGCGAAACCAGGTACAGCCTCTCTACGAGCGCGTGGTCAAGATAGCACAAGGCGCAGCTCTCATGACGGAAACCGAACTCGAGGTCAAATGGGATTCGGCCTGTCTTAACTATCTGCCAAACAAGGCGCTGTCAAAGGCCATGTTCCTCAATGCCAAGTGTGTGCTTCCAATTGGCTTTACAGATCAGGAGACACAGTACGCGCAGCAGTTCTGCGACACCTTGGATGAGACCTCGAAACAGGCTTTGCTGGCCCGGACCAAAATGACCTATCCTAAAGAGACGGTCGAACGTATACAAGAGATAGCCTCCATGCCGCTTAACGATCTCCCAGTTACGATGATGGTCTCCGACCAGGCGATGCCAGGTTCAACCGATGTTGGAGATGTCAGTTGGGTTGCTCCAACCGCGCAAATTAGTGTAGCATGCTATCCTCAAGGGATCCCGCCTCATTCGTGGCAATTAGTTGCGACGGGCAAGTCGAGTGTCTTCCACAAAGGAATCGCCGCTGCAGGTAAGATTCTTGCGATGACAGCCCTGGACGTGTTTGAGAACCCGGCTTTGCTCGAAGAGGCTAAAAAGGAGCACAAGGCGACCCTTGGTGGCGAGGTCTACGAGTCCCCGATTCCACCGGAGGTCAAGCCGCACTAAGGTATGCAGAGTTTACGGGAGTTATATAAGATCGGCAACGGGCCCAGCAGTTCT
>JBDKTP010000071.1:0-7800 GCA_039680115.1 Rectinema sp.
GAAGGCAGGAGTACAGGAATCCCGATGCGTAGCCAATATTGGAACGTGGAGGCGCCCAGGTTCTGGGATGCCTCTCGCCATTCTTTTTTCATATTGTCCAGGGCGGGTTGAATAATCAGGATCATGAGGGGAATCTGGAAGTACATGTAGGTCAGGGCCAAACCCCAAAAACTGTAGAGGTTAAAGCCGGAGTCGTACAGGTCAATTCCCAAAAAGGTCCGCAAAAATATCGTCACCATGCCCATTCGGCCCAAAGTCGAAATAAAGGCAAAGGCGAGCGGCACACCGGCAAAGTTGGATGCTACGCCGGAAAAGGTCGACATAAAGGAGCGGATGCCCTTAGGGAGGCCGCCAAGGCAAATCCCGTATGCGATAAAAAAGCCCAGAATGCCTCCACCAAGCGCCGTTATCAGGCTCAGTCTGATAGTGACAGTGTAGGAGCTAATGATGTTGGGTTGAAAAAGCTTGCCAAAGTTGACAAGCGAAAATCGGCCTTGGGTATCCTCAAATGCACCGACGAGTAAAGAGCCCGCGGGTATAACCATAAAGAGGAGTATGAATGCAAAGAAAGGAATTACACCAAGCCACGCTGTTGAAGTCTTTTTCACTTCTCTGGTCTTCCTTTTTTGTAACCCTTTTGTAACCCCATGGGTCAGTTGAGGGGTTTTGCCAACCAGTCTACGGACTTACCGAAAATGCGTAAAAAAGCGCTGCCGCCTTTGTAACTCGGCGGCAGTGCCTCTATTCTACAATTCTACAATTTCCATCTACAATTTCCACAATTACTCTTGAAACTAGCGCTTCATAACCTCGACGTTAACCACCTTGTCCCAGTTTGCAGCAATGTAGGTGTTAGCCTTGTTCTGCTGGTCCAGGGTTGGGAACACCGCCTTGGCGTATGCGGAGGCGGGCGGCATCTTGGCAAGGAGGTCGGCGGGGATCACATTGCGCTTCACAAGATCGTTGAAGCGTGCAGGGTGACCATAGCCTTTCAGCCACATGATCTGGCCTTCATCCGAATAAAGGAACTCCATCCAGAGGCGTGCGGCATTGGGGTGCGGTGCATAGGCGCTAATAGCCTGCACATAAACTCCCGCGAGAACGCCGGTTTCCGGAATCACAACGGCGATGTTGGGGTTGCCATTGCTCTTATCGCGGTTGGAAAGCGCGTTATAGTCCCAGCGAACCGTGATAGGGGTTTCACCGGAAGCCACGGTGCCAGGCACCGCAATGAGTGGTACAAAGTTGCCGGCCTTGTTGAGTTTGTCGAAGAACTTGAGGCCGGGGTCCATGTTGTCCAGGTTCCCGCCCTGAGAAAGCGCAGCTGCCATGACGGTCATGATAGCCTGGTTGGATGTGCGCGGATCGCCGGAGAGTGCAAATTTGCCTTTGTATTCTGGTTTGAGCAGATCCGGCCAGTCCTTGGGCGGATTCTTCACGATGTCTGCATTGACTTCAAAGGCGAGGACACCGTAGTAATCGCCGTACCAGTAACCATCGGGGTCTTTAATTTCGTTAGGAATAGTGCTCCACGTCTGGACTTTGTACGGTGTTATGAGTTTTTCGTCCTTGGCGAGCGGCCCAAAGGAAAGGCCAACATCGATGACGTCGGGGGCCTGAGGGCCTTTGTTGTTCTTGTTAGCGCGGATAGCCTCGATTTCTTCTCCAGAGGAACCTTCCGGGTTGAGCTCATTCACTTTGATACCGTATTTTTTGGAGAAAGTGTCAATGAGCTCGCCATAGTTGACCCAGTCGCGGGGCAATGCAATGACGGTAAGCTGGCCTTCCTTCTTTGCTGCCGCGATAAGGGCATTCATGTCTTTGGTGGATGTGCTTTGGGCAAAAATCGCTCCCACTGCCATGAGCAACACTACGAGAACTGCGGTAAGTCGTTTCATATGACCTCCTGAGAACCGAACGTTGTGCGCGCTCCACTCGCGGAGTGTGCAGTCTGCGCTTCAAAATGCAAGGGCAATTATACATTGGTTTTTTAATATTCAAGTAGAAAATCGTGAGATTTTGATAAAATCGGGCCGCACACAAGCCTGTACCTAAGCCTGTACCTAAACTTGAAGTAAAACTTCTACCAAAGCTTGTACAAAACCCAATACTAAACGCCGGCTTCTGCCGACGGCAAAATCTCAAAGATTCGGTCCAATAACATCAGCTTGATGACGGAGAGGGGTTGTTCCTGAAGCGACACAAGCTTTAGCCAGCCACCTGCTTCTCTCGCGATTTTAAGTCCGGAAATCAAAGCAGATAAACCGGAACTGTCCACGAACACGACACCACTCATGTCAATGACGAGTTTCTTTTTCCCATCATCTACCATACTCGCCACATGCCTCTTAAATTCAGGTGCGGTTGCCCCGTTAAGCCTGCCAGTTACAATGACAGACCAGCTGCCATCGGAGCGGGGTTTTTCTTCTACAACAAGGTCCATAGTTTTCTCCTCATACGTGGATGACTCACCTATGCCTCAACCGGCGGTTTTGGGTTCCAGTCTTCTGGCAACTTGTAATAAAGCGCTTTTATGACAACGCTCAACATTATGATGTTGTATGCACCCCAAAAAAGATTGACTAGAAGGCCAACCAATTCGGTTGAATTGCCAGTTAAGTACTTTATGACCGCAAAGATGGCGCCTGCAACAGTAAGGCCGATCAACAACACCTGGGGCCAAACAAGTCTAAAATCCTTGCTGTCTTGCCGCTCTTTGGGTGTAACGACAAACGTCAGTTTCTTGCCGGAGAGAACACTCAACACCGCTCTCATATCGAGCGAAAACATGGCAAGGTTATATTGCTCGCCGCGCCACACGGGAATACCTCTTGCCACCACGCGGAAAAGGATCTTATTCAAGATGAAAAATGGGATGAACCGGGCAAAGAAATCCCAGGACCATGACGCTACAGGGGCTATGCCAGTAAAGAAATAAATTATTGGTGCCAAAAGAAGAACAATATTGAAAAAGCCGGACAAGTACGAATAGATTGTCGAAAAGTACATGAGTCTTTGTGCAAGCGTCAGTCCTTTCTTGGTGAGCGGATTATCACGAACGAACACCTGGATAGTCCCTTGAGCCCAGCGCAGACGCTGTTTCAGGGCAGTGCCAAGATCTTCCGGAGCAAGTCCATAGGCGAGAACCTCGGGGTAGAAGACACTGTTCCATCCACTTGCGTGAAGGTGCATTGCCGTGGCCATGTCTTCTGTTATACTCAGCGTGGATAGAGCCTGTACAGGAACGGCTTCGTCGGATCTGGCAAGGTTAATGCGCTCGAGCATCTCCTTGCTGAAATTGCTTATGTCGTCTCGAGCAGTGGCTTGTGCGAGAGAATCTGTACTGGCGACCACGTGATTATAGACATCAGCGGCCTCCGCATCACCCTGCAACGCGAGGCCTTTAAGGGTATCGGCAATGTCAGCAAGGTCACTCTTGGAGAGCAAAAGTTCGGCCTTGGAAACTGCCTGCTGCACAAGATCGGTCACTTGCGACAGAGGCGCGTGGTTATCCAGTGCAAGCTTGGCCTCTTCAATGCCGCTTTGTAGCTGTTGCATTGCAGCATTGCTTTGTGGGTCATGGCCCACCAGTTTCTTAGCTTTTTCCGCAAGAAGCTTCAATGCGTCACTTTCCCGGGCTTCCATTGTTTCGACATATTCCCGAATTCCCAGCTGCATGAGCGCTTCTCTACGCAAAACGGCGTTGGAGCCACAGAAGTAGGCGGCATTCCATCCGTCCTTGCCTTCTTGAATCGGCCCATAGAAGAGCGAGGCTTCGTTGCCGAAAGGGTCGCCTGGCGGCAAATTGTAGAAATATTGTGGGGTCTGGACGAATGCCAGCTTTGGGTCGGCAAAGAACCCTAAAGTTTTTTTCAGAATCGACGGCATGGGAATCTGGTCGGCGTCCAGAATGAGGATGAATTCGCCCGATGTCTGGAGTAGCGCGTTGTTGATGTTCCCAGCCTTGGCGTGGCGCGGTTTTCCATCCCACTCTTGTCCACGGCTTATATAGCCACAACCAAGGTCTGTGGCGAGTTTTCGCATGCTCTCTCTATTACCATCGTCAAGAATGTAGACATTTTTGTCCGGCCAATCGATGCTGAGGGCGGCTCGTGCAGTTTTTTCGACTAATGTCTCGGGCTCGTTGTAGGTAGTGATAAAAACATCAACCGTGGCTTTTTCTGGGGGAGGCAGGGGACGTCTGTCTGGCTGGCGCCAGGACATCATGACAAAGAGCAACATGTCGATGATTCCGTAGGTTTCTGCAATCACCATGGGAATGGAAAACCAGAGTGCCTGGGTGTTAAGACTGTAGGCGTAACGCCAAACGATGTAATTGAGGCCGGAGGCGACGGTCAAGATTCCGATGATGCGTACAACTAACTGATACGTTCTTGAATGTTCATAGCGTTTTGCCATAAACACCTTCCTTAGGTTTACATTCCAGGTTTACGTTACCCGGACGAAGTGCATGAGTCGCAAGGACCTTGAGAATGAGACTGTTCCTGCATATCGGATTTTGCCCGTTTGGGTAAATATTTTTCTATGTGTAAGCTGTTTAGTTGTGTGGGGTTGGTTAGAGTGCCAGCAAAGTTCCATGTCTTGCGTAGCGCATGTGCTGCTTCGTCCCTTGCAAATTCAAGGCCATCCGAAAGTGATTTGACTATGTAAATGCCGCGACCACCTTCTGTCATGGGCTCGGGTAGAACGACGGGCTTCGATAGAGGGTTGAAAGCTTCGTCTTTATAAAAGAAGTCCAAAACGACTCTTTCTGCCTCGATTCTGACACCTAGATCGATCATGGGTGTCTCATGAAGATCGGTGAGTCCTGAAGAAGCGTGGGCGACGATATTTGTAAAAATTTCGGAGGTGATTAGCTCGACCTCATCCGCGAGTTGTTTGCCACAGAAGCTCACTGGCTTCCTAACAAAAGCAGCGGCCTTGTCCAGGTTTTCCATGCTTGCTTCAATTGAGAGCGTATAGCTGCGTTGTAAAGTCCTGAGCACAACAAGAGTAAGGTCATCCGAAAGGATCTGGTTGCCGGAGAATGTCCGAACTTCGTTGACGAGGCCGCTTACGACATTCTGCGCATCAGTGTGTTGAGTAACCAGGCGCTCGAAATGTTGAACCAGGCGTTCCATACCAAAGAGTTCTCCGCTCGAATTGGTGGCTTCCGTAACGCCATCGCTGTAAAGCACGATAAAATCGCCGGGAAGTAAAGCAAAAGCAAGCTCCCCAACATCAATGTCTTCCATGATCCCGATGGGAATGGCAGTAGACCCTATTCTGAGGACGCGATCCTCTAGATGCTTCCAAACGAGGGCTTCTGTATGGCCACACGAGGCGTAGGTCACGGTTCCAAACTCAACATCGAGCCGCAAAAGTTGTGCCGTAAGAAACATCGACGTTTGTGTGCAATCTTCGTAGAGGGCCCTATTCATGCCACGCAGCTGTACAGCAGGACTCTTCCCGGCTTCAGGACTGTGGCGAAAGAGTGTCCTGGCAGAGGATGTCATGAGGGCGGAAGGGAAACCTTTACCGGAGACATCGGCGATGAGAACATCGAGGGTAGTGGCGTCCTGCGAAACAAAATCGTAAAAGTCGCCGCTTATGAAGCGTGCAGGCAAAGCGGTGGAGGCGAATTCGAATGTTTCAAACCTCGGATCGACGCCCGGTAGGAGGCTCTGTTGAACTTGGGCGGCAAACATAAGGTCATGAGAAATCTGTTCCTGGCGTGTGACTTCTTCTTCTAAAGCATGCTGCTTAGTAAGATACTCGCCGACTTCGTAGCCGAGGCCGGCAATCATGTCGATAAGTCCAATGTTGTGCTGAATCTGATGTCGACTTAGAAAAAGTGCAACGCCATAAACTTGAGAACCGTCCATAATTGGGGCGCCGATTGCAGATCTAATTCGGGCATTCTGATAGTGCTGCCGCAGTAGAAGCGAATGGGAGGAGTCAATCGAGTCAAAGACTTGGACTTCACCCTTACTCCACACAATGCCTGCAAGACCAAAACCTGGCGCCAGCGTTATGGAAGCAGAAGCTTCGGCCAACTCTCTGAGGCTAGGTGATGAAAGGTGCCAGGAAGCCTGCCGGCGCAAGACAACTTCATTGTTGCCCTGGAAGCCGCCTTGAGAAGACGTGAGCCAAATCTGGCCCGTCTCCCATTGCAGCGTGGTACAGACTGTTTCCAACAAGGCAGGCAGTTCGGAGTCCATGGGAGCGACAGAGGCCCTTAGTTCGGCAAGGGCATGGCGGACTTTTTCGAAGTTCTCAGCCTTGACCCGTTCTCCAATTTCGCGAAGCACCACAACAACTTCAAGGTCTTTAGTTCGGACGTCGGAGAAAAAGCTGAATGTGGCCTCAAACCAGCCGTAAAAACCATCTTTGCGCTTTAGACGGCACACCGTTTTTTTGCGGAGCTGAAAGAGAATTTCCTGTTCGATCATGGTGGCAATTGCGCGTTTATCGAGAGGATGCACAAGGTTGAAGGCGTTTTTGCCAATCAATTCGACGGGCGTATACTGCAAAAGGGGTTCGCATGCGGGCGAAACATAGCGGCAAGTGCCATCTATGGAGAGTCGTGCTATGACATCGTTAGAGTATTCAGCGAGAAGGCGGTAGTTTTCGTGGTCGCCATCTACTCCAGCAGTGTTCATCTGCACCAGCTCGGCTCCTTGCAAAACTGTGTAATTGCGAACTAATGGTCAATGTGACATTTTAGCCGTATCGACTTCCGTTGTTCATTTCATTTTACGTCATGTTAGGGCGCTTTCCAAGACGAAGAGCGGACCGGTTTTTGGGTAAGAAAATCTTGATAAAATAAGACAATGTCAGTCATTTTATGACTTGACATACTTTGCCCTGAAAGTGTAATATCTCCATTACTATATTTTTATTAGTTTTTATAAAAAGTGAATTGGAGAAGAAAAGTGAAAAAGTGTTTTCAGATACGTGCTTCAAGCAAGCTCGTATGCGTTTCTTGTCTTTTAATGCTCCTTCTTATTCCTTCCTTTATTTCAGCCCAAGAAAACCAGACAGGTACGGCTGGCAAGAAAGACTTTCTCAGGGTTTCGCTCACCGCATCCCTTGTGGTGACCACGGTCGATGAGAAGGGTGTTGCGCACGAAAGCCTGCAACCGCTGCCTGACACGGTCTATCCCGGCAATGTAATCCAATACTCAATTACCGCCATCAATACGTCTACCGGTTGCCCATGCTCAGATACGCTCAAGAATACGGCGGTGCTGGGCGCAATTCCAACGGGCACGGCGTATATAGAAAAGTCCGCCACCTCTCCTTCCTCAGCGTTGTTCTCCATCGACGGAGGCGTAAGCTATCAGCCTTGGCCTGTCACCTACACGGTCAAGAATGCGGATGGATCCGAAACGGTCAAGATGGCTACGCCTGAGCAGTACACCACCATACAGTGGACCATCGCTTCGCTTGCGCCACAAGAGCGTCTCAGTTTTTCGTACCGAGTCAGGGTCCAATAAGTCCAGTAATTAGACGAACTATCCTCTCGAGTGGCAAACACCATTGTGAGGGTATACCGATAACGAGAAATTCAAGTTAGTAATCGAAAAAAGAAATTGCCAAGGAGGAGATCATGAAGAA
The DNA here is from genome assembly GCA_039680115.1 of Rectinema sp. Taxonomy (GTDB): domain Bacteria; phylum Spirochaetota; class Spirochaetia; order Treponematales; family Rectinemataceae; genus JAFIHQ01. Next base: position 7,621 of record JBDKTP010000071.1, read on the forward strand.
AGCATTAGTGCTTGTCCTGACACTGATGACGTTTGTTGGCCTTCCTCTGTTTGCCGCGGGAACGCCCGCCGGTACGCAGATCAAGAACCAGGCAACTGCCCAGTACAAGGATGCGAACGGGAATGTACAGTCGTCAACTTCTAACGAGGTGATCACGATTGTGCAACAGATTTCTGGGGT
>JBDKTP010000072.1:0-4539 GCA_039680115.1 Rectinema sp.
TGGTGACTATTGTGGAGGGGCCACACCCGTTCCCATTCCGAACACGGAAGTTAAGCCCTCTTACGCCGATGGTACTGCCTTTACGGTGGAAGAGTAGGTCGTCGCCAGGCTTTTTCTTTGCCTTAAAAACACACAATTCTTAAAGAATTTGCATTGTAAACTTCCGCAAACCAATGATAGACTTGCCGACAATGATTCCTTTATTTTGTTCATACTTTAAAAGAAAAGAGATGGATTCGGTCCTAAGTTGTCTTGTGACTGATTCCGTTGGCCCAGGGCAGGTTACCGAAAAATATACCAAGTTAGCCAAAGAAAAACTTCATTTTGATGTTGGAGTTGGCTTTCGTACGCCATATGACGCGCTAACTTTCGCTCTTGAGCGTCTTGGCCTTGAGCAAAGCGCACGAGTCGGAGTAAGCGCTCTTGCACCTTTTTATCACCTACTCGCCATAAAGAATTGCGGATTTCAACCCGTTTTTATTGATTATTCGCTGGAAAATTGTCTTCCAAATATTGAGCAACTAAGTTTGACAGGTTGTTCTGCCTTTCTTAATTTCGAACCGTTCGGCATACTTCCTGACCCTGTCAAGTTGCATTCCAGTATGCTCCCGATAATCGAAGATATGTCTCAAGCTTTAGGTGCCTGCCGCGCTGAGACTCAGGCTGGAACCTTGGGTGACTTTGTCCTGTACGCTACCGAAAATTCCTCGGCTATCAACACTGGTGGAGGCGCACTTCTGTTTACAAGAAATAAGCGGAACGTGGCGATTTTAAAATCGATCACAGACACCTTACCACCTGAAGTGATAATGACAGATTACAACGCTGCTCTTGGGCTTGCACAGTTCAAAGAGATTGACGGGTCGTTACAACGGCGCTTTGAACTTGAATCGCGTTTTCAGCAGGCCTTGGCCCGTACACGCCATAAGACGTTCAAACAGATAGATGACGGAAGAAGCGGATTGTTTGCTTTTCCCGTTCTCCTTGAATCAGGAATGAACGATGTGCTCGTATATGCTAAGAAGAATGGAATTGAATGTGCTTGTGCATTCGAAACGAGCATTGTCGCTACAGAGGAGTTCCCCGTCGACGAGTGCCCCGAAGCCCATGCACTTTTGCGCAGGACCGTGCTGTTCCCTCTTCATCAGCGAATCAGCGACCGAGAGGCCGGGATTATCGAAAAGGTAATTGCTACCTTGCCTTAGCATTAAGCGACTGCATAAACACCATGAAGATTGGGGAGGCAGAAAGGCGACTGGACCTGAAAGGTGTTGGAAGCGATACTAGGAGAGCGTATGGAAAGTCTTGATAAGAATATTCTCGTCATGAGTAACGTACTTAAAGACAATGCATCCGAAATGAGCACGACTGTCAAAAAAGTGCTTGAAGAAGATGGCTACCATGCGGATATCTTCTCTTTCCAAGGCGATCCAGAGGGGATGCCAAACTTTGACAGTTACTCGCTCATTATTAGTCTTGGTGGAGATGGTACGCTCCTCTATGTTGCACGAAAAGCGGCGGTCAAAGGTTTGCCAATTCTTCCCGTCAATCTTGGCACTTTAGGATTCATTGCGGCCAATACACGTGAGTCTTGGCACGAAACATTCTGTGCTTGGATAGATGGACGGGTCCATATTTCGCGAAGAATGATGCTGAGCATTTCGGTGATACGAGATGCAAAGACACTCGGTACTTTTGTCGCCCTCAACGATGGCGTGGTTTCATCAGAAGGCATATCCAAAATGATTAGGCTGGGTTTACAAGTCGATGCGGAGACCTTTGGGTACTATCGTGCAGACGGACTTATAATAGCAACACCAACGGGCTCTACAGCGTACAATCTAGCCGCAGACGGTCCTGCACTTCATCCTGAAATGCAGGCAATGGTAATAAATCCAATTTGTGCATTTACCTTGGCTTCTCGGCCTCTAGTCCTGCCCTCAAGTTCTAGCGTGAATGTGAGCGTGGAAGAAACACGAAGATCTGGCGCGATGCTGACTATTGATGGGCAAGAAAAAATAAGTCTCCTGCAAGGCGATGTGGTACAATTCAGGAAGGCCGAATTCTTTGCCAAGATTATTGTGCCAAAGCAAAAAGTCTTTTACGGGGCGCTAAAAACAAAGCTCGGTTGGACAGGGGACGAGCATGATTGAACGGCTCGTCGTCAGGGATTTTGCGCTTATCGAGTCTGTCGAAGTAGATTTACCCAGAGGGCTTGTTGTTTTTTCTGGCGAAACAGGAGCCGGGAAGTCCCTGATTGTAGAAGCCATTAGCTTTCTTTTTGGCGCAAAAGCAGATTCTTCTGTAATACGTGAAGGAGCCGAAGAGTGTTCAGTTTCTGGTACCCTCTTTCTGGAGGACTCTCCTCTTGCGCGTAAGTGGTTAGACGAACATGATATAGCATATGAAGACTATAGAGTGAATCTTAGGCGAGGTTTTAGAAACAACGGGCGGTCGTTTTGTTACATCCAAAACCAAAGTGTAAGCAGGAATGACCTTTCGGATTTTACCTCGCTTTTTGCGGATATTCATGGCCAGCACGAGCATCAGCAACTCATGAACGCGGATCTTCACGGTCAACTCCTTGATAGCTATGCTTCTCTTGAGAGCGAGCGCACTCTCTACGAAGAAAAGTACCGTACGTGGGTCGCGGCCATACAGAGATATCGTGCCGCTGTGCGTGAGGCAGAGGCTCATTCAAAAGAAAAGGAGTATTTAGAGTTTATTGTGCATGAGATTGAAGCGGCCAAACTTTCTTCTGGTGAGGAAGAGGCTCTGCTACAAGAAGAGAGAATCCTTGCCCAGCACGAAAAACTATTTGCCGCAGTACAAGAGCTGTCCACTATGCTAAGCGGTTCAGGATCCGAGGATGGTGGCGTCGTTGCAAGTTTGAGAAAGGCTTGTTCCGATATCCAAGCGGCCAGCGGTATTGATCAAGGGCTTTCTGATTTATCGAAAAGACTGTCCGCCGCTTTTTTTGAGGTAGACGATATTGCGGAAAGTATCGGTGCTTATAGGGAAAACCTTCGATTTGATCCAGAACGTCAGACGTGGGTTGAAAACCGGTTGGCCGAATTGAGAAGGCTCAAGAAAAAATACGGTGCTTCAGTTGACCAGGTGTTGGAACGTGCGGCTCGCGCCAGACAAAGTCTTTTGACCCTCTCGTCCTGGGACGATAACCGCGAAGCTATGGAACGTGAGATCCGAGACTTGCAAAGCGATTTGATCGCAAAAGCTCAGAAACTCTCCCAAGAACGAAGGCTTGCAGCAGAAGACTTCTCTTCAAAGGTTGAGGATATTCTGGCAAACCTCGGTATGCAGTCGGCAAAGCTTCATATAGCCATAGATCGAAATCAAACAGAGGATGGCAAACTAGTTCTAACGCCCACAGGAATGGACAATATCGAATTCATGATAACGCCAAATTTTGGCGAATCTCCACGAGCCCTTGCGAAGATTGCTTCCGGAGGCGAATTGTCACGTGTTGCACTGGCCATCAAAACTGTCCTGGCGTCGAAAGATGCAATTCCTCTGCTCATTTTTGACGAGATCGATGCTGGAATCGGTGGCGAAGTCGCAGTGGCAGTAGGCTCATACCTTCAGAAAATCTCAAAAGGACGTCAAGTCTTGTGCGTCACACACCTTGCTTCAATAGCCGCTTATGCCGACTCACAGTTTAAGGTTGAAAAGCAAATTGTTGGCCAGCGCACGGTAACGAACGTATATAAACTAAACCGGAGCCAACGCCAGGAAGAAATCGCGAGGATGCTCGCGGGAGACCGCACTAACCAAACGTCGCTTAGTCATGCGGCAGAACTGCTTGATAGATTCTCACCGAGCCAGCTCGTGTAAGGCGTCGAACGGGAATAGTTCCGCGATGGTGGTCGTGGTTCTGGAATTCTTGTTATTGCCGAATTGCAGCGGTGCAGAACCAGGAAAGAATTCGGACAGAACTTGCCTACAGGCGCCGCAGGGGCTTACCGGGTAATCCGCATCTGGAGTAGCTATGGCTATGGCCTTGAAATCGCGTTTCCCTGAACTAACCGCAGCAAACACCGCGGAGCGTTCTGCACAGTTTGTGAGCCCATAGGAGCGGTTTTCCACATTTGCTCCGACAATGATGCTTCCGTCCTCGCAAAGAATCGCTGCCCCGACACGAAAATGAGAATACGGAGAATACGAATTCTGCGAAGCTTGCATCGCAGCGTCAAAAAGCGAATCTAGAGTCTGTGATGTTATTTCCGACATTGTGCTATCCTCAACTCTGAATGTTCTGCTACTATAAACCAATTGACTTTCCTAGTATAGTCGAAACTGGCGCGACACTATTGTACAATGTTTGTGCGGTTCTAGCGCAGCACCATGTTTATAGAACAGCCCAGGTGGAAGGCGGCGGCCCATAATGAAGAGTGCTCAGAGCAACAAAAGAAATACACGACTAGGCGCTGTCACGGCGATTCTGATTTCGGCTTTAGTCTACATCCTACTTTCGACGCTCCCAGTCCAGCCACCTGTGTTATTGCGTCCTGTCGGGCTATT
>JBDKTP010000073.1:0-4844 GCA_039680115.1 Rectinema sp.
TCAGGAAGGCTCTGCCCGATCTGACAAAAAGACTTCAAGGTCGATGGTCAAGAATATTATCACAGTCTTGCTCATTAGTCTCTTGATCAACATTGTTATCGGCCTTTTCGTCGACATTGGCAAAACAGTCCAGGCGCTCAAAGAAGTCTCGCTCGTCAGTCTCGTAACCCCGTTCGTCTGCATCATACTTGTTTATGTAATCGACACCTTTCGATACAAAATAGTGTTCAGACGGTTCAACGTACATCTTTCTTTCAAAGATGGTTTTTACAATAATGTCATAGGTGCACTTTTTTCAAATCTTACGCCAAGTGCCACTGGCGGACAACCTTTTCAGATCTATCACTATACAAAGCTCGGGCTTGAATCGACAACCTCTTCCAATGTGGTTTTCTCCCGCATTATGGAGAGCAATTTGGTCCAACTTGTCATTATCCTGATTTTCTTCCGGCGAGGCATTAATCTGATTGCGATGGCAGGCAAGGGGTCGTACCTGCTGATTGTTGGAATGGTAGTCACAGTTGTAATAACGGTGGTACTTCTTCTGGCATTCACTAACGCCCATCTTCTTAACGCACTAGCGCTGAAACTCGATAAGTCGAGAGTAGGCAGATGGATAGCCAAAATATCCAAAGACGATAGGTGGGCCGAGAAGTTCTGTGTGTGGACGGACGATCTCAGTAAAGGCTTCAAGCTGCTCTGGGTGGGGAACACTGCGGCCATAGTAGCTGACATTGCGCTTTACATAGTCGATCAACTCATCTATGCCTTTGCTCTTTACGTGCCGCTCACCGCGTTTGTTGGAATCGCAATTCCAGTGCCGGAATTCCTTTTGACTTTTATACTTTGTAGCCTTGTGTCGGCTTTCATTCCAACGCCTGGCGCCGCCGGTAGTATTGAAGCCAGCTTCGTACTGGTCTTGGGTGCAATAACCGGCAAGCCGGCAGAAGCGATGAGCGCCATTCTCATATGGCGTCTCGGTGCATTCTATCTTCACATCTTGTTCGGTTCGATTGTCTATTTTACTGTTCCAATCAAGGCAAAAGTCTACAGGCCAGACAAGAATGGCGTAATGCGCCGCCAAAAGCTCAGTAAATCTGACAAGGGAGAAATAACCTAATCATCTACGTTTCAAGCACCTGCCCGGCCGACGCCTGATCGGGAACTGTTATTTCAGCAGTACAGCCTCTGCCACCGATTGGGCCACTTGCCTGCCCATAAGTTGTTCTATGATCGCGATGGCGAATTCGCCTGCCGTGCCAGGCGCCCGCGAAGTGATTATGTTACCGTCGCGCACGACTCGCTCTGGCACAAAAATCCCATCGGGCACCTGCTTCTCCGTACCAGGAAAGCCCGTGAATCGCTTACCGGACAAGAGCCCACAGGCACCTTGCAACACCACAGCGGGGGCAGCACAGATCGCCGCAACAAGTTTCCCTTCGGCAAAATGCTGTTTTATCATGGCAACTGCCTTGGCAGAGCCTGCGATGTTTGTGGCGCCCGGCATGCCGCCCGGCACAACTATGGCGTCAAAGAGATTCTCGTTTACGCTGTCCAAGACTGCATTGACCGTAACTGCTATGTTCCTTGCACCCTTTACCTGAAAACTCCTCATCCCGACGAGTGTTACCTCGACACCTGCCCTGCGGAGATAATCCACAGGAGTCAACGCCTCGACTTCCTCAGAACCGTCAGCCATAAACACACAGGCAGTTTTCATATTGACCTCCTGCAAATTTATTGTCATGGCCTATAACTTAGGCCAAACCGCCTAATAACAATCCGACGACGTATGCTGCCAGCGCCGCCACACTCCCGACAATCATCATCTCGAGCCCTGAGATGTACCACCTTCTACCCGTAATTATCGTCTTGAGCGCGCCAAGGCCAAAGAGGGTTAGCGCCGTCAGCCCAATAGAAAGTGGAAATCCTATTGCAGCGACGCCCGGTACGAATAAACCTAGTACATATGCTGTCACGGGCAAAAAACCAAAGCATACAAAAGACACAAAGGTAGCCAGGGCGTTTTTGACTGGCGACTCGTCGCTCGGCAGAATCCCTAGCTCTTCGATCATCATTGTATCAATCCAGGATTTCTTGTCTTTAGCTATGATTTCCACTACGGCCTGCGCATCTTCTTTGGACATTCCGCGGTCTATGTAGATTTCGACAAGCTCGCGCTTTTCGCCCTCAGGATAATTATCCACTTCCCAGGCTTCCCGTGCCCGCTCAGTTGCCTGATACTCGGTCTCGCTCTTTGAAGAAAGGTAGTCCCCTATCGACATAGAAAGCCCATCGGCCAGCAAGTTTGCAAGGCCCATAATGAGCACGATTCCACTCGATAACGAGGCGCCCGCCACTCCAGCAATGGCCGCAAACGTGGTGATGGTGCCATCAAGGCCTCCATAGACGATGCTTTTTATGTATTTTCCACTTCCCGTTCTGTGTTTTTCGTCTGCGGCCGAAGCATTGTGGGCTCGCCGAGCCGCTTCAACATCTCCCTTTTTCCAGGCATCCCGTGCCTCGTCGAGTCTTCGAGTTAGCATATCGATCTCCCTTCTCTCCACTATAGCCTAGCACATTTACAAAAATAAAGCTCATTTTTGTGGAACAAGGTCAGTTTCTGGTATACTATCCTTATCATTATGTTTATCAACGGGAGCTTAAACGCCAGCTTCGGCATCAGTACGGCGGTATTTTTCGCACATCAATAAGTCAATATGAAAAGCGATTTTCCAACAAATCAGGAGTAGTTACTTATGACAAAAGAACAAAACGATAAGATCATTCTCGTCGTGAACTGTGGAAGCTCGTCTCTTAAGTACGAGGTTTTCAAGATGCCCCAAAAAGAGAGCCTCGGCAAAGGCACGGTGGAACGCATCGGCGATGCGGGAAGTTTTCTGGCACAGAGCTCGCCTCGAGGCAACATCAGAATTGAGGAGCCCATGGCGGATCATGGCGCTGCAATGGCTCGCATTGCCAAGACATTGGTGGATCCTCAGAATGGCATCCTGAACTCAATAGACGAGATTGACGCAGTGGGGCATAGAGTAGTTCATGGTGGAGAACAATTCTCCGAGTCCGTGGTGATTTCTGCTGAGGTTATCAAGGCTATAGAGGCCAATATCGAACTTGCGCCTCTTCATAACCCCGCCAATCTGACTGGTATTCAGGAAACGATGAAGCTACTGCCCGGCAAACCGAACGTGGCAGTCTTTGACACCGCCTTCCATCAGACTATGCCGCCCGCAGCCTATCTTTACGGCTTACCCCGCGAGCTTTACAACAAGTATAAAATCCGCAGGTATGGTTTTCATGGCACGAGCCATCGTTATGTTGCGAACCGTGCGCTCACGCTCATGAAGCGGGATGCGTCCAACACCAACCTTATTACCTGTCACCTTGGCAACGGAGCGTCCATTACAGCAGTGGAGAATGGCAAGTCCATAGACACCTCAATGGGCTTTACTCCGTTGGAAGGCCTCATGATGGGGACACGATCAGGCGATTTCGATCCTTCCATTTGGGGGTATCTGGAGGATCGAGGATATACGTCCAAAGAGATAAATGACATCATCAATAAGAAAAGCGGCCTCTATGGGCTTTCTGAGATTTCCAACGATCTCCGAGATCTGGAGGGCGCCGTAGACTTGGGCGACAAGAATGCAACTGAGGCGTTGGAAGTCTTTGCGCATCGAGTACGAAAATATATCGGTGCCTATGCGGCAGAGCTTTTCAAGGTAGATGGTCTGGTGTTTACAGGCGGGATAGGTCAGTATGGTGTTCGCATGCGTGAGCGCATCTGCCACCGGTTGGAGAATATTGGTATTGTGATGGATTACGCCCGCAATGTCGCCAACGGTAGTAAGGAGGGCATCGTTTCCACTCCCTATTCTCCAACGACGATCCTCGTCATACCGACGAACGAGGAGCTGCAGATTGCGATGGATACCTATGGGATAACCTGCGCCTAGAGTCGTGCTCGAGCTTTGTCGATTGCCTGTCCCGGCCCTGCTGCATTCCTTGCCGAGTCAGGCATGCAGTCAGCACCGTGGCAGGTCTTCAGGTTGGGGGCTGATTGGAAGACGGTGAAACGTAGTGCCAATCGAGGGGAGGAATCTTGTCCAATCGGGCCATTGCCGTCCCAATGGCTGAAGAAGCTCCCCATACCGGTAGATATATAAAACTATATAATATAAATAATAGAAACGAAAAACTCTGACCGAATTTTTTTGCAAGAAGCTTATACCACACACCGCACGCAACAAACGAAGCAAGGCCAAGCAGCGGCAACACAAAGCCACCGACATTCATAGGTTTAAGAAAAATGAAATCGTCAAGGCTCAATGCGGCAAAAATGCCCGTCACAAACGGCAGTGGGAAGACAATGCTGCTCAAAGCCATGCCCAGGCGGCTTTTTGAAGATACACGAGCGAACTTGCCAACATATGCCTTTCCCCAAAGACCAAGGTTCACTGCCCAGCGTTTGCGTTGTTTGTACCAGGCGCTTATGGTTTCCGGGACGTCATCATATACGTGGAGCGAGGGCTCGATAGCAAAACGGGCGCCCGCTAAATATGCCCTTGCTGCAAAGTCAACGTCTTCGTTTACGACGCCTGCAAATCCGTTGAGTCGGTCAAAAAGCTCGTGGCGAACGCAGAAAGCTGCCCCGTTTATTGACGGGCATTGCCCAACTATGTCGGCATATACTTTGGCTCCAATTATATTCGCAAGAAACTCGAACTTGCCCATCGCTGCGAGTAGTCCCTTGCCTACACCTTCCTTAGGCATCTCGACAATATCGTAGTGTTGCAAGAGGGATACACAAGTTCCAAAAATGGTTA
>JBDKTP010000074.1:0-6351 GCA_039680115.1 Rectinema sp.
AAGATCCGTACGAAAACATGGGAGCTCAGCTCCTCAAAGAGGTCGCGACAAAAACCAACGACATCGCGGGCGACGGCACAACTACAGCAACCGTTCTTGCCTACTCCATCGTAAAAGAAGGCCTCAAGGCCGTAGCTGCTGGAATGGATCCAATGGGTCTCAAGCGGGGCATCGATCGCGCGGTTGCTCTTTCTGTGGAAGAGATCAAGAAGAACGCGAAAGAGATTAAAGAAAAAGAAGAAATTGCCAACGTTGCATCGGTCTCTGCCAACAATGACCAGGAAATCGGTAAGCAGATTGCGGAGGCCATGGAAAAGGTCGGTAAAGACGGCGTCATCACCGTTGAAGAGTCCAAAACAATGGAGACTACCATCGATTTTGTGGAAGGCATGCAGTTCGACCGCGGGTACCTTTCTCCATATTTTGTTACCAATCGCGATTCCATGACCACCTTCTTCGAGAATCCCTATATCCTCATTCATGACAAGAAAATCTCGAGCATGAAGGACCTTCTGCCTGTCCTGGAGAAAGTGGCTAACTCGGGTAAGCCTCTACTCATCATCGCCGAGGACATCGACGGCGAAGCACTCGCAACACTCATCGTTAACCATATCCGCGGCACCATCAATGTGTGCGCCGTTAAGGCTCCTGGCTTTGGCGACAGACGAAAAGAGATGCTCGAGGACATTGCCATTCTTACTGGTGGCGAGGTTATTTCCGAAGAGCTCGGTCTCAAACTTGAGAATACTACCCTTACACAACTTGGAACGGCCAAAACTGTAAAAGTTGACAAGGATAATACAACAATTATCAATGGCGGTGGTAAAGAGAAAGACATTCAGGACCGCATTGCGCAGATCAAGAAACAGATTGAGGACACGACCTCTGACTACGATCGCGAAAAGCTCCAGGAGCGTCTTGCGAAACTTGCAGGTGGCGTTGCAGTCATCAATGTCGGTGCTGCCACCGAAGTCGAAATGAAAGAGAAAAAGCACAGAGTCGAAGATGCTCTTTCTGCAACCAGAGCGGCCATCGAAGAGGGTATCGTTCCGGGAGGCGGAATAGCATTGATTCAGGCAGCTCTTGCGTTGGAAAAGACCTCTACCAAGGACATGAGCGACGACGAGAAGGTAGGCTTCAAGATTGTAAAACGCGCACTCGAAGAGCCAATTCGTCAGATTGCAGAGAATGGTGGCGTGGACGGTTCAATTATTGCCGATAAGGCAAAATCCTCCAAGAAGGGCATCGGTTTTGATGCGGCTAAGATGGAGTGGGTGGACATGATGGAAGCAGGAATCATTGATCCTGCCAAGGTTACCCGTTCTGCTCTGCAGAATGCCGCTTCTGTCGCAGCATTGCTGCTCACGACCGAGTGCGCAATAACTGACCTCCCTGAAAAAGATAAGGCTGTGGCTCCGGCTGGTGCCGATATGGGTGGTATGGGAGGAATGGACTACTAATCCATTGTCGACTATTGAGTTTTCAGAAAAGGCGCCTTCTTGGCGCCTTTTTTTATTTGACCCTGTCAATTCAAGTTCGATATATTAGACGTCAGGAGTAGTCATGAGTAACGAAGTAACCCTTACCGCGGAAAACTTTAAGTCAGAAGTGATGGAGTCAGATATCCCAGTCCTGGTCGATTTTTGGGCGGAGTGGTGCATGCCCTGCAAGATGATTAGTCCACTTGTTGCGCAAATCGCGGACGCATACAGAGGCAAGTTGAAAGTCGGCAAAGTCAACGTTGACGATCAAGGAGACTTAGCTTCCCAGTTTGGCATCATTTCGATTCCTACGCTCATTGTGTTCAAGAATGGCCAGGTCGTAAAACAGAAGGTGGGCTCCATCCCTAAACACGAGATCGAAAATCTCTTCCGAGATCTGGTCTGAAGCGCATAGTTTTAAAGACTGCTCTTTTTGGCTGTAGTGGCGGCGCTCTTGGACTTGCGGGCAGTTGAGTTCTTTTCTAAGGGCTCGAGTTGCCCAGGGCTTTGAGAACCAGATTCTCCTACAAACCATTGACTTGGCCCCAATTGACCATCGTGCAAACGATGAATAGGTCTGGATGTCGAGCTTTTCCAGAGGAATCCATCTTCCCACTTCGGCGTCGGCGCAAATGGCCATTCTGCGTTGTCTTTTAGGTCTTTTGCAAGCTTCAGAGGAGCTTCGTTTTCAATAGTTCCACTTTTGTCTTCTTCCACGTAACAGATTCCGTCGTAGGCCGCGGCCCCGTCTCTTTGGTAGACCGCGATTATCCCTGTCGAATCTGCAAGTCCTCCGGCAGAAGTCCAAAAGTCTCTTGCCGAGTTGCTGGAATCTATGCCGCCAGATAAGGCCAGATTCTGTCCAATTTCATCTTTTTCCTCAGGCAGACCTTCTGGAGAAAGGTGCAACAGGATTATTTCCCCTGTTTTAACATCTGCAGAAGGGAAGCGATATTCCATTGACTTCACACTACTCGCCCACCTCACAACCTCACCTCCGAGGTTGCCAGTACGCTGTACGACAAATTCAATATAGTCCCTATGCAGATTGCTCGCCGAAGTGTTCTTACCGCACTGTAACTCGTTGATGCGCAAAGCCGCCGGCGAATCGTTAAACCCCACAAAAGAAAACAGAAAACGGGTTATGTTGCCTGCCGCGTCCCGTGCTTCTCCAGAAAGTGTGCAGTTTTCTCCGGGTTTGACGGGAGGCGACAGCGCCACTTCTATGGCACTTCCCGATGCCTGTGGCGTGGCTACAGTTGGTTCTGGTTGGAAACCGAATGTGTCATCGACCGCATCTACCTCTTCGTTGAAGCAAATCTCAAATAACCCAGAGTCCTTTGGCCCAGCACTCACAATACTCGGTGGTCGTATGTCCCCTATTGGCGCAAGTATTTGCTCGGTTTTTTGGGAGCAGGAGCCCAGAAGCGCAGCTGAAAACATCAAGACAAGTACAGCTGGGTACGCTTTTTGAACTTGATACGACCATGCACTCAAGGGACTCTTTTTTCTATACACATAGAAGCACTCAAGATTGCGCATACCACCGCCCTCCCCATCTATGAACTCAAAAATCGTTCATATAGGTTACGCCTTCCGCCGATGCTCCTGATTCAAATGATTCAAAAGCCGATGCAGAATTTGAAAAGAACTCAATTCCCTCACTTAATCCGTATACGGCCCTCTATCCCTTGATTCACACAAGGCGCAAACTATAGGATTGCATCATGAATATCGTCATTGCAAACGATCATGGAGCGGTAGAACTCAAGAATAGACTCGTTTTGTGGCTCGAAAACCAAGGACATACGGTAAAAAATCTGGGCGTTAATACCGATCAGAGTGTGGATTACCCCGATATGGCGAACCTGGCGGTTCAAGAATTTGATAAAGGTGGCTACGATTTTGGCATTGTCCTCTGCGGGACAGGAATAGGAATTTCCATTGCGGCGAATAAACATAAGGGCATTCGCTGCGCGCTCATCCACGATCCCTTTACAGCGCGCATGGCCAAAGAGCACAACAACGCCAACTTTATAGCGATGGGCGGAAGAGTCGAGTACCCTGTTCCACCGGAAAAGTTGCTCGAAGAGTTCATAAACGCAACTTTCCAGGGCGGCAGGCACAGCCAGCGCGTGGCAAAGCTCGACACTCTACTTTGATCTAGACTTACGCAGTCTCAGGCTAAGGTATAGATTTCTCCCTTGCTGACTATATGTGCGTCCCGCACCCCTGAGGCAAGCGTCTTAGCTTTTAGCGATTCCAAAGCGGTCGCTTCGCCGTGCACCAGGAAGATCTCGCGTAAACGGCCAAGGTCGGTGTGCGCTAACCAAGACAGAGTCTCCTTGTAGTCGGCGTGGGCGGAAAAAGCGTCAATTTCTTCAATCCTCGCTCTAACATCATAAAAGTCGCCCAGGATGCGCACCTGTTTTTGGCCTTCGCTCAGCCTTCTTCCAAGCGTCCCCTCCCCCATAAACCCAACGAGGAGCACAGTATTGGCGCGATTCTCTATATTGTGTGCCAAGTGATGCAGAATTCGGCCCGCCTCGCACATGCCATCGGCCGAAATGATGATCATTGGTTCCTTGGCACCGTTGAGCATTTTGGACTCGTCCACAGAGCGCGCAAACCGGAGCGCGGCAAAGCCAAAAGGATTCTGCGAGTGCTTTGTAAAGACTTCGTTCGTTTCCTGGTCGTAGCACTCAGGATGAATACGGAAAATCGCTGTGGCGTCGGTAGCCATGGGCGAATCGACCCAGATCGGCAAAGTTGGTATCCGGTTTGCGTCACTCAAGAGGTGAAGATAGAAAACGATTTCCTGGGTTCGTTCGACTGCAAACGCTGGGATTATCACCTTCCCGCCTTCCAGTGCGGTGGTGCGAACAATCTTTGCAAGCCGTTCTATGGCGTCTTGCGTCTCCTCATGGAGCCTGTTGCCATAGGTGCTATCCAGGACAAGGTAATCAACATCAACAAGGAACTCAGGATCACGAATAATCGGCTTGCCAGGCCGGCCCAAATCCCCGGTAAACCCAATAACGACCCTGTGCCCCTTTTTATCGGTCAAGGTCATCCTCACCAGGGCCGACCCAAGTATGTGCCCCGCATCAAAGAATTCAATTTCTACACCCTGGGCAACAATCATTTTGCGGTGGTAGTTGACCGTAACGAACTGGTTCATCGCATTGATGACATCGAAGTCGTCATAGAGCGGCTTCCACGTAAATTTTTCGTTTTTTCGCGCCGCCTGTTTGGCAAGATACTCGGCATCGCGCGCCTGAATATGGGCCGAATCCATCATGACGAGGTTCGCAAGGTCCCGTGTGGCAGAGGTCGCGAAGATATTCCCGGCAAAACCGCGTTTAACGAGTAAAGGCAGAAGGCCGCAATGGTCATAGTGTGCATGTGTCAAAACAACGGCATCGATCGAATCAGGCGGAATTTCTTCCAGAAGCGCCCTGTTCTTAGCCTCTGTTTCCGCTCTATGTCCCTGAAACGCGCCACAATCCACAAGAATGCGGATCCCGTCCACTTCAACGAGGTGTTTGGAGCCGGTCACTTCGCCGACAGCACCCAAGGATCGTAAGGTTATGCTCATATAGAAGACTATAACACGTGCAATGCTACAAAGAAAGATCACGCAATGTGCACTTGCAAAACCTCCTAAGAGTAGCATATCATCTCGGGAGCATGGCCGAGGAAATACGTACGCTTACCGTTCAGAAACTGGCGACAGGGGGGGACGGTATCGCTTTTTCTGACGGCCAAGTCGTTTTTATCCCCTTCACAATCCCCGAAGAAAAGGTAAGCTGCCGCATTGTTGATAATTCACACGACTATCTCACGGCAGAACTACTTGAGGTACTGGAGCCGTCTCAGCATAGAGTTGAGCCCGAGTGCCCGCTTTTTGGTACATGTGGAGGCTGCAACCTTCAGCACATCGACATCGAAAAACAGCGCGAATTCAAGAGGCAAGCCGTGCGCGAAGCCTTTATACGTACGGCAAAGTTCGATCCGGGCCCGCTCACTATGAGGGCAGGTACGGCCTACGGTTACCGGAATCGTGCAGAATTCCATTTTACAAGCGACCACGGCATTGGATTCATGGTCGACCAGACTGAAAACGCGATCCGTGCGAGCGATTGTCCCGTCGTGGTCCCTGTGGTCAGGTCCTGGTTACGTACACAAAACAGGAAAAGTAGACCAGAAAGAGATTTTAAGGCGGCATGTGGTAACCGCGATCGGTTTACCGTCTTTGGGCAGGATAGCCGCTTGTATATCGAGGGTAGAGACGCGAACGCTCATGCTGTGGTGGCGGGTCGCGACTATGTCTTTCCGGTGAAACACTTTTTTCAGAGCAACGTCGAAGTGGCGTCCATGCTTGTCCAGGATGTAATCGAGGGTGTTAAAGGTCGCCGTGCTGTGGACCTCTACGCTGGCTCGGGGCTTTTTGCCAAACGATTTGCGGAACAATGCGACGAGGTGATATGTGTAGAAAGCGACCCGGTTGCCTTGGAAGCTGCACGTCAAAACCTCTCCGGCCCCGGGCGTGCTGTTTTTAGGCCGGTATCGGCCGAAGCCTGGATTAAGGCCACCAGGAACGCCGTGGGGGACCCCAAACATGCCGAGCCTATTGACTGGGTCACTGTGGACCCTCCAAGGTCTGGGCTTTCGCATGAACTCCGCATTTGGCTTGCGAGTTCACCGATCGGCGCAATCAATTACGTTTCGTGCGACCACGTGACCATGGCCCGCGACCTTCGTGACCTAATGGATGCAGGATGGCAGGTGGTCTTTCTGCGGCTTTACGATTTTTATCCACAGACCGGACGAATCGAGGCATTCGCGAGGCTTGTTCCTGGCAACGCGC
>JBDKTP010000075.1:0-2603 GCA_039680115.1 Rectinema sp.
TGGCCCAGCAGGTGGCTTCCGGCAAGCTCACGACGGAACTGGATGTTGCGCTCTACATCGAAAAAGAAGCGCGCGCTCACGGCGCGGAGCGTACTGGCTTTGAAACGCTTGCTGCAGGGCCTGAGCGCAGTTTTGGTATTCATGCCTTTCCAGCCTATGGCAATGGGCCAATCGGTACCAAAGGCCTTTCCATTTTGGATTTTGGCATTGTGATCGACGGCTATACTTCGGATGTTACAATGAGCTTTGTGCGTGGTCCGCTCTCTTCGGAACAGTCCACGATGGTAGATCTGGTGCAAAGGGCGTATGAACTTGCGCTCGCTGCATGCAAGCCAGGCATTCCTGCGCGCGACATTGCACTCGCCGTAGACGAATTCTTCGCAAAATCCGGCTTTTCCATGCCACACGCGCTTGGCCATGGGATTGGGCTGGAGGCTCATGAGGCGCCAGGCGTCAATGTGCGCCCGAGCAACACCGCAATCCTGGTTCCTGGCAACATCATCACCCTCGAGCCGGGGCTGTATCATCCCGAGTTTGGTGGTGTCCGGCTGGAAAACGATGTCCTCATCACAGAAAACGGCTGCACGGTCCTGACTAAGTCGAGAATCGTGACGCTTTAGAAAATCGAGCTTGGGCGGCTAGGTATCTGTGCCCAGTCGCCTATTTCGCTGCGATTCGCTTTTTTCGTTCTATTCATTCTTTTCATTCTTTCTTTTCGCCCTTATCGGCTTTTTCGCCTTTTTGTGAGCCTTTTTGTTCATTTTTCTGGCCTGCCTGCTTGGCGATCGACAGAAGCTTCTCGGCAGCAAAGCTCTGCACGCTCGCGTCCACCGCAAGTTGCAGGGCAAGCTCCTGGATACGCTTGCGGTCCTGATCACTCACGTCGCTCACCTTGCTACCTTCGCTACCGTCAGGAAAATTCGTCCCCATCAAAGTCCCGTCTGAAGAAGGGGCCTGACCCTCGGTGAGCCCGGAGAGCAATGCAGCCTTGAGCTCGTTTGCCGTGCGTTCGGCGGATTCGCTCATTTTAGCCCGAAAGAGCTCGTAGAAGGCACGCAAGGCGGCATCGTCGTCCAGACCTTCGAACAGGGCGAGAATATCTTGCACAGAAAGCACGCGCTTGAGCGAAAAAATCGCCAGAAGCAGCGCAATATGGGATTGCCCATATTTCTTGCCGTCCGTACGTGGAATGAGCTTTGCCTTTGCGTAATTATTGATCATTGATGGAGTTATAGGGTATTCATCGTCGGAATTCCTAAAAGCGCTGAGTTGTCGCTCAAGATAGGTGATGACCTGATCCATGTAAAGGCCGATATCTGGCAGTTGTTCCCAGGATGCGGGAAATTTGAGCGTCATGCTCGCGATGTACTGCCCGATTATAGCCTTGAGCGAAGGCTGCCCGCTTTCAGTGACCTTGCCGGACTCTGACTTGCTGACAGTCCCCTCTATCGAGGCTTCTGCGGCACTTTCTTGTCCCGAATCCATAAGATGCGTTCTGCCATTTGCCTTTCTTTCCTGTTTCGCTTTCTTATCTTGACTTGCCATAAGGCCAGTATACAAAGCAATTAGTTAAACCACAACTCTTCTTGACAATCACAACTAAATGGTTTTAAATACCATATGTAATGTTACTTAAGAATATTGCTAGTAGTAATTATCTTGAGATATAGAGGTCAAAAATGGAACTTAAGGAAGTCTGGATGTTTGGTGATTCGGTGGCTCGCGGGATCGTCTTGGACGAGCACGGCTCCTACACGCCCATAAAGGATTCTTTTGCCGAAGAAGCAGCACAGCGGCTTGGAATAGGGCTCGTCAATAAAGCACGTTTTGGCTGCACCATCACCAAAGGCTTGCGGATTGTACGCGATTTCCTGACTCACAACCTGGGTAACAAGCACGAAACCCAGACTCAGGATTCCGGACAAATTCCGCAATCGGCGCAGTATTTACAACGTGCGGAACATTCTCAGTCCGAGCCACAAGTGGCTTTGCTGGAATTTGGCGGGAACGACTGCAATTTCGACTGGCCGGCCATTGCAGCCGATCCACGAAAAGACTATGAGCCAGCGACTCCTGTCGGAGTTTTCCGTCAAGCCTATGGCGAGGTAATTCTTTCGCTGCGCGATCAAGGGTACGTACCGGTTTTGCTCACCTTGCCTCCACTCGATGCAGAGCGTTATTTCGAATGGTTTACTCGCGGTGGACTCGACAAGGACGCCATCCTTTTCTGGCTTGGCGACGTCCAGTTCATTTACCGCTGGCACGAAGGCTACAACGATATCGTGTGGGACGTCGCAATGAACTACAACTGTCCGGTTATCGATATTCGCGCTAATTTCCTGCACCAAAAGAATGTATCGAGTCTCTTGTGCATGGATGGCATTCACCCGAACCGTGCAGGACACAGGCTCATAGAAGACGCAATTCTTAACTACGCTGCGGCAAAGTTAAGCGCCTAACCCGGCCTTACGGCAGAACCCGGCCTTAAGGCATCGAGCGACCGCGGGCAGCCTCAAATAGTTCGTACCAGTCTTCTCGACTCAAAACCACATCGAGCGCCGTCGCGTAGGTGGCAAGACGATCGGGGCGCGTAGTGCCCAGTA
>JBDKTP010000076.1:0-7793 GCA_039680115.1 Rectinema sp.
AGGCCTTCAAACCTGGAAAGCGGAGCAACTCATGAAAGTGGTGTTTGAAAAACGTAAGAACGTCTCGACGGCTGCCCAAGTTTTGGTGCCGGCCATTTCCTTCGTAGTGTCGCTCGTTTTGAGTGGGATAATGCTCTCCATTTTTGGAAGTGATCCTTTCCAGACTTTTGCTGCCATGTTTAAGGGAGCATTTGGGTCCATGAATGGGTTTTCTGAAACCCTGGTCAAGACTACCCCTCTTCTCTTGACAGGGCTGGGAGTCTCTCTAGCCTTTAGACTGAAGTTCTGGAACATTGGCGCTGAAGGGCAACTTACGCTCGGTGGCGTGGCCGCCGCGGCAGTAGCACTTTTTATGAAAGACTTTGTGCTGGGCCCCTCGCTGCTTATCCTCGCCATCCTGGCAGGCTGCATTGCTGGTGCCCTGTGGGCAGGCATACCTGGCCTTTTGAAAACAAGACTCAACGTCGATGAGACGCTGACGACACTTATGTTGAACTATGTAGCTATTCTTTTCTCCGAATATCTTTACTATGGACCTTGGCGCGATCCGCACGGTTATGGGTTCCCTGGTTCTGCACCATTCGTGGAGAACGCATGGCTTCCCCGCATTCTGGGAAGAGCACATGTCGGGCTCTATATAGGGCTCGCGTTAGCCGTAATTCTCTGGATAGTGTTGCGGAGAACCCGCTGGGGATTTGAGATCTCGGTAATCGGAGCAAGCCCAAAAGCCGCCCGCTATTTGGGTATGTCGGTAGAACGCAACATCATGTTGACAGTCCTTCTTTCCGGTGCCCTATGCGGACTCGCCGGAGCGGGAGAAGTCACCGGCATCTCTCACCGATTACAACAGGGCCTTAGCATTGGATATGGCTATACTGCCATCATCATAGCGTGGATGTCGCAACTCAATCCTCTGGCTATACCTTTTGTCTCGCTGGTAATGGCAGGCCTACTGGTCGGCGGTGACCAGGTACAACTGATGATGGGGCTACCCTCAGCGGTAGGCTCGGTTATGCAAGGCCTTATCCTATTCCCGATGCTTGCAGGTTCGCTTTTCTCTGAGTATCGACTAAAGTGGATCCCTGCCGACAAGAGCCCTTCGTGCGCAAAAGGAGAAGCCTAATGGATCTTATTACCTCAATTCTGACCATAACGGTTAGGGCAGGAACAAGTCTTGTCCTGGCAACTATTGGCGAGATTCTCACAGAACGCTCAGGCATCTTGAATCTTGGTATTGAAGGGATGATGTTAATGGGCGCCGTGACCAGCTTTGCGGTATCCTATTACACCCACAACCTCGTCCTTGCGCTTCTTGTTGCTGCAGGTGTTGGAATGGTCTTGGCCCTTATTCATGCCTTCTTGTCTGTCACTATGCGTGCTAACCAGGTTGTTTCCGGCCTTTCTATAACCTTGTTTGGAACAGGTTTTGCGAGTTTCCTTGGGCAAAGACTGGGGCCCGAATCCAACAATTTTAGGTTAGTTGGACTAAAAGGCGCAAAGTTCACGCCTATTATCATTCCTGGGCTTTCGGATATTCCCATTATAGGGGCGCTTTTCCGGCAGGATATTATTACTTATACTGTCTATGTGCTCATCTTTGTGAGCTGGTTTTTCCTTTTTAAGACGAGGCCTGGGTTGTGGTTGCGTTCCGTTGGAGAAGATCCGAAGACCGCAGATGCAATGGGAATCGATGTGATTAAGACTAAGTACCGGTATACGTTGATTGGTGGCATGTTGATTGCGCTCGGAGGAGCTCATCTTTCGCTTTCGTACACGCCAGGATGGGCCGAAAACCTGACTGGTGGGCGAGGCTGGATCGTCGTAGCGCTTGTTATTTTCTCGATGTGGAATCCCGCACGGTCAGTCTGGGGGGCGCTGCTGTTCGGTGGCATAAACGCGATCCAGTTCAGACTACAGGCCGGCGGGACTAACATACCGGCCAGCTTCTTGAACATGGCTCCCTACATAGGAACCATTATCGTCCTCGTTGTAATTACATGGTGGGAAACACTTTCCAAAAAAGTGGGAGGGCCTGCCAGCTTGAGCAGCTCTTATATGCGTGAGGACAAGTAAGCAAGGACAAGCAAAAAGGGAAAGGGGTGGTTATGGCTACAGGCAGTGCTATGGGTTCGCCTGCACAACAAGGTACGGCGCTCTGCGATCTCAACCTTGTCAATTGCACAATCATAGACGTATTTGCGGGCAGGTTTCTTCCTCACTCAACAATTTCTATTCGAAATGGCAGAATAGCCGGCATCAACGACAATCTTGAGGCTCGTAAAACCGAGGATATGGGGGGAGCCTATGTTGCTCCAGGGCTGATCGATGCCCACGTACATATCGAGTCCTCGCTCTTGCCGCCGTGCGAATATGCGAGGATTGTCATGCCTCATGGAACTACGGCTGTCATTGCCGATCCTCATGAAATAGTCAACGTGCTCGGATACGACGGCATGCGCTACATGCTCAATGCCTCGCAGGACCTGCCTCTCGATGTCTTTTTCATGATACCTTCCTGTGTGCCTGCTACCGACTTCGATTCTGCGGGAGCTTCTTTCTACGCGTCCGACATGTATCCTTTCCTGCAAGACACAAGGGTGCTGGGCTTGGGCGAAGTGATGAACTATCCGGGGGTGTTACACCGTGAACCAAGCCTTTTGGACAAGATTGCGCTTTTCCGCAATGCAGGAAAACCCATCGACGGCCATGCTCCAGGGCTGAGTGGCGCGGACCTGTCGACCTATATTGCAGAAGGAATCGGCTCAGACCACGAGTGTACAACCCCTGGCGAAGCATTGGAAAAGGTCTCAAAAGGTATGTATGTCATGTTGAGAGAAGGATCTACTGCACGTGACCTTAGACAGCTTCTGCCGGCCGTGACGCCTGAATCCGCGATGCGCTTTATGTTCTGCTCGGATGACCGCCACTCTAACGACTTACGCGATGAAGGTCACATCGATTATTGCCTGAGACTGAGCCTTAAGAATGGAATGGATCCCATAAGTGCCTTTAGGATAGCCTGTGCAAACGCCCCCTCGTGGTTTGGGATCAAAGATATGGGAGCAATTAGGCCTGGCTACAAGGCGGACTTGGTGTGTTTCTCTTCGTTTGAGAATTTCCATGTCGAAAGAGTCTACAAAAATGGAAAACTGGCGGCACAAAACGGACAACTTGTCGTAGAAATGCCAAAACTGGCCCCGCCTATTCGCGACTCCGTCAACATAAAGTGGCTCACTTCAGAGGACTTCATAATTCCTGACAAAGGCAAGAAGGTACGCGTGATTGAGGCTAAGCCCGATTCAATTCTTACGGAAAATCGAGTGGTGGAGCCTCTTGTAAAAAATGGCACCTGCGTTTCCGACCTCGATCGCGATATCTTAAAACTGTTCGTAATCGAGCGCCACACTGGATCAGGGAATATCGGCAAAGGATTTATCAGCGGGCTCGGGTTAAAGCGCGGGGCGCTCGGCAGCACGATAAGCCACGATTCACACAACATGATTATAGCTGGAGTGGACGACGTCTCGATTTTTAAGGCGGCTCGACACTTGAACAAGATTAAGGGCGGGCTTGTTTTTACGATAGGCGATCAGGTAATTCTGGATTTGCCGCTGCCCATAGCGGGGCTCATGAGCGATAAGGACGCGGACTTTGTCATAGAACGGCTCAAAGCCTTCGACATGGTGTATCATGAGGAAGGGATGCTCAATCCGGAGCCGCTCATGGCACTGTCTTTTATGGCCCTGCCAGTCATTCCGAAACTCAAACTCACCGACAGAGGCCTTGTGGATGTTGAACATTTTACGACTGTCGATCTCTACGTAGACGACTAAGGATAGAAGAATGGAGAACGAGAGAATAACAACGACGTTGAAGGTTAACGACGCCTGGTATACGACACAAGCGCCATATGGGAGTCCAATCTTGGACTTCCTGCGGGGAGAACTCGAACTAAAAGGCACAAAAGAAGGTTGCAGAGAGGGTGACTGCGGGGCTTGCGCAGTGCTGGTGGGCAGACCGTTGAAGAGCCTGGCCAATGGAACTGAGCCGCGCGTGCGCTACCGGGCCGTGCCATCCTGCCTATTGGCACTTGGCGAAGTCGATGGATGTCATGTTATTACTATAGAAGGACTTACAGCTGGAGCAGGCGAGGGATTGACGCCTGTCATGCGGGCGTTTTTGGAAGAGAATGCAAGCCAGTGCGGATTCTGCACGCCCGGATTTATTATTGCGCTGAGTTCCTGGCTGGCCGAACCCGTAGTGCCGAACATGGCTGGAGCCATGGTGGCGATTGATGGCAATTTGTGCAGGTGCACAGGCTATGGCTCCATTAGACGGGCTGCAGAACGCCTTGTTAAGGAGTTTGCAGATTTGCCGCTTGCTGAAGAAGAACGCCTCAGGGCTCTTGTGGAGCGGCAGGTACTGCCAAAGTCGGTTTTGGCCTTCCTTGAGGAATCGGAAGAAAGGGGGCGGAGGGCCGCGGTAGCAACCGGCGCAACGTCTGCCGCATGTGCAAAGAAAGCTGATGACAGCGTAGTCATTGGCGGCGGCACCGATTACTATGTGCGCAACCCCGCGCCGGATGAGGACTTTGCGCCGGCGCTGCTTGCCAGGAGGCCGGAGCTGGCGGAGATCTGGGAGGTGCGCGAGGGGGGGCGCGGATGGGTGGAAATCGGTGCCGCCGCGACGGTTCGCGACTTTTTTGCCTCGCCGCTCGTGCGCAAGGCTATTCCAGGTATCGAGAACTACGAGACCGAATTCGCGAGTACCCTCATTCGTAACCTGGCCACAGTTGGCGGCAACATCGCCAACGCTTCCCCTGTTGGAGACCTTACAAGCATGCTCCTTGGCGCCGGAGCCGTCCTCGTAATCGGCGTTGCGAGCCTTGCAGGTGTCACAGGGGTAAATTCGACCAGAACCGTTCCCCTCGAGAAGTTTTTCTTAGGCTACAAGAAAATCGACCTCATTGGGTCTGAGGCAATCCTCGCAGTCCGGGTGCCAGAAGCGGAACAGTATGCGGAAAATGAAAGTCCGCTTTACTTCTCCTTTGAGAAGATCGCAAAGCGAAAACGGCTGGATATAGCATCCGTCAACACTGCGATGTCATTCCGCATTGTGGATGGCAGGTTCCGCGACGTGCGCTTGAGCGCTGGCGGCATCGCACCGACGCCAGCTCTCCTTCAAAAAGCTGTACAAATCATTGAAGGAAATGAGTTTACGCACGATTCCGCTAAGCTTGCCGCCCTCGCGCAAAAAACTGCAGGCGCCGCGATGGCCGAGATCAACCCCATAAGCGATGTGCGAGGAACAGACAGCTACAGGCGGGACATGCTCGGCAGGCTCATCATCGCCCACTTCCTCAAGTTTTTTGAAAATGACGGTATTGGCAAGGTGCTATTTCCATAAGGAGCTGTTCCATGAAAAATCGTGAAGCATCAGTTTTAAATATCAAAGGACTCACCAAATTTGTGGACGATCTTCCCGAGCCATCCGATTGCTTACAGGCAGCTGTCAAACTTTCGGAGAGCGCTCACGGCAGGATTCTGTCTATTTCGACCCAGAAGGCACGTTCCCTCGACCCATCTGTCGTCGTCATCACCGCCAAAGACGTTCCCGGTGAAAATCAGATTGGCACCAACAAAAACGACGAGCCTGTCTTGCCTGAAAGCGAGTGGGAGTATTGGGGACAACCGCTTGTCCTCGTGCTTGCCAGGACGAGGAACCTCGCACGCAAGGCTGCCACCCTTGTGGAGATAAAATCAGAACCACTTCCAGTGATCACGGATCCACGGGAAGCCGCCAAACAAAACAACTTTATTTTGCCTTCCAGCACTGCATATTGCGGGGACACCACTGCTGCTTTTGCACAGTGCGACTATGTGGTTTCCGGACGAGTGGATTCTGGCGGACAAGAGCATGTCTACCTTGAGACACAAGGCTGCTTTGCAGAAGTGCGCGATGGCGGAAAAGTCTTTGTTATATCCAGTACGCAATCTCCGACTGGCGTACAGCGCTCCATTGCGCGGTGCCTGGGTCTTCCCATGAGCATGGTCGAAGTGGAGGCACGGCGCTTGGGTGGCGGCTTTGGCGGCAAGGAAGAGCAGGCCTCATATTGGGCGAGCCTTGCGGCCTTGGGGGCCTGGTTGAGTCACAAGCCGGTCAAGCTCTATCTGAACCGACACGAAGACATGCGCGCAACCGGAAAGCGCCACCCGTATTCCTCGGATTTTCGCATTGGCGCAGACAAAGAGGGCCATATTCTTGCTTTCGAAGCCGACTACTACCAGAATTCTGGCTCGAGCTGCGACCTTTCCCCTGCTATTCTGTCGCGCACGCTTTTGCACGCTACAGGCGCCTATCACATTCCGAATGTTCGCGTTACCGGCTACATGTGCAAGACCAACCTGCCTTCTTTTACCGCGTTCCGCGGTTTTGGAGCGCCGCAGTCCTTTTTTGTCATCGAATCTGCAATCGATCTATTAGCACGTAAGATGGGCTGCAGCGCCGTCGATATTCAGCGTAAGAACCTCGTCGCGGAAGGCGATGTCAGCCACTATGGCATGCCGATGAAGCGGGTTCGAGCCAAAGAAGCCTTTGACGAAGTGATCGCCGAGTCCAACTGGCCGCACCTCAAGGCAGAAATAGAAGAATTCAACGCCACGCACACAACCGAGAAAAAAGGTGCCGCTTTCATTCCTATCTGCTTTGGAATTTCGTTTACAAACCTCTTTTTGAACCAGGCAGGAGCGCTCGTCCACGTTTACACGGACGGTTCGATCCTCGTGTCCACCGGCGCCGTCGAAATGGGCCAGCAGGTGTCGAACAAAATTGCCCTTGTGGCGGCAAGAACCTTCGGGCTGTCTACTGACAAGATCCATGTCGAGCGCACAACTACCCTGACCGTGGCCAATACCGTGCCCACGGCAGCGAGCACCGGTGCAGACATGAACGGCATGGCTACTCAAATAGCCTGTAATGAGATAAAGGCAAGGCTCTGCAAAAAGGCGGCGGAAATGCTAGGCGTGAGCCCGGATTCAATCGAATTCCGCGATGGCGTTGTTTTCTCATCTGGCAAGGACACGGGACTTGCCTGGAACAAGCTGGTTTCGGCAGCCAATATGGCGCGCATTGACTTGTCTGCCCACGCCTACTATGCAACGCCGAACCTTGTGTTTGACGACAAGCGCCAGTGGGGCTCGCCGTTTGCCTACCACGTCTACGGCACTGCGTGTGTAGTTGCACGTGTGGATTTAGTGCGCTGCACCTATAAGCTCGAATCCGCCTTTATTGCGCACGATGTAGGCAACAGCCTGGACAAGACCATCGACTTGGGGCAGATCGAGGGCGGCTTTGCACAGGGCCTTGGCTGGGCGCTTTTGGAAGACCTGCGCTTTGGCGAAGACGGAAGACCTTTGAGCGATACCCTTTCCACCTACAAGGTTCCGGACGAGGCTTTCCTTCCTGAGGACGTGAAAATCAAGTTCCTGCCAGGCATAGAAAACTGGGCTGCGCCCTTCAATTCCAAAGCGATAGGAGAACCACCCTTGCAGTACGGTATCGCGGGGTATTTTGCGGTATTGAACGCCCTGCGGGCGGCAAAACCGAATGGTCCTGATTTCTACAGTATTCCTCTCATCCCTGAAAAGATCGAGAAGTATCTGGATGGAGCGGTAAAATGAGTCGTCAAATGATACTCAGGAACGTAGCCGCCGCCCTGCCGGGTGAAGCCGACTTCGTCCTGGTCGATGTGCTTGTGAAAGATGGCAAGTTCACAAAAATTGTGCCTGCGGGCA
>JBDKTP010000077.1:0-1970 GCA_039680115.1 Rectinema sp.
CGCTCAGGCCCTGCAGCAAGCGTTTCAAAGCCAGTACGCTCCGCGCCGTGAGCGCGCGCTTCTTTTTCGATGTAGAGCGCAACATCCAGTTCCGTCGTGAGCTTGCCGGAAGCCACCTGCTGGGCCAATTGCTCGATAATCGCGTTGGTCAATGCCGAAGCCCGCTCGTAGATTTCGAGCTCGAGCTCGTCTTTTACTGCGCGCATGGAAAGCACTTCGGTATCGGAACCACCGTGCTCACATACAAGGTCCCAGTCCTCAAGTGCCTCCACATGATCGATATAAGAAGGATATGGCGTCATCTCAGGGAATTCGACCTTAGAACCTTTTGGTATGCCCAACTGTTCAAGGACAGCTTTCATAGCCGCTTCGGAACTCCTGCCAAAACTCGTATAGGGCACAATCGCATCTACGGAAGCCAACTTGTGGGCCATATTCTCATCCCACGGCACCAGGACCGACGACCCGTCCGCTGCAATGACCAAAAAGGCGTCGCTCGGATGCCCAGAAAGATAACGCACAGACGGGTTCCGTCCGCTCTCAAAGTCCTCAAAACGAACTGCCGCAATCCCTCGCGACGAAATGAATTTTGCAACACGCTCTCGGCGGGAACGATAGACCGCATTCATGTCCTGCATGGGTTCTCCTTGTTTTGCGCAATCTTGAACGTCTTATATACCCATTCATTCTACCGCAAACGCCACTATTTTACTGCACCTTTATTGCATCCAGACTGGCTTTGAGGACGGAAAGGCCCTCTGCTATGTCCTTGTCCGTAATCACGAGGGGTGGCAAAAGCCGCACCGTATCTTCGCCCGCTGTCAGCACAAGAAGCCCCCGCTCGCGGCAGGCTGCAGCCACTTCGTCAGGCGGGACCGTAACCCCGATGCCGATCATAAGCCCTATCCCGCGCACGTCCTTAACGACAGGATGCTTCCAGGCCCCAACCTCTTTTCGTATCCATTCACCCTTGCGGCTCACTTCGTCATAGAATCCGGGTGCCGAAATCTCGGACAGCACCACGAGCGCCGCGGCCGCCGCCAGCGGGTTGCCCCCAAACGTCGTCCCATGGTCCCCCACCTGCAGCACGTCGGCCGCGGCGCCTCGCGCCATCGTGGCACCGATCGGCACGCCTCCCGCCAGCCCCTTGGCCACTGAAACGATATCAGGCGTCAGCCCCAATTTCTGGCACGCCAGGAAGGCGCCCGGCCTTCCCACGCCACTTTGCACCTCGTCCGCCATAAACAGAATGTCGCGCTCCTTGCACATTTTTTCCGCGGCCTTCAAATATTCAGGCGACACCATCTTGACGCCACCCTCGCCTTGGATAGGCTCAAACCAGAAGCCACACACCTTATCCGTGAGCGCAGCGTCCAACTCTGCAAGGTCATTCGCGTGCACATACACAAAGCCCGGCGTAAACGGCCCAAAATACTTGTGAAACTTCTCCTGCCCTGTGGCCGTCAGCGTTGTCACCGTCCTCCCGTGGAACGAATCGACAAGGGTCACGATTACATTCTTATCGGGACGCTTGGACGAGCCATATTTGCGCGCGATTTTGATCGCCGCCTCGTTCGCTTCTGCGCCCGAATTGCTGAAAAACACCTTGTCGCAACCGGCTGCATCAGTTATTCGCTGTGCCAGCTCGCTCGAAGGTTCCGTCATAAAATAATTGCAGACATGAATTGTCTTTGCCGCCTGATCCGCAATGGCCTTTACCAGCCGTGGATGGTTGTGCCCAAGGGAATTAACTCCAATGCCTGCAGTAAAATCGATGTATTCCTTACCCTCAACCGTAAAAAGCCGCGCGCCCTGCCCATGGTCAAAAACCAGGCCAGTGCGGTGATACGTGTTCATGAATCGGTCTGTCATACGATCATCGTCCCCATGCCTTTGTCGCTGAATAGCTCCAGCAAAATTGAATGTGGCGAACGCCCATCCAGAATATGCGTCGATTTGACGCCCAACCT
>JBDKTP010000078.1:0-8844 GCA_039680115.1 Rectinema sp.
CACCGCGTTGCTCTATAAGCTCATAAACATGAAGCGCTGAAGCATCGTGGCCTTCTGGTTCCTCCCAACGGTAGACCAAATCTGCACATTCGGCATAAAGCGCCTGACGACGATTGTACAATACTTCGTTCTTGTTTTCCAAAGATGAGTGAGAGGATATCGGCTGCGCAGCTTTACTATCCGATTCAGTCCACAGAGGCCGCCTTCCGGATTCCCCGGACAGCCGTCTAGCAACTTCATCAAAAGGAACATCCAGCCAAACAGTCAGGAAGTGTTTTCGCAAAACTTCCCGATTGCGTGCCTGTTCTACAACTCCACCGCCACAGGCCAGCACAAAATCAGCGTCTGCCACCCCTAGTTGTTCAAGGACCTTAGACTCAATCGAGCGA
Organism: Rectinema sp.; assembly: GCA_039680115.1. Lineage (GTDB taxonomy): Bacteria > Spirochaetota > Spirochaetia > Treponematales > Rectinemataceae > JAFIHQ01. The sequence goes on from JBDKTP010000078.1 coordinate 390, forward strand.
AAAGTCTCTTCACCATAAAACTTGAATAATTCAGCGGGGCTTGCATGGGCAGCTTTTTCAATTTCTTCGTCGAGGTCTATGAATGAGTACTCCAACATCTCGCTCAAGCGACGCCCGACCGTGGTCTTGCCTGACCCCATGAATCCAATCAAAGCGATACGCATCTCCTTAACCGAGCACTTCTTTGATTACGCGCTCCCAGTTTTTGCCCATAATCTTGCTCACCATGTCTTCGCTGTAGCCTCGCCCAAGAAGTGCATCGCAAAGAAGACCATATTCCGATGCGTCTGCCAAAACATGCCCTTCCACGCCTCGATACCCATCGAAGTCAGAACCCAGGGCTGCCGTCTCAAGACCACCTACCTGAACTATGTGATCGATGTGATCGACAAGGTGTTCAAGGTAAGACTTTGTGGGTTTTAGACTAACAAAATTGGGTACGAACACCGCGCCGATTGCACCGCCACTTTGTGCAATCGCCCGAATCTGTTCGTCCGTAAGATTGCGTGGATGATTGTTAACCGCACGGGCATTCGAATGGGAAGCGATTATCGGACGTTTAGCCACTCCCACAAGGTCCCAAAATGCTGTGTCAGACAGATGGGATACGTCCACCAGCATTCTCTTTGACTCAAGCTTTTCTACAAGTTCCTTGCCAAGAGAAGTGAGACCGTCTGTGCCCTCTACCTGAACTCCACGACCAAAAGGATTGCGTCTACTCCATGTAATGCCTATGGCTCTGACGCCTCTAGCATAGAATCCATCGACATTGTCGATACTTCCATCGAGAGCCTCTGCACCCTCGATGGAAAGCAAGGCTCCTACCGACTTACCGGGTTCCGGTCGGTCAAGATCCGCACCGGTCAGGATCGGGAAAAACTTCCCTTCAGACTTCGCACAGATTTCTTCAAACTTGTCTATGAGGCCGTGAGTAAATGCAAAGGCACGTGGCACATCGGCGTTCTCAGTAAAAAGTGCCAGAAATTGACAACAGACGCGACCTTCAAGGAGCTTTGGCAAATCCACATGACTCAGCCTGTTGCGCACAAGGAAATCTCTGCAACCGACTTCTCCGGGGATCTGGCTGTCGCCAACTACGGCGAGCAAAGCGTCAGAATGTGCGTCGATAACTGAAATTCTTTGGAATACCGACTTTGAATCTTCGTTTTTCATCTTTTACCTAGCCTTTTCATACCTGGCCTTCTCAAAAAAGTCAAACAGGCGACCAAAACAGACCACACAAAGACAAAACGAAACGAAAACAGAATATGGCCGCCATGAAAACTGTTCAGCTGCAAACAAAGAAAACTACACTTCTGCGCCTTCTTTTATACGAGCAATCTCGTCCCGAAGCAAGGCAGCTTCCTCAAATTCCAGGTTTTTGGCATGTTCCAGCATTCTGGCTTCGAGAGATTTAATGAGTGCCTTTTTCTGTTCTGGAACGAGAATATTGTGTGTTTTTTTGAGGAAAGTGATTTCGTCGGTCGTAACTTCTATCTTCTCTTCCTTATGCCGTTCAAGAATGTCCTGAACTGATTTCTTTATCGTAGTTGGAGTTATGCCATGCTCTTTGTTATAGGCGAGCTGTATGTTCCTGCGCCTGTTTGTCTCGCTTATTGCGGTATGCATGGCCGCGCTTTCCTGGTCGGCGTACATCACGACAAGGCCCGCAGCGTTGCGGGCAGCTCTTCCTATAATTTGTATGAGGCTTGTCGCAGACCGCAAAAAACCAATTTTGTCGGCGTCCAGTATGGCGATAAACGACACTTCCGGAAGATCGATACCTTCGCGCAGCAGATTTATTCCCACAAGCACATCGAATTCGCCAGCACGCAGATCCTTCAGTATTTCGACGCGCTCGATAGTTTCCACTTCCGAATGGATGTATCGAACACGCAAGCCAAGGCCTACAAGGTACTCCGTCAATTCTTCGGCCATCTTCTTGGTGAGCGTAATGACCAAGCTCCGCTCTCCTCGTGCAGCGCGTTCCCTGACACGTGCGTAGATATCCTCCATTTGACCTTCGGTAGGATGCACCTGTATCTCTGGATCGACCAATCCTGTGGGACGAATCAGTTGCTCGGCGACCACACTGGAACGGGAAAGCTCGGTCTCTGCCGGCGTTGCAGAGACATACACAACCTGAGGAACCATCGACTCAAATTCGTCGATTCGCAAGGGTCTGTTGTCGAGCGCACAGGGAAGTCGAAAACCATACTCCACGAGCGAGCTTTTCCTGCTCCGGTCTCCTGCATACATGGCGCCCAACTGTGACAGTGTCACGTGAGACTCATCTATAAAGGTGAGAAAATCCTTGGGAAAATAATCAATCAAAACACCGGGCCTCTCCCCAGGTTTACGACCGGAGAGCGGCGCAGAATAGTTCTCGATTCCGGGGCAATACCCCATTTCTTCCAACATTTCGATGTCGTATTCTGTCCTTGATTTTAGCCTCTCAGCCTCAAGGAACTTCTTCTGAGCCATGAACTTCTCATACTGGATCTCCAGTTCTTCGCGGATTTCTTTTACGGCATTCTTGACCATGTTTTCCGGCATGACAAAGTGTTTGGCAGGATAAATGATTGCTTCTTCCAAATCGTCGCCCAGTTTGCCAGTAAGAGGATCCAGCTTGCGGATTCTGGCCACAACATCGTAGTCCAACTCAATTCGGTACGCCTCTTCCAGATAAGCAGGAAAAACCTCGATTGTGTCGCCCCTAATCCTGAATCTGCCGCGGTCGAGCACAACGTCATTGCGTTCATACTGCAAGTTGACCAAATTGCGCTTTACAGTTTCTATATCGATTGGCTTACCCCTATCAAAGTAGAGCCGCATCTCGCGATACAGATCCGGCGAACCCAAGCCATAGATACAAGACACCGTAGCCACGATTATGACGTCGCGCCTTTCCATAAGGGAAGCGGTTGCGGACAGGCGCATTCGGTCGATCTCGTCGTTTATGCTTGAATCCTTCTCAATGTAAAGGTCTTTTGAAGGGACATATGCCTCCGGCTGATAGTAGTCGTAATAGGAGACAAAGTACTCGACGGCATTGTCAGGGAAAAAACCTTTGAATTCACGATATAGCTGAGCCGACAGAGTCTTATTATGCGAGATTACAAGCGTAGGCTTCTGCACTGCTTCGATCACCTTTGCCATCGTAAAGGTCTTACCCGAGCCTGTAACTCCTTTAAGGGTAAGATAATGATCGCCACGTTCGATACCGGCCACGAGCTCATTAATGGCGCTCCCCTGATCGCCTGCCGGCTCAAAGGGTGCAGAAACAACAAAAGGTTTCATTGGTTTTTGCCTTGAGTCCTCAAGCTATTTACTCCGAGGTTGTTGAGCCAGTACGACTTGGACCTTCATCTTCTGTTTGCCACGATAGAACTCGACCCAGACTTTATCCCCCGGTCTATTATCTTCAAGGGCAGTGTTAAGGTCGGCAACCGAAGTGATGGCCTCACCGTCGACGCTTGTGATAATGTCTCCCCCAATATTAAAGATGTATTGACCGTACCGGACGGCCTTTGTTCCACCTCGCAGGCCAGCAATATCTGCGTTGCTACCCTTCTTCACTGACGACACAAGTAAGCCCTTTTCCACAGGAGAGCCATATCCGGTTTCCTGCAGATATTCTACGAGGTCCGGGAAAAGCTGTATGCTTTCCATTTCGATAATACCTCGATTCACAAAGCCGTTCTTTATTAGCTCTGGCACAATCCTTGCCGCTGTATCTATAGGAATAGCAAACCCAATTCCTACTGATCCACCGGAAGTAGAATAAATCATTGTATTTATGCCAATTATCTCGCCTCTTGAGTTGAGCAGAGGCCCGCCTGAATTACCTGGGTTGATGGATGCGTCGGTCTGAATCATGTTACGAAGGACCGTTGTACTGTCCTCCTGAATAGGACGTCCAAGACCAGAAACAATGCCTTGCGTAAGCGTACGTTCCAGTCCAAAAGGGTTACCAATGGCAAGAACTTTTTGTCCCACCCGCAAGTTCTTAGAACTGCCAAAAGGAATCGGCTTGAGTTTTTTACCGGCTGGTGGTTTGAACTGGATCACGGCCAGGTCATTCTGTTGGTCCGTACCTACAACCTTGGCTTCGTACCTGCTGCCGTCGGCCAAGTTCACAAAAAGCTTGTACGCGTCTTTTATAACGTGATAGTTCGTCATGACATGTCCTTCTTCGTCGATGATCGAACCACTGCCCGAACCACCACTCTGCGGCACAGGCTCCATAAACCAGTTTATGGCCATGACCTCAGTGGTTATGTTCACGACAGACTCGTTGTATTTTTCGTATACGTTGATCGTTTCTAACTCATCCTGCGAATAGTAACCTGTAGAACCGTACGTAACGGCGGGCGACGAGGTAGATGTTGTGCTTTGTACGGTTTGCACTTGCACGCTCTTTTCAAGCGAGGCACCATCATCGGTCGTGAGCTGGTCTGGACTCGACGAAGACGAAATTGAAGGAATAGATTCGACAACCGAGGACGAACTCGCGCTTCTCGGCTTTAGACCCAGCAAGCTTCCAATACCTATAACCACGACTGCAACCACCAAGCCCGTACCAACACTGACCCAGATCATCTGTTTCTTAGAATACAGTTTCATAGTGGCCCATCCTTATAACCTCTAAATAACCTCTAGCCTCGCGCAATGACCTCACACGCAGATTAGTCGGCATTAATTGACAAACGTCAGTTTTCCCGCTGCATCTTCCTCGTCTCTAGCAAGCATAAAAAGATAATCGGACAAACGGTTTATCAGTTTTTGCAGGTCCCTGGAAACGTCTTCGGTATGAGAGAGCGAAACGATGCGTCTTTCTGCCCTTCTTGCAATGGTTCTGGAAATATCCAAAGCGGCAGAGCCTGCAGTCATCCCCGGTACTACGAAGCTTTTGATGACGATTTTCTCTTCTAGGGCAAAAATCTTCGCAGACATATCCTCTACGTCCTGAGAAGTTATCGGGTTTTGAACAGGCTTACTCGGGGAAGCAAGCTGAGCACCCACACGAAAAAGCAGACGTTGGATCTCATCTATTGCCGCCCGGACTTCTGAAAGGCCGCAAAGATGCCGTGCCATACCCAAGGAGGACGAAAGTTCGTCCACCGTCCCATAGGCCTCGACCCTGAGCGAGTCCTTGTTTACGCGTTCACCGGACCACAGATCGGTCTGGCCCTCGTCTCCGCTTTTTGTAACGATACTCATACTGCTAAGATACTACTGCAAAATCATCCTAAGCAAGACTAATGAGCCGTGCAACAACGTACCCGTGTGCGCTTTCCTTATGGCAACCAACCCAGCCTGGCAACCAATCCCGTCTGGCAGCCGATACCCATCTCGTTGACAGCTTTGGCCTATCATGGTACCGTACCTTCCGACTCTTTCCAGAAGAAGTCTAATATTAGAAGGAAAAAAATGGCGTCGCAAACAAACAAGCCAGAAGGCAAAGAAACACCTAAGGGCGAACCAAAGCCTAAAAACAAAAAAGGGATAAGGAATCCGCTCCTTTATGCAGGGACCATTTTGCTCTTGGTCATTGTAATCGTAGCTTTTGTCTTCATACCGTCCATGGGAAGCTCGTCTGCGGGGTCTATTCCCGACTTTGGCAGTTGGAATGGCAAACCAATTCAGTACCGGCCCGATTCTTATTTTGCAGATCAGGTTTCGCAGATCAACGAGTATTTGCGGCAACAAGGCCTACCTGAAGAAAATTTTCAGATGTATGCGTATCAAGTGTGGAGAATTGCATTCCAGAGCACCGCAATCCGCACGGCCCTTATCGATACCGTTGCACGAAGCGGTTTTAGGGTAACTGAAAAAGGCCTGGACGAGGCCATGACTCAACTGGCGCAATTCCAGGATAATGGCAAGTTTTCTTTAGAAAAGTACAATCAAACTCCCAAAGCCACACTTTTGTCGCTGCGGAATTCCACACGGGATGATCTCTATGTCAGAAGGTATTATGAAGACCTCTATTCCGTGGCTCCATCAACTGCAGAGATTCAGTTTGTGGCCGACATGGCTAAACCTCAACGGACCATCGTGTATACGTCTATTCCGCTCTCCGACTTCCCTGACAGCGAAGTTGTCGCCTGGGGCAAGAGCAATTCTGATCTCTTCAGAACCATTGGAATTTCCCGCATCACGATAACATCTTCTGAGTCGGATGCAAAAAAAATCTTAAAGCAGGTGCAGGATAATAAGCTTTCTTTTGAAGATGCCGCAAAAAGCCATTCCAAAGACGCCTATGCCGACAAGGGCGGAGATGCGGGGACAGTGATCTACTATACGTTTGAAGAAGGCTTTTCAAACAAAGCCGATGCCGCCAAAGTGGCTGCCCTCAAGAAGGACGAGATTTCCGATGTCTACAAACTTGGCGAGAACGCATGGGCCTTCTTTAAAATCAATTCGGAGATAGCTGAACCCGATTTTACAAATCCAACAACAATAAACGAAGTCCGCTCATATATCAAGGAAAAGGAAAAAGGGACTATGGAATCTTGGGCCATGGCAAAAGCAACAAGCTTGATTACCTCTACCAAGGCCGATGATTTTAAGAAAATCGTACAGAATGCAAAACTGCCGCTCAAAGAAGCTGGCCCTATGTTTATAAACCTGAACACACCGACTTTCTACGCCTATGGTCAGCAGATTCCTTTGCTGCAGGGCATGTGGACCAATAATGATCCAGCCCTTGCAGACGCAGAATCGAGCGAAAGTTTTATGACCGAGGTTTTCTCTCTTCCTCTTAACACTATTTCAAAGCCTCTTGTTGTTGGTGATTATGTAGTGGTTTTCTTCGTCAAAGAAGAAAAACAGGCTACCGACGACGATGTGGCAATGACCAAGTTTGCCTACCCATATTTCCAGCAGCAGGCTTTGGATACGCAAACCCGCGATACAATTCTTAAGAGCAAGAAGCTCAAAGATGACTTCAATAAGGCTTTCCTGGCGCTCTATAAGGTCGGTGGTACGGCATCCAGTGCTGCGACTACTCAACAAAGTCAAAATCAAAGCACACAAGAATCGAGCCAGGATACCCAGCAGGAACAGACTACAACAACCACACAGGAGCCTGAGAAGAAGTAGATTCTTTTTGTACGTATTGTACGCAGCTAGATTCTGCGATTGAACACGATATGAGAAGGGCCATCCCTAGGATGGCCCTTCTTAATTTATGTACTTCTTGTGCCTACGCTCTGGCGTGCTTGGTGGGCTTAGTTGTTCTCGTCGTCGGTCCGCAAGACTGCAAGGAACGCTTCTTGACCAAGCTCCACGTTGCCTACCATCTTCATACGCTTCTTGCCTTCTTTTTGCTTTTCCAGGAGTTTGCGCTTGCGCGAGATGTCGCCGCCATAGCACTTGGCAAGAACATCTTTGCGGACAGGATTGACTGTCTCCCGTGCGATGATCTGAGCACCGATAGCTCCCTGAATGGCCACTTTGAACTGTTGCCGCGGAATATTCTTTTGTAGGCGCTCGCAGACCTTTCGCGCTCGGTCATAGGCCTCTGGACGATAAACCAGCATAGAAAGAGCATCCAAGGGCTCGCCATTGATCAAAAAGTCGAGTTTGACAAGATCGGTAGGCCTGTAACCGATCACTTCATAATCGAAACTGGCGTAACCTCGGCTTGTAGACTTAAGCTTGTCGTAAAAATCAAACAGAACCTCGGCAAGGGGCATTTCGAACACCAATTCCACACGCTTCTCGTCCAAGTGCGTAAAAGACTTCTGTTCGCCCCGTTTGCTTAAGGCCAGCGTGATCAAGTTTCCTATATAGGTGACTGGCGTAATGATTTCAGCCTTTATATATGGCTCTTCCGTGCTCTCAATGCGCGACGGATCAGGATACTCCGAAGGATTATCAATAAAAATTGTCTCCCCATTGTGCAGAAGGATTTTGTACCGAACCGATGGTGCGGTCATGATGATTGATTGGCCAAACTCGCGCTCAAGGCGTTCTTGAACAACCTCAAGGTGCAAGAGGCCCAGGAAGCCACATCGAAAACCGAATCCTAAGGCGAGTGAATTGTCCTTTTCAAATACAAGCGACGCGTCGTTTAGCGTCAACTTCTCGAGGCTTTCTTTGAGTTCGTCGTAGTCAGCGGAATCCATAGGGTAGATCGAGCTGAAGACCACCGGTTTAATCTCCCGAAAGCCAGGTAGCGCCTCGGCACATGGACGCTCGTCATCCGTAATCGTATCTCCAACCCGTACATCATGGACCGTCTTTATACCCGCGACGCAGTATCCGACCTCCCCTGCCGAAAGCAAGTCGGCGGCAGCAGGAACGATTTTGAAAAGCCCAACCTCTTCCACTTCGCACACTGCACCACTCGACATGAGGCGAATCTTCATGCCCTTTTTGAGCACACCTTCCATCACCCTTACATGTAGCACGGCTCCACGATATGGGTCGTAATGAGAATCGAAAA
>JBDKTP010000079.1:0-15863 GCA_039680115.1 Rectinema sp.
CGATTATTGTTGTTGCCATACTCAGTCCGTCCTTTCTGGAGGCACAGAGCTTTCAGTCGAAAGGGCTGCAATTCACAATAAACGACGTTCGCTTTAATTACGCAATTGCATCGGGAATTCCGATTCCCACCGGCGTGGATGCCGATATACGAATTCTGACCAGGAACCAGCGGCTCTTCTTTAATGCGAGGGTTGCCGGGGGGTACGAGGACAGAAAGATTCTTAGGAACACTGAGACAGGCGCCCCGATTGAGGTTCCCTCTGAGTTCGACAGCATTCAATGGTTTAACTGGCCCAATTTGGAACTGGATGGAGGAGTAACGCTGCGCAATAGGCCTGCAGGAAGAAGCACTGGGCCTTATTTGGACTTTTTCGTGTTGGGCAGAATACGTTACGAGAAAAATTCGGAAACGCATGCGACGGAAATCTTTAGTGATGCCAATGGGCTCTTCGGCTTTTCGTTCCTAGGGGGGATGGGAGGTTCGACCGTCCAAGAGACCGTTGAGAAGTCAAAAAGCGGCGTAAAGGGCGAGTTTACCTTTGAGTATGCGCCAGAAGGTTTGGACTTTGTCGGTGGCACCTCGTTTACAAGAGTTACCGCGAAGGTTACTGGATACGTGCCTTTGTATGCCTCTGCGCCGGGCCGGTCTAATGGCGTTGCCATGTATGCCGCCGGCTTTTTCGCCGCGGACTACGCCCCCGGCCGACACGTGCCACTGTACGTGCTGACAAGTTTTGGCGGCAGGCTGCCGTACATGGGGCTGGGGGGCGGCGTCCGCGGCTATCCGAAATGGGGCTACGAAGCAAACACTAAGGCGCTTGCGAGCGCCGAGCTGCGGCTTGCCGGCCCGGCGCTATTCGGAAAAGAAATGTTGCACCCAATGGTGTATGTTTTTGGTGATGCTGGGTATTACGGTGGTCTTGCCAAGAGTTTGTCGGTGGACAAACAGGGATTTCTTTTCTCTGCAGGAGGTGGCCTTGTGCTCGATGTCATGGATTATGTCTATCTTGGTGTCGATGCAGGGTATACGTTCCCCTTTGCGGACTCCCTGTACGATATCTACATGCCTTCTGGACAGCGATTCTTCTGGGACGTAACCTTTAGCCTGCATTATTGAGGCGATACTCTCGCGGCGAATCCTCTAGTCGAGTATCGTTTCAGATAAGGTGAACGAATCTCAGTACGAAGAGGCCAAAGGACATCACAAACGCCGATCCGACTGTGGTTGCCAGGATGATATCGCTTGTAAGTTCTGCGTCCCCAGACATGCCCTTGGTCATAGCGTAGGCAGAAACCGCCGTAGGCGCTGCACCAAACAGAAATAGAATAGCCATATCCTGCGACTTGATACCACACAAAAGTCCCGCTGCAACGAAGAGAATTGGGGTTACTACGATTTTCCACAAGACAGACGAGAAAACCATGGTGCGTTTTGCCGCGATTTTCCGTCCTGCGAGCCCCATACCCATATCCAAAAGGGCTATCGGTACTGTCATCGAAGCCAAATAGTCGATGGTTTTTTCAATAAAGAACGGCAAGTGTATTCTGAGAAGAGCAAACGGCAAGGCCGCCAAAACTCCTATCGTAATTGGATTTGTAAGGATAGACTTGAGAATCTCCAGGGGTTTTGCCTCGGAGAGCTTCCCATTGCCCCACAAAAAAATGAGCACAGTGCAGATGTTGGAAAACGGAAGCAAGAATGCAAGCAGAATAGCCGCTTCGCTCTTGCCCGCCTGGCCGTACATATTGGCAATGATAGGCAGGGCGATAATCACTGAGTTGGAACGGAACGCACTGTGCACCATGGTGGCGCGCTCATATTCATCGGGCTCTACCAATTTCAGAAGCGGTATCGATAATATCGTGCATGCAAGCGTAATTCCGAGCGTGACGAGGATCATTTTCCATGAAAACAGTACAGAAAAATCGGCATCATAGATGGATTGAAAAAGCATTGCCGGCAGGAACAAATTGAAGGTTAGCCTTGTGACAGATGGGGAAAATCCCGGTTCTACAAATTTTTTCCTGCCCAGAAAATACCCGAGTACTGCAAGCAGAATGATAGGAAGTACACTTTCTAGCGCAAATGCCAAGCTGTCCATAAAAAGGACTATAAAGGCACTCTCTCAAAAACACAAGCAAAGAATGGAATTCTGTTGGAAACAATACTAAGACAAAAAATCTATGCCGGCAGTGGGACTTGAACCCACACGCCCTCGCGAGCAGCAGATTTTGAGTCTACCGTGTATGCCATTTCACCATGCCGGCAATCCTAGACGTTTGTACTACAATCCGCGACGTTGAGTCAAGCTGGAAGTGCTGACAAGGTAACGTACAAAAGTCACCCTTGCATGGACGAAGATCGGCATTCTATTATGAGCGTGGAACTCTGAGTCTAGAACGGGCACAGTAGTCAGTGTGGACAGCCATGGGCGCAAAAAGTCCTGATCTTGATCCTAATCTTGAAATATGCAGGGAGGTGAGCGCATGCAACCGGTCTTGGTGTGGGGGCTTGGGGTGGTGGAGGCGGTTCAGAAGTTTTTTGGACCGAACGCGCTTGTTCCCATGCAGATTATCTCGCTCCTTGGGTCTGAATATTTTGTCCTTGCCGCTTTGCCGCTCTTGTACTGGTGTGTGGACCATAAAAAAGGCGCCAAAATTGGCGTTATCGTCATTCTGTCCGGGTTCCTGAACTCATGGTTAAAAGTGCTTTTTATGCAGCCGCGCCCCTACGATTTTAAGCCGGAACTGGGTCTCGCAAGGGAGGCTTCTCCAGGCTTACCCTCTGGGCACAGCCAAAACAGCGTGACGTTTTGGGGCGCGATGCTCGATATGCTCCCAAAGGCGCTTGGATGGACACTTGCCATCGCAGTGCCACTCCTTGTTGGTGTATCACGGCTATACTTGGGTGTCCATTTCCCCACGGATGTTTTTGCGGGCTGGGCCATTGGGGCTCTGATTGTGTTTGTCGCGCACATCTCGGACCGAAAACTCAGCAGCCTTTGGGGCAAACTCGAGATCAGATTTCAACTCATGATAACGGCTATAATTGCAATAGTAATGAATTTTCTCCTGCCTTCGGACACGTTGCTTTCCGGCGTTTTCTTTGGTAGTGTTGCCGGTTTTGTGCTGGCGGCGAAAAAGCTCAAATTCGAGGTGGGCGGGACTGCAGTGCAAAAGGTAGTGCGATACCTGGTTGGACTAGCCACTTCGGCGCTCATCTACCTCTTGCCAAAACTCATCTTGGGCGACGCGCTGGCGTCAGGAGACGCACTGGTCCGATTTATCCGCTACGCGCTCCTTGGCATTTGGATCAGCTATGGCGCTCCGTGGCTTTTTGTCCAGACAAAGCTCATGAAACTTGCGGACAACAAAGCTGCTACCCTAAACTGAACCTAACCTGAGAGCCTTATTTATAGTCACTCAAGGTAAATTTGTTATCGGTGAGTGTGAATATCTTGTTCGTGCCTGGACTTAAGTAGACCTTGTTGTTGGAATCAATAAAGATCGCGTAGACATCCTGGAGCGATTCGACCAATTTCATGCCCTTGTCCAGCCCGAGGGCAAAGACTGAGGTTGAAAGCGCGTCAGCGTCGATGCTCGATTCTGTCACGATCGAAACCGAGATGAGCCCATTATCGACAGGGAAGCCGGTCGTCGTGTCCAGAATATGGTGATAACGCTTGCCGTTCTCGATAAAGTAGCGCTCGTACACGCCGGAGGTGACGACGGTCATCTGTCCGCCGGTCACAAGGCCAATATATTCGCCGCGGTCGGAATAAGGGTTCTGAATGCCGACGCGCCAGGGCGTGCCATCTTTCTTCTTGCCATACACAAACACATTACCGCCAAGATCGATTATCGCGGATTTTACCTTATGGGCGACCATGATTTTTTCTACTTCGTCAGCCGCGTAGCCTTTGGCGATTGCCCCAAGATCCAAACGCATCCCTGCTACCGGAAGGTAAACAGTGAGCTTGTTGGGGTCCATCTGTACTTTCTTATAATCGATAAGCGCAAGAGCTGCCTTTATCTTCGACATGGGCGGCACTTTTGCATCCTCGCTGCCTATGTTCCACAGTTTAACAAGCGGCCCGACCGTCGGGTCGAAGGCGCCGTTAGTCTTCTGGGCATATTCCAGAGCCTTGGAGATCACATATAAGGTGTCAGGCGTCACAGTGACAGGGTTTTTGCCTGATGCCTCGTTGATGGCGGCTATCTGGGTGCCTTCTTTATTGGCACTCATGCGGTCCTCAATCTCGCGCAGACGCGCAAAAGCTTCGTCCAGAATCTTCTCGTTTCCACCGGAAGTGATAGAAATGGAGCAAACAGTACCGAGGACAAAGTCGCTGCGGTTCACTTCCGCTTCGGGTTTTCCAGCACAAGCACAGAACAAAAGGCATATGACCCCAAAAAGGCATATGGTCCGGAATAGGTTTTTCATTTGTACAACCTCACTTTGCAATCCTCAGCAGTCAGTACACCATAATCAGCACACCACAAAAAGCAGAAGGGTAGGCCTTAAAAGGCTCGTTGTTAACGCCATGCATTGTTAACGGCTAACGCAAACCGTAGAATTCACGACCTATGGTGGTCCTGGGGCCGTGCCCCGGATAAACAACCGTGTCAGGCGGAAGCGCAGCGAGCCGCTTAAGACTCTGCTCGATTTCAGCCTGGCTCGCGTCAGGAGTATCCACTCGACCTATACCATCGCGAAATAGCGTGTCTCCAGACACCAGAAATCCCGCATCTTTGTCGTAGAGACAGATGGAACCGCGGGAATGCCCTGGTGTGTGCAGGACCAATAAACCCGTACCGGGCACATAATCGCCATCATTCAAAAGAAGCGATGCTGGCGGCATGGGTTTCCAGTAGCCATCGAAAAAGCCATCCGCACCAACGGCCTCGAAAATCGCCCGATTCTTTTTTGCACCGGCTGCTCCGAGGTAGTCCGCGTCTTCCGGATGGCACGCAACAGTAATCGACCTATCTTTCCATGTCTCGATGAGATCAGGAATTGCAGCGATATGGTCGAGGTGCCCGTGTGTGAGCACGATCAGAGAAATATCGAATTTGCGCTGGTCCAAAAAGGCCAGGATTTTCTCTGGCTCGGCACCAGGATCGATCAAAACGCCTACCGAGTTTGACTCGATGGCATAGGTGTTTTCGCCGATAGGACCAACACGCAGGCGCTCAATTCTTGTTGTCACCGTTTGTTGCCTTTGTGAAAGTCGAAGTAGTCGAAGTAGAAATAGAGTCGTTCGGCACAGAATCTGGCTGCTCCTGCACAGTAGGGCCTGCAGTGGCAGCTCGTTTTCGGGCCGGCTTTACCTCCAACACCTTACCACCGAGCGTGGCACCGTTGACTGCCTCGATCACGCGCATCGCTTCTTTCTCTGGAATATCGATAAAGGAATAGTTGTCAAAGAGATGAACTCGTCCAAGTTCGGTCGCCATAATACCTGTTTTTTCACTTATTAAGTCGCGAAGCTCCTGAGGATGCAGCCTTTGGCGTTTCCCCATCGAAACGAATAAAGGGGTCATTGAGGCGTTGCGACTGGGTGCTTCGTGTTTGACAGGACGGGCTTCGCGAGGTTTTTCTGTTCGTTTCGTTGAAACAGGAGGGAAAGAAGCTGGGGAAGAGGGGGCGGCCGACCGTGGTTGTGCGGATTTGCCGGTAGGCTGTCGCGAAAGTCCTGCTGCGCGCAGAATCAGAAGAGCAGCGGCATAGGAACGCAAATGAAGTGGAATGCGTTTTCTGAACATTGCCCGGACTTGTGCAAGTGTGGCAGGGTCGGCAGGGGCTTTTAATTCCGCCATAACACCGTCTAAGAAAGCGGACAAAGCCTCTTCGGGTATCTTTGTAGATGTTGATTCGTTAGGCACATGGTTCTCCTTAAAACCGATGCTCAAGTGGTACTCAAGTATTAAATTAACGTCCTATTGTGCAATAAAGCGGCAATCGCGGCAAGACGCTGGAGCGTGTTGGCCACGGTCTTTGGTAGCGGCCCGTGCTGGCAGACGCTGTAGCCAGAACTTGCTTGCCTGCGCTAGAATAAGGAGCCATGAATGGTCGGAAAACACCAGTCTGCATCTGCCTCACGGGGCGCACCATCAGCGAAGATTTATCCATTTTAGATGAGCAGCGTAGCTATGTCGATATGGTTGAGTTGCGCGCGGACTTTTTGGATCCATCGGAAAAACTCAACATTCGTGATTTTCCGGAGAAAGCAGGTTTGCCTTGCATTCTCACAGTACGTCGCCGTTGCGACGGCGGAAATTTCACGGATGGAGAAGGCGCCCGCCTTGTCATGATGGCCAAGGCCATCTCATTTGCCAAGAAGGATTCCAAGGCCAATTTTGCGTATATTGACTTGGAGGACGATTTTCACGTCGACACCCTGGAGGAGGCGTGCAGAACTTTTGGAACGCGGATTATACGTTCGTGCCATTACTTGGATGGAGTGCCAGAAAACCTGGACGAAATCTGGGACAATTTAAGTGAGGAGGATGATGTCATCCCCAAATTGGCTGTTACTCCGCCGGATTCCACTGAGCTGGCGCGCTTTTTACAGTGGTCAGCGACGCTGCCAGACAGAGAAAAGATACTCATGGTGATGGGCGAGGTTGGAGTGCCTGCGCGAATTTTAGCGGGAAGATTGGGCTCGATGCTCACCTTTGCCAGTGTACCGTCCAGCGGAGCCACATGGGCAGCTCCAGGGCAGCTGAGCCCCCAAGTCTTGAGCACCATTTATAGGAGCCACGAAGTCGACGACAAGTCCGATTGCTATGTGTTGCTGGGGGCAAAAAGCATCATAGGCTCGATGTCGCCATTTTTGCACAGCCGCGCCTTTCGCGACGCCGGCAAGGATGCGCTGATGGTGCCATTGCCGTCGGACTCGATTAAGGCGGCGCTGGAGAATGTGAGGTTTTTTGGAGCGAAGGGCGCGGCGGTTACTGTGCCGTTCAAGGAAGAGGTACTGCCTTTTTTGACGTTCCAATCGGTGGATGTTCAGCATATTGGGGCCTGTAATACGATTGTTTTCCGGGATGACGGCCTTGCTGGCTACAATACAGATGCCGATGGTTTTGAGCGGAGTGCTTTGGAGTTTCTTAATAGGGCAGATTTTCGCGGAATGAAGGTAACGCTTCTCGGCGCAGGCGGAGCGGCAAAGTCGGTCGCTCTGGCGCTGTACCGCAAAGGGGCCGAGTGTATCATTCTGAATCGGACCATCTCGACGGCGCGGGCTTTGGCCAGGAAGTATGGGTTTCGATGGGGTCCTTTGGACGATCGTGCCATGGATCTGATTGCCGAGTACTCGGATTTGATCGTGCAGGCGACAAGTATCGGTATGCAGGGAGGTCCTGGAGGGGATCCTCTGAGTTTTTATGAATTTGATGGTCATGAGAGGGTTTTCGATCTGATTTACAATCCGGGAAAGACCCAAGTATTGAAAAGGGCAGAGGCTGCTGGCTGCCAAATACTCAACGGGTATCGTATGCTCTGTTATCAGGCGGCAGGTCAATATCGTTTGTGGATGGGCGAAGAACCGCCCGACTCGTATTTTGCAGTGTAGGAGTTTTAGATGGCAAAATCGGCCTTTGTGGCTATTGTTGGCAGACCTTCGTCTGGCAAGTCGACCTTGCTCAACGCGCTGTGCGGAGCAAAGGTTTCTATTGTTTCGCCAGTTCCGCAAACGACACGAAATGCGGTGCGTGGCATTATCAACCGGGACGAAGGGCAGCTAGTCTTTATCGATACGCCCGGCTTTCACCTTTCAGAAAAAAAACTGAATATCAAGCTGAAGAATGTAGCGCTTTCTGCTCTTGGTGACGCAGACGTTGTTTTGTATGTGCTGGATTCGACGCGAGAACCGGGAGCGGAGGAAGAAGCGCTTGCCTTGAATTTTTCGGTGCCTAGTGGTTCTGCGGACACCATGCACAAGGTTTTGCACAAAAAAATGGTTGTCGCTATAAATAAAATCGACGCTAAGGATGCGGATGTGGCTAGAGCGACGCAATTTGTCGCGGAGCATTTGCCAGCCGCGACGATTGTCAGGATTTCGGCCTTGACCGGCGAAGGGCTCGACGAACTTGTGTCGGCGCTTCTGGGTTTGGCTGAAGAAGGGCCGCAGTGGTATCCACCGGAATACTACACCGATCAGGATCCTGTGTTTCGAATTGCAGAAATCATTAGAGAAAAAGCAATTAACCATACAAGAGAAGAGCTGCCACACGCGCTTTTTATCGATTTTGTTGATTCGCGAAGGCTGGAGGATGGTAGCCTCGAGGCTTCCTACGATATTGTCGTGGAACGCGAGAGTCAAAAAGGCATTGTCATCGGCAAGGGTGGTTCAATGATTAAGGTAATCCGGGAGGAGGCTGAGGCCGATCTGGCGGAGCTTTTCGAGTATCCCGTTCACCTAAGGCTCCAGGTGCGGGTCGACTCTTCCTGGAAGCACGACGACAAGCGGCTTGATGGCCTTATCTTCTAAGAATGCTGAAAAAGCTGACCTAGACGGTCTGGATACAGATTTTCTTTTTGTATTTATCCACGACGGATTCAAAACCCTGTTCAAGGCATTCCATAAAGGCCTGGCCAGCTTGGGGGAACACTGCGGTCTGTAGGATTTCCTGTTCCACAGGGGTGAAATCTGAAAGGACATATCCTGCGACGTCAGGATGTTCTGGTCGGCCTATCCCAAAGCGCAGGCGTGCAAAGTCGCGGGTACCAAGGTGTTTTTCCATGGATCTCAGGCCGTTGTGACCGCCTAAACCGCCGGAGAACTTGAAGCCAAAGGACCCAAAGGGCATTTCCAGTTCGTCGTGGACGGCCATAACTTCCTGGGGTTCGAGTCTGAAAAAGCGAACTAGTTCGACAATGGATTCTCCAGAATTGTTCATGTAAGTTTCAGGTTTGAGGAAAAAGATGCGCTCACCATTGATGTCGCGTGACGCGTAGAGGCCTTTGAATTTTCTTGTCCAGGTGAGTTCACCATAAATGGGCAAGGTTTCCAGAAATTGCCATGCGACATTGTGTCTGTTTCTGCTGAATTCGCTGCCGTAGTTGCCAAGAAACGCATAGAGTCTGATCGTGGAGCTCGTCATGGGCAATCCTTTCCCTCCGTGAGCCATTACTATATACTTTTGCCGGTTCTAGTTCTATCCGACGGTAGAATTGGTCGGCAGGTGAATATCTGCCCGATGAGAAGACAAAAAAGAGAGTCAAACGCCCATGGAAAACGAAATCTGTAGCCTGAAATTCGAAGAAGGACCTGCTGGGTTTCCAGTGTTGGTGGCTTATGCGGCAAGGGACATACCCAAAAAGGAATTCGCCGGCAGCTTGGCTGCTGCTGCGTCTCGCTCCAGCAAGGAATTTGTCGGATTCAACGAGCGCACGCTCGTTGTGGGTGAAGTCTCGATAAGAGAGCTGGTTTCTCGGGCGGGGAACAGTTTTGTGGAAGGGGATGAGGCAGCGAACGTGGATCCTGCGGACTTCGCGATCCCTGCCAAGCGCTTCGTTCTGTGCAATGGCTGGCAGTCGTGGTCCTTCGCGGGGGAGCTTTATGGCCGCGAGCGCCCCCGCCGCGCCCTCGCCCCCCGCCTCAACATTTTTGTCGACCACCCCGCCGAGGCCGAGCTCCGCGCCCTGGCGCGGCGGGGGCCAGGCCGACGCGCGAACTCCATGGTGTCGCACTTTTTCACGGTCCTTAGGGTCGGGGCAGCGAGGCTGGCGCTTGTCTCCCTTGGCTCCGGTTCGCCCTCATCGGGATGCCCGTGCGCCTGCGATTCGCTCCCCCCTGTCACGTTCTTTGTCGATTCCAGCACAATCCGTATCGCAGTTTTTGCAGATGGCGCCGCATTCAGGGAAGGCGATCCAGTCGCCCGCATCGCGTTGCTGGCAGCGCCCGACTATTTTGCGCTTAAGGACAATCTGGCGGCACTTTTCGACGCCGTGTCGCCGAATCGTTTTTTTGCGCTTGAATTTCTGTCAAAGGGCGCCGGTACAGTAACAAGCCCCGCAGTAACAAGTGCCGCAGTAACAAGCCCACGTCAAACTACCTCCATTATGGGTGGGTACGAGACTTGGTACAACCACTACTTGAATATAGACGAAACCATGGTCAAAAACGACCTTGCAGCTCTCGGCAAAACGCCTAACCTGCTGAACAGTTATTTTTTGTCGCGTGGTAAACCTCTTGTTTTTCAGGTGGACGATGGTTGGGAGCGCAAAATAGGCGATTGGCGCCCAAACGAAAAATTCCCTGGTGGAATGGCGGCCCTTGCTTCGTCCATCGCGCAGCAAGGCTATCTTCCTGGCCTTTGGGTAGCCCCTTTTTTGACGATGTTGGATACGCCTGTTGCAATCAGGCATCCCGACTGGCTTTTGCGCAAATCGCCAGACGTGCACAATACAGGACATCAAGGCACAGTGGTGAGACAATCCATCAAAGCCGGGGCTCAGTCGGCGAATGCTCGGCCCAGCGCTCCGGACATCACCAGCGCTCCGGACGTCGCCAGCGCCAATGTGCGCCCAGAAGATCTTGTGGTTGCGGGTTGGCATCCTGGGTGGGGCGGCAACTTCTATTGCCTCGACCTTGGTAATCCCGAGGTTTTGGATTACCTGGAAGGGCTTTTTGACACCATCATCAACGAGTGGGGTTTTCGCTACCTTAAGTTGGATTTTCTTTATGCTGGCATGCTGACAAGTTGGCGAGGCGAGGCATGGAAGTCATATTGCAATGCCCTACAAAGAATTACCTCGATAAAAACGAATCGGGCCGGCCAACCTGTCGCCTACCTTTCCTGTGGTGCGCCCTTTGAGAGCACTGCCCCCTTTATGCCGCTCATGCGCATCGGCGCCGACACGCGAGAGTCCTGGGAGGACATTCAAGGTAAACGGGTGCGCCATCAGGGCAGGCCGTCTGCCAAGAACAACATGACGGATACGCTTGGTCGCTCGCTTCTCAAACAGACCGTTCTTCTGAACGATCCCGATGTCGTTTTTTGCCGTACCTCGAACATCGCCCTCAAGGACCAGGAAAAGTTCCTTATCGGGCTTGTGTCCAGGATGTTTGGCTCGCAACTCATGACTTCGGACGAGCCCGGCGCGCTCACCGATGGAGAACGGCAATTCACCGAGGAACTGTGCGATTATTACGACAAACTCGAAGGGCAAGAATTTGGGGTCGAGCGGCTTTCTGCCAAATGGCCGGATGTGTATCGCTTTTTCTCCCGTGGGGAGCGCACCATCGATGGTGTAATCAACCTGTCTGACCGGTCGCGTCTTCTTACCATAGAGAGCGCAACGACTGGCCTGTCTGCGCGCGACGGGAAGACCGTCCTTGTGCCGGCACACTCTATTTTGCTTTTTGGACTGTCCTAGACTTTTTTGCTTGCCCTGAACAAAAAGGACTTCTATACTGAGCGTGTTATGGAAAAAACGACCTATGTTATCGGACACAAGAATCCAGACACCGATTCGGTAGTAGCGGCTACCGCCTACGCCGAGCTCAAGCGGGCGCTTGGTTGGAAGAATGTGGTCGCTGCACGCGCGGGGGCAGTAAATCCTCAGACCGAATACATTTTCCATCGCTTTAATGTGCCATTGCCTGCTTTTGTGCCGGACCTCGTGCCCAAAGTTGCCTACTACGTGGGCGATAAACCCACGTGCGTCCATGAGTCGACACCGCTGTGGGATGCGTTGCAGACCATGGAGAAGGAAGACTTGCGCGTCCTGCCGCTCGTTGATTCTGATGGGCGCTACAAGGCGACGCTCCACTACAGCGCTTTTGCTCAGAACATCCTTGCCAAAATCAATCCAAACCGCAAAGCGGTGATCCCGACCTCGATTTCCCACCTTGTAAAGACTATAAAGGCGCAGCAGATTCTCGTTTTTGAGCCCGAGGTAGTTTTTAACGCCCGCATGGTGGTGGCCGCGCTCAGCACCGTCCGATTCAAAGACTACATCAACGCCGAGCCCGCTCAGAATAAGATTGTCCTTGTGGGAGATCGGGAGGAATCACAGCGGACCGCCATAGAGGCAGGTGTCCGAGTACTCATCCTCACCAACGGCGTGTTGCCGTCCAAGGAGCTCAAAGAGCTCGCGGAGAGCAGACACGTTTCCATCTTGAGTTCGCCTTACGACACTTCTTCTACTTCGCTTTTGACTTTGTATTCCGCACCTGTCATAAGCGTTGCCGACACCTCAATTCTCCCGCTTTCGCCGCGCGACTGGATAAAAACGGCTAAGCAGGCCATTACTACCTCGCCAAGCCGTTCTGTACCCGTGGTGGACGACGACCGGAAGGTCATCGGGCTTTTCTCCGAGAGCGACCTTATCCGTGAGCCCAATATCGAGCTTATTATGGTGGACCACAACGAGTTTTCTCAGGCGGTGGAGGGCATCGACCATTATCATATCCTCGAGGTGATCGATCATCACCGGCTCGGTTCCTTTACGACGCCGTATCCGATAACGTTTATCAACCGTGTGGTTGGATCCACGAGCACGATTGTCGCCTCGATGTTTCTGGAAACAAAGACGCCACTTTCCAGGCAGCTCGCTTCAATTCTGCTATGCGGGGTACTTTCTGATACGCTTGTCCTCAACTCCGCCACAACAACGGACCTGGACCGGGAAATAGCCGAGCACTTGTCCAGCATCACTGATCTCGATATCCAGCAAATAGGGCACGACATCATGTCCTCGGCTTCCGAAGCTGCCCGTATGCCGGTAGACCAGATGGTGAGGGTGGATCGCAAAGAGTACACTATGAAAGGCAAGAAGTTGTCGGTCAGCCAGGTCGAGCTCACCAGCATGGACACGATGATGGGGCGTGTAGACGAGATTCTTGCGGGGCTTTCCAAGTTGCGGCTTGAGACAGGGAGTTACCTTGCAGGCCTTATGGCCACTGACGTTACCAAGTTGGAGAGTGTGCTCTTCCTCGATGCAGAGGCGGAGCTCTTTAACTACGTCAATTTCCCGTCGCCGCGCAAGGGCGTCTACATACTCAAGGATATACTGTCGCGCAAAAAACAACTCATGCCGGCGCTCTTCGAGATGGTGGAGCGGGCAATAGAGTAAAAACGCCTGTCAAAGTCCATGAGCTGCCATCACTGGCAGCGCAATAAAGTTGCCGATCATTCCACCTATGCTCGACAAAAGAAAAATGAGCAAGATGTGCGTGATTCGGTTCCTGTAGAACCCTTTGACGCTTGTAACATCTTCGCTCAGGCGCTCAAAATCTTTGACTTTGGGTTTGCGCAGGTTCAATTCTGTAATGGCAGCAAAAAGTCCTACGCCGACAAAAGGATTGAGCGTGGCAAGCGGCGCCATGACGAAGGACACAACAATGGTGAGCGGATGCGCAAGGCACAATGCCGAACCGATGGCAGAGAGTGAACCATTCCAGAGTATCCACTGAAGGGTTGTATTGAGCCCGCCCTGCAGCCCGCTCCTTATAAAGCTTGCCACAATAAGCGCAAGAATGGCCGCAGGGATAATCCAGCCCGCAATTTTGGTCCATTTGGAGCCTGGCGGCACAAAGTCGATGTCCGACGTGTCTGCGCTTATCTCTCCGGCATCCAATTTGCGCAGCCAGCGCTCGATGCCCGCCATGTGGCCCGCGCCGATTACGGCCAGGACGACAGGCTCCTTGGTCTCGAAGATTTTGGACGCAAGGTACCGGTCCCGTTCATCAATGAGGACCGTTTTGACCGAGGGCAAATAGTCGGCGAGTTCGTTCATCATCTGCTCGAGCTCAGAGCTTTCCTTTAGCTTTTCGATGTCCTCGGCGCTCAATTTTTCATCCGTAAAAGCTGAACTTATGAGGCTGGCCAAAAGTTTGCACTTATTCCAGAAATTCGACTTAGCCCAGGCACGCCGTAGGGTAATGCTGATTTCCCGGTCACAGGTGGACCATGGAATGCCAAGCTCTTGTGCCGTCTTGATGGCGGCGACCATTTCCTCGCCAGGTTTTGCGCCGACACCTTCTCCCATGCGCTTCTGAAAGCCAGAGAGCGTCAGGTTTGCCAGCATAAAGAAGCCCTTTTTTTCTTTGAGTACCTTGCGCAAATCGAGGTTTTCCCAGCTCGATCCCTGCATCATGGACTGGTATCGGTTCTGGTCCAGTTCGACACACACGCGTCCGGGGTTTTCCTGTTTAATGAGGTCGCTGACTTCCATGACACTTTCACGTGAAATATGTGCTGTTCCCACAAGGAAAATTTTTCGACCTTCAAGCTCGATTGTCCGTACCGTGTTTGCCATTGGAAGTCCTTTCAGTCTGCCACTTTAAATGGGTCATCATTTAAATGTGTCATTAATGGAAAAATAATGAGAATCAATAGAACCGATAATACTCTTCTTCCTTCCACCCCGACAAGGCAGGCTGTCCGAACTCTTTTGACATTATTGAAACTATGAGCAGTTGCAAAAGTGGGCGTTCAAAAAATGTCGCAAGCCCGCTACGCAGCGCGGCTTCTGTGGCAGAGCACGCGCGAACCGCAAGGGAGCAGTCTTTGGCGCTGTAACGTTGCATAGCGGCCTTAAATCTGCGCTGAGCGGTCTTGGTCGTCACCTTCTCTTGAGAAAAAGCAGCGTCCATGCTCATCGCTTCGCGGCCTGCTCCGGTGCCGACATCGGAGAGGAAATGAAGGCGCTCGGTTTTGCGTAAACTCCACACAAGTGCAGCCACGATTTGTGTTGCGTCGCTTTGTCTGTCGGCAAGCAGGGTGTCGAGCACTTCGAGCGCCGTATCCAAGCGGCCGATCGCCATGCGGTCGAAGAGGCTAAAGGCATCCTCTTCGCGGGACTTGGACAAAGTAGACTCGATGTTGTTGGATGTAAGATGTTGTCCTTGAGGAAAATAGGCCGCAAGCATGGTACATGCCGAATCGAGCGCGGAGGTCTCGTTTTCTACAAGTTCAAACAGTGTAGAAAGGCCATCGTCGTCAATGGTAAGCCCATA
The DNA here is from genome assembly GCA_039680115.1 of Rectinema sp. Lineage (GTDB taxonomy): Bacteria > Spirochaetota > Spirochaetia > Treponematales > Rectinemataceae > JAFIHQ01. The sequence goes on from JBDKTP010000079.1 coordinate 14,974, forward strand.
GTGAGAGAGTTCCTCGCGCACCCAGGCGGGTTTTTCAAACTCGCGCAACTCCCAGAACATGAGTTTGCCGGCAGGACCAATGGCCGTCTCTATGGCCTTGGGCAGCGAATATGCGTCGGTTATGAGAAAAAGCACCGCATCGGTGTCAGGATCTTTGGCGTAGTCCGCCATGGCAGCGATATCTGCCTTCGTCGTGAGAGCTTCGGCATTCCGATATTCGATCACCCGGCGCGAAGAAAAGAGCGAGCCGTTTCTTGCCACGCCCAGCAGTTCGCCCACGCTTGTTTCGCCCGCATAAAACGTGTAGCGTTCGGGCGGTGCACCATCGGCCCGAGTCCACAAGGCTATGACGTCTTTTATAAAGGCATTGCGTTTGCCGATTTCCGGGCCACAGAGGGCATAGCAGGGCAATTTCTTGTTATCTGACATATTCGAACTTAAAGCCCCTAGTAGTTGCGGATGATGGCCTTGAGCTTGCCCAATATTCTCACGTCTTGTGTGTAGATAGGGGCGTAGTCAGGGTTCTCTGCTTGGAGTTTGATTCGATTGTTCTCTTTGAAAAACCGTTTGAGCGTGGCAGAGTCTTCAATGAGCGCGGCGACGATGTCGCCGTTTTCTGCAACCGGTTTTTGTTCGATTATGGCGATGTCGCCTGAGCGAATGCCGGCATTTTTCATGCTGTCGCCCTGCACTTTGAGGGCGAAGCAGTTCTTGGCATGGACAAGATCGGTCGGAACCCGGACGGTTCCCACCCAATTTTCTTCCGCAAAGATAGGATTCCCTGCCGCAATATCGCCCAAAATAGGCACTTCCAGAACGCAAGACAGGTCTTCCTCAGGCTCTTCCCGCCTGTCCACAATTTCCATGGCCCGCGAGCGATTTTCCTGCAG
>JBDKTP010000080.1:0-18339 GCA_039680115.1 Rectinema sp.
AATTCGCTCTATTCCGATTCGATTCTCGCGCTGGACGAAACCATCTACAACTTTGATACCCGTTTTTATCACTACTATAGACTTGTCAGCAATGGTACTGTCGATATGGACTATATTTTCAAGAACACCTGTATCCTTCATTTCTGCGGCAAGAAAAAACCTTGGCACAAGAACTACTTAGGCGTTTTCTTGGCGCTCTATAAATACTACGAAAAGCAGGTCATAGACGAGGTTGGGCTCTTGCCGACTGAGTCTGAAGTATCTCCAACGCCAATGCAGCTTGCTCCATCGCTACTCAGAACATGAGAGCGCAAGGTTAGTAGAGAACGAAAATCCCGCCGCACAACTTGTTGTTCCGTGCTACAATACCTACACGGTATCGTTGGGACATGGGCCTTATTGCCCGCCCGACAATCGACACTCTTAGCGGGAGGTTCTGTATGAAACGAGCATTGGTCGCATTGCTCATCGTGATGGTGGCAGCCTCGGCCTGGGCGGCTTCAGGCAAAGTGGTGGTATACACGGCGCACGAGGAATCGATTATCAATGCCCTTGTGCCTATGTTCGAAAAAGACACAGGGATAAAGGTTGACTATGTCAAACTGGCATCCGGCGACGTCATGAAGCGCGCGAAAGCAGAGGCTAACAACCCCCAGGCCGATGTCATCTGGAGTATCGGTGGTGAACAGCTCGAGGCGGACAACCAGATTCTTGCGCCATATACGCCCAAAGAGTGGGACAAAATCAACCCGGTCTATAAGGTTGGGACCAATTGGCTTCCCTACACCGGTATTATGAATGTCTTTATCGTCAATACGAAGATGCTTAAGCCGGAGCAGTATCCGCAGACATGGACCGACCTCACTGATGCACGTTTTAAAAAGAACATTTCCTCTGCAAGAGCAGACAAATCTGGATCTTCGTACATGCAGCTTGCCAACGTGATTTCGATTTACGGAGACAAGGGCTGGGACATCTACAAGGGGATTATGAAGAACATGATCATTTCGTCTTCCTCTGGCGCTGTTCCCAAATTTGTCAATGATGGTGAACAGGCGGTCGGTATTACCCTGGAAGACAACGCCTTCAGGTTTGTAGCGGGCGGCGGTCCTGTTGCCATTGTCTATCCAAAAGATGGGACTGTGGCAGCTCCTGATGGTATTGCGCTCCTTAAGGGCGCTCAGAACCTCGAGAATGCAAAGAAATTCATCGACTGGTGCCTTTCCAAGCCGGTTCAGGAGTATTTGGTCGATGCAATGGCGCGCAGGCCTGTTCGTATAGACTGCAAGGATCCTAAAGGGCTTCCTCCAATTTCCACGATCAAGACGATACCGTACGATTTTGGTTGGGCTGCCAAGAACAAGGATGCATTTATAAAGAAATTCAACGACATAGCGATGGATCTCGGACTGTAGCGCTTTTGTTTTCCCATTGCGAGTGGCCTTTCGTAACCGAAGTGTCTCTTTCTGACACTGACCTCTTGCGGAAGGCCCCTGCAACCGGGATTTATCGGTCAATACGGTGTGCCAAGACTCTGGCCGGCGTCTTTTCTCTTTTCACTACTTGGTGTTTTATGCTTCTATACTGTTAGACATCTTACCGGGAGTTTTTGATGACCTCTATACGAATAGTCAATCTGGAAAAGAAATTTGGCGAGCTTGTCGCTTTGTCGAACATCAATCTGGACATAAAGCCAGGGGAATTTTTTACTTTGTTGGGTCCTTCAGGCTGTGGCAAGACCACCTTGCTGCGGACGATAGCGGGCTTCTATAAACAAGACAAAGGCGACATCTACTTGGGCGATGAACTCGTGAATAATATTCCTGCTTATAAACGCAACACAGGGATGGTGTTTCAGAACTACGCCGTTTTCCCTCATATGACAGTTTATGAGAATGTCGCCTACGGATTGAAGGTGCGAAGGCTCCCCAAGAAGGAAATCGCCGAACGCGTCAAAGCGGCGCTTAAGAACGTGCATCTCACCGGTTACGAGGACCGTACACCAGACAAGCTTTCCGGCGGGCAGCAACAGCGCGTTGGCCTGGCTCGCGCCATGGCAATTGAGCCGCGCGTGTTACTGTTTGACGAGCCGCTTTCCAATCTCGATGCCAAGCTGAGGGTGGAGATGCGCGAGGAGATACGATCGGTACAGAAAAAACTTGGCATTACCGCTATTTATGTGACGCATGATCAGGAAGAAGCGCTCGTTATTTCGGATCGAATTGCAGTTGTTAATTTTGGCAAGATTCAGCAGGTGGGTGAGCCCTGGGAGATCTACAAGAATCCCAAAAACCTGTTCGTTGCCACCTTTGTTGGTAAGATAAACACTGAAGATGTGACCTTGGAAGATCCCTTGGCCGGCGGTCTGCGCAAGGCTGCCTTCCGAGGCGTGACTTTTTTGGTCCCTGCTGCCGGAACGGAAGGGAAATCCGAAGCCACACTGGCGTTCCGCCCCGAGGACATCCAAGAAACGAAAGACCTAAGCTCCTCCAACAAGGTTGTGGGACAGGTGGAATCGGTGTCCTTCCTCGGGTCTACTGCTCGGGTCATGCTCAAGGTTGAAGGTACGACTATCGTGTTTGATCGCCATTGTCCAAGAGAAGAAGATATACCTGCTGTTGGGGAGACCTTGCAGGTCAGTATCCCACCGTCTGCGTGCCTGCTTTTTGACAAACAGAGCGGCGAGCGCCTTGGTGCTGGAGGGGAACGATGACCCTTGGCAAGCGAAGGTTGGATATTTGGACGTTTGTAACGCTCTTGGGTTTTGCGATCGTCATTGTTTTTCTCATCTATCCACTTTTTGACGTTTTTAAGTATAGCTTCATGGACAAGGAAACTGGGCAGTTTTCTTTTTCCAACTGGAAGGAGTTTTTTTCGCGGGCCTATTATCTCCGTGCTTTTGGGCATTCAATGTTAGTGGCCGTATTGACGACCTTCTTTTCCATGGTACTCGGCATTCCCCTCGCCTTTTTTACGTCGAGATACAAGATCCACGGTACCAATTTGCTCAATACGCTGTCGGTACTGGCTCTTCTGTCGCCAACTTTTATTGGAGCATATTCGTGGATAACGATGCTCGGCAAGCAGGGTTTCTTGAGGCTTTTCTTTTCCTCAATAGGAATTAGACTTCCAGAAATCTATGGTCCTTTTGGAATAGTTCTTTCAGACTCCTTGCAATACTATCCATTCATATCGCTCATGCTGGCGGGGTCGCTCAATACTATCGACCGGTCGCTGGAAGAAGCGTCGGAAAACCTTGGTTCCCGATCGTTGGGGACCTTTTTTAAGATAACCTTACCGCTTGTAATGCCTGCGCTTACTGGCGGTGCACTAATTGTGTTTATGATGTCGCTCTCCAACTTTGGTACCCCGATGGTGATCGGGGGCAACTACCTCGTGCTGTCTACCCTCGCCTACAACATGTACACGAGCGAAGTGGCAGAAACGCCAGGAATGGCGTCGACGGTTTCTATTGTCCTTATGCTCTGTGCGTCAGTGGTAATCATCTTGCAGAACTGGGCCTCGTCGCGGAGAAAGTACTCGAGCATGCTGGTAAATCGTCCAATTCAAAAGCGACTTGCCAAGGGAAAGTCCTTCGCGGCGCACTTTGTTTGTTACCTCATTGTTGCGCTTTCAACTTTGCCGCTTCTTGTCATTGTTTTCTATTCGTTCAGGAACACAAACGGACCGGTCTTTACGCGTGGTTTTGGGCTCGAAAGTTATAAACAGATCTTCTTCGATATACCGAAAACGGTCATCAATAGTTTTGTGTATTCATTTATTGCAGTTATACTTATATCCATCATTGGGACTTTGCTTGGCTTTGTCATAGCTCGTAGCAAAGGGGTTTCTGTCAAGGTTTTGGATCAATTGCTTGCAATCCCTTACATCGTACCAGGCACGGTGCTTGGTATCGGTTTTATCATCGCATTTAATAGAAAACCGATTTATCTTGCCGGTACTGCGACAATCATCATCATGGCGTACTTTATACGGCGGTTGCCATACTCGGTAAGATCGGCGGCATCCATCCTGAAGCAGATCGACCCCGCTTTGGAAGAAGCAGGAGTCAACTTAGGGTCCCCTCCAGGAAGGACTTTCCGTACCATAACGCTTCCGCTGATGAAGAGTGGTATAGTTTCAGGTGCTATAATGAGTTGGGTTACATCGATGAATGAACTCTCTGCTTCCATTTTGCTCTATGTGGGCAAGACGATGACGATGCCCATTAAAATCTACATCTCGGTCGTCGACGGGTACTTTGGAACGGCGAGTGCCATGTCTACGATTCTTTTGGTTGTTACCGGCGTCTCGATGTTCGTCGTAAACAAGTACTTTAACAGAGGAAGCGAGACATTTATCTCTTGAGATTGAGATAGATCTCTGACTGGGCCTTTATGTCTAGTGCCCTAAACCTGGTCTATATGGCGGCTTATGCCCTGAAGGGTCGCACCCTAAAGCGTCAAACGACGAAGTTTTGAGAGAAAACAAAGAAACTTCAGGAATTTTGAATTGAGCGATGAAGACGCGCGCGTTTCATTGGTAAGGAGGTGCGCAATGCACTACACACAATGGAGAGGCGCGCGTATTTTTTCGCGTGCGGGTTTACTGATTGTCGCGTTTGTCTGCCTTGTCGTTCCCATTTGGGGACCGCCTAAGGTGGCAGCGTCGGCTCGATTTGAAAAGACCGACGCAGAAGAACCGTGGCAAGATCTGGGTGCAGAGGAAGACCTGGAATTCCTTTTGCGGGGCAAGTATGTGGATGAAGTGGAGGCAGCGAAAGTACAGGGAGGAGACACGAGGGTAACATTGGACTCTTCAAGGACCAAGCTCAAAGTTGAAGTGATCGACAGCGAGTATGAGGCAAAGCTTGGCAGGATTCCACCTAAGGAAACGTATGTGATCGATGTTCATAATCGCGTCATGCAGACTACCGAGGCACCTTTTATGCCAAAACCTGGTACTCAGAATGTTGCACCCCATGGTCCTGGTGTGACCTGTGCTCCAGAACCTTTCCCTGCCGGCAATTGGCAGATCACCGGAGAACGGGCACGCGGAGATAAATACGGACCTTTCAGCATTCAAACCAACGCCGTAGGGCATGTGGATGTCTATGGTCCGGTCGGACCTGAAGGTCGAGCAGCGTATCTGGGAACCTATGCCGATACAGGTTATTCGTTGCATTCTAACACAATTCCTTTTGAACGTTCACTTTCCTATGGTTGCATCGTGATGCGGCAGGACGATGTGTCGAAATTGGCGACGACACTCCTTATAGACAAGGGCAGGGACCCGAAAGCACGGCAGACTATTTACGTTCCCGATAGGAAATAGCCCATTCATGAGATAGATTTGAATGTTTAGTCAGACGATTGATGTCTTCTCACGTAGTATTTGACATGAGTTTTCGATGTGAAATTGCGAAGAGAATCGTAAGATTGGAGGTATCTATGATTTCTAAGGCAGCGAATCCGTTAGCGACAGTTCCAGATCAGCCTGGCGCAAGTAGACACATTCTAAATAGCTCGAAGTTTGTACAGGCGTTTTTATTATTGATCTATGTTTGCGTTGGAGGCTTGTTATTCGTAGGCTGTTCCAATAAGAAACAAGAACAGGTAAATAGCCAAGAGATAATTCCTCAACAACCTACCGATGCAGGCAAAATTCCAGCCGAAAACAAGACGAGCCCGAGCTTCGACGCTGCGCCACACGTAGAAAACCCTATTGTGCTGCCTGAAATTGTAGCCGGTACCAACGAAGTGCTTATTGTGTATAAGGATACGCGATTTGGAATTCTCGAGAGTCAGGGGTATGACACCATAATTTATCGATTTCATTTGCTTCCCGGAGGGTGGTTGGATGGTGCAATGGTCTATAAGCGTGACTTGACGGGCGAAGTTCCTATTGCAAGGTATGATTTTAGCCGTGCCGGAGAGGAGATACTCGTCTCCAAATCCACTGCGGATAAGGGTGCAGTCCAGGCTACTTTTGATGTGGAACCAGAAAAAATCGCCATACATGGGGACGTAACCCGTGTGATCGCTCTAAATAGCAAGAACACGCTCCAAATCAGCCCCGGGGATGACTCTTATGCTGAAGAATACCGCCGGGGAAACCAACAGTTCTCAGGGACTTTAACCATCAAGCGCAATGGCAACACAGAGCGAGACGCAAAGTGGGCCTCCAAGAGCGGGACACAATTTCAACTTAAAGAACAGGCCGAGGACGGTTTTACGGTTGAACTATGGCTTGACCCCGCCAAAGACGAAGCTCGTTTTAGAACGGATAACATGGAGGGCATAAACGAGGTTTATGCAAAAAGACTGGCGAGTTGTCTTGAAAGCGAACACGGCCTTGAGAATTTTGCGCTCATTGACTATGTACTCGGCGGTTCAATAAACAACATTAGGCCAGCCATGGCTTTTCTCCTGTTGAACACTGCAAGCCAGCCCTGAAAGATACGTTATTGGATATACGGATATACAGCCCGCACAGACTGTGAACCTTGACGTCACAAGCTTTGCGGGCTTTGTTTGGGATTCTCCACCATTTCTTGAAACACTCCCCAGAGCGTTTCATCGGTTGGAAGGTCCGCTATAATATGGAGCTGCTCTCGGGTGTGGGGATGCGGGAAATCGATTTTCCATGCGTGAAGCATAATGCGTCCAGAAGTCGAGCTGCGCTTGGCTCCATATTTGAGATCGCCTTTTATCGGCCAACCCTCTGCGGCAAATTGAGCGCGGATCTGATGATGGCGCCCTGTGAGCGGTTCAGCTTCGACAAAGAAATAGCGGTCACTCTTGGCTACAAGTCTGTACTGCAGTTCTGCATCGCTTGGGACCTTTGTTTGTTCCGCACCTGGCTTATTGGAATTTGACGCACCCTTGGGCAGCGCGACAGAAAGGTTTCGACGTTTATCAAATACTATAGAATGCTTGAGTATCCCTTCAGGTGGCACAGGTTCTTTTTCTAGACACGCAACATAAGTCTTGTGTATTTCGTGCGTACGAAACTGCTTTTCAAGCGTCTGTAGTGCCCTGATATTCCTTGCAAAAACGACAATGCCCGAGGTCCGACGGTCAATGCGGTGTGCAGCTTCAAGAAAAGTGGCGAACTCGGGATGCTCTTGCTTTAGAAGCGATTGAAGATCCATATCTCCAGTCTTGTCTTTTAGGACTGGTAAGGCCGCGAGCTTATTTACTATGGCTATATCGTCATCTATGTACAAGATTTTATAAGGTTCCACCGAAATCTCCCTCGAATCTCACTGTTATGCCAGGGTAGCTGCCGGCTGGGATGTTCACCTTTCGGCACTACCTGACAAAAACTTAACTGACACAGTATACTGCCAAACTCACGCCAGTGATAAGCTGGACTATAAGTAAGCTACAAGTAAGATGAAGTAAGCTACAAGTAAGATGGAGGGGGAAAACCTATGAGTATTCACATTGGAGCCAAAGAAGGGCAAATTGCAGAAAGCATCCTCTTGCCTGGTGACCCTTTGCGGGCAAAATTCATCGCCGAAACTTTCCTGGAAAAGCCAGAACAATTCAACAACGTTCGCAACATGTTTGGTTATACCGGCTTTTATGAAGGCAAAAGAGTATCTGTGATGGGCACAGGTATGGGCATGCCAAGTCTTTCCATCTACGTCAACGAGCTTATTAGGGATTACGGCGTTAAGAATCTAGTCCGCGTTGGGACGTGTGGTGCAATGCAGCCACAGATCAAGTTGCGCGACGTTATTCTGGCAGTTGGCGCTTGCACAGACTCCTCCATCAACCGAATCCGCTTTGCAGGCATGGACTTTGCTCCTACTGCTTCTTTCAAACTTCTTAGGACCGCCTACGATGTCGCTGAAAAAGAAGGTTTTGCGCCCTTCGTAGGAACCGTTCTGTCTTCCGATTCTTTCTATACTGAGGATCCAGATCAGTGGAAACTTTGGGCACGATATGGCGTTTTGGGCGTGGAAATGGAAAGCGCCGAGCTGTATTCCCTTGCTGCCAAATATGGGGTTAGCGCGTTGTCAATTCTCACAGTTTCTGACCATTTGGCGACAGGCGCGGTTACAAGTGCTCAGGATCGTCAAACGACGTTCGATGCGATGATAAAGATTGCGCTGAAGACGGTTCTCGCCGTTTAAGGCGTATTCATGACACAACAAGCCACCTTCGGGCTAGATAGATGTGGCGTCCGAATTGGCGGCTTCACCTGTTGCGCTGCCTGTGGCGCTTGCCCCGTTTGTGGCGCCTTTTTGCTCCTGTGCTGATAGTGCCGCCATAAGCGAAACGACAGATTCCTGCAGAGTCGCGACCTGGGCGTTCAGGTTGGCGTATGTGTCTTTTGTCGCTTCCTGCGCGGCGGTCTTGTAGCTGCCCTCTAGCTTTGAAAGTTCGGACTCTGCGGCATCGGCCCGGGCTTTGATGCTTTCCTTTACAGCATCGATACTTTCACTCAGTTTTTCTAGCTGCGCATACATTTCGTCCCTCTGCTTCAACAGGTGAGCATGGAACTCTTCGGCATATGAGGCTTCTTCCGCGTTCCTTCGTGCACTAGCTTCCGAGGTAATTCCAGAAAGCGTCTTTTCCATATCCGAAAGCCAAAAATCGAGCTGCCTAAAGGTCTGTGCCTTTTTGGCCGCCAACTCGTCCAGTAATGCGTTGTCAAAATCCGCGAGGTGTTCGGAGATGCTTTCGCTCGCCACTTCCGTGAGCCTCTTCACTTCTTGCCTGATTGTGTCCAGGGCAGCATGCATCTCTTCCGTTTCTGCCTTGAAATTCTCTTCAAAACGCATTCGGTTGGCTTCGAAGGCCTGGCCAAATTCAGCAAACTCGTCTTCAAAATGGGCCTTTGTAGTTTCGATCGCCGTATTCAAATCTGCATCGAGCGCTTCCATCCGCGCGATACTTTCCTCATTCTTGTGTTGCGCGTCCTCTGCCTTTGCCACAAGCTCAGCAGCGAGTGCCTTAGCCTGCTCTGTTGCACGCAGGATTTCTTCTTTTGCAAGACCAGTCTTTGTGACAAATTCCGAGGTAGCTTGGAGGTATTTTTCTTTTAGCGTACTCATCATCGCGGTTGACTCGGCATCCCAGCCAGACTTGAATTTCTCTATTGAGTCGCGAAGTTCGCGAATCTGTTTGGTTGTAGTCTGACCCAGCGCAGCGAGCTCTTCGTCAATCTGAGCCTTTAAACCTTCGAGTTTTGCAGAATAATCGTCCACAACGGTCTTGAACGCCACGTCCTCTATGCTTGCGGCGCGATCTTTGGCTGTTGCGAGGGACTTTTCAAGTTCTGCATCGACCAGTTCCCCTGCCGATTGAGCCTTTTCCAGCGCTGCAAGGGCTTCGTCACGCACCGCGTGCAGCTCGTTCGTCGTGTTTACCAAACCATCGCGAAGCTCAGCAAGAATGTCGTCGCGGAACGAATCCACCGTCTTTTGTGCATCCTGTGCGAAGTTCTCCCGCATAAGCGGCAGTTCACGTTCCAAAGCCGCAAGGCTCTTTTTGGCAAGATCGAGTTTTCGATTGACCGATTCGGCGAAGTTCTCGTCTTCATGAATTCGAGCCAAGTTTTGATCGACACGCTCCGTCATTTGCATCAAACGATCCAGGACATCGTCGTACTGCTTAAATCGATCCGCAATTTCGCTTATGGAATCCGCTTTTTCCGCGATAGTCGCCTGGGCCGTTTCCAGCTTTTCCAGTGCGATTTTTGCCGCCTTTTGCTGCACATCGAGATCGATGCCGTAGTGTTTGAGCTCTTCTGCCCTTTCGTCTACAAATGCGTCCAATTCGTTCTGCCGCTTGTCCGCAAAACGCTTTACCTTCTCGAGAGAGCGGTTATTGCTTGTCAGAAGGTGATAAATGATAAAGAATACAATGACAATAGCAAGCGTGATCAGGTTACCGGTCGAAAATAGCATCCGTATCTCCTGGAGTTTGGTCGCAATTGTTTTTCAGTATAGATTATATGATGGTGATGTGAAAGGGCAATCTGGTGCACGGCCATTCAAATTCGTGCCATTCTGATTCGCCCTGGATATGTCAGACAAGAGGTATACATTGTTGAAAGGATTGATGCGTAAGCCACCCAAAGGCTTTGTTCGTCTTCTTTTGTGTTTTTTGTGTTTATCGGTCACACTTGTCGTCCTGCCGCCTGGGGTCTTGGCACAAGATAACGATCAGGCACCCACCCAAATATCGTCGCCCTTTTTTATACAGATGCCAGACAAATTGGCTCAAGGAGACCCCTTTATCGCATGGATTTGGAGTTCGACGCCGCTCAATCAAGGTGTGGCGATTCTTACGAACCCAAGTACGCCCAAAACAATTGCAAGCGGAAAGTTCTTCTATATGCCGAGCGACGAGCCCGGAAGCCTCTATGGTGTGCTCCTGCCAATACCCAATCAGACCGAACCAGGAACAAAGCAAGTACTCTTTGACTGGGACCTTGATACAGATAACGGCGTTCAACATGTTCGTACAGAAAAATCCCTAGTGGTTGGTACAACAGAGTTCCTGCACGAATCGATCCCTCTGGACAAGGCTAATACTCTGTTACAGACGCAGGAAGACCCGGCAAAAACCGCGGAATCGTTGAGTTTTGCCAAAATTTTCAGCGTGCGGGATCCATTGGCACTCTATGTGGGTAAAACAATGACACGCCCTTTGACGGGCGAATGGCGGCAAACCGCAGGTTTCGGCGACGTGCGACTCTACAAGTATTACAATGGTGGAACCGGTGCCAGCGTACATGGCGGAGTCGACCTTGGCGTAAAAACTGGCACACCTGTTCATGCCTGTTTTGCAGGAAATGTCGTGTTTGCTGGCATGCGCATCGTAACAGGCAATACCGTCGTTCTAGAGCATCTGCCGGGACTTTTTTCAATCTACATGCACCTGTCCAAAATAACCGTAACCGAGGGAGAAAAAGTCGACCAGGGAGAAGCGATCGGGCTTTCCGGCTCGACGGGGCTATCCACAGGGCCGCACTTGCACTGGGAAGTTCGAATTGGCGACATATCAGTTAACCCATACTACTTTCTGGAACACAACCTTATTGACAAAGAAGTCATTTCCAGTAATATTAATGCGCTGATCGAAGGGAGGTGAGGACTATTAAGCAGATCATTGTCGAGGATGGCGAGCCACTTGAGAAAGCCATCAAGCGTTTTAAGCGAATGGTAGAAAAAGAGGGCATCATCCGCGAATGGAAGAAGCGGGAATATTACGAAAAACCTTCCGCGATTAAGAATCGCAAACAAAAGGCGCTAGAGCGCAAGCTGATGAAGAAAACAAGAAAGACGCACGACTCCAAGGGCGGGTATTGAGTTTTTTGTCGCCTGAAAAGCGCGAAATTTCTGAGAGAACACGGCTGCCTCAAAAGGGCAGCTTTTTTATTTGCCGGTTCTACAGTATCTTTTAGATGCAAAGAGTGTTTTTTCGATGCCCTATAGTGTCTTTGTAGTTCGGTGCAATTGTGTAGATAATCGTGGGGTTACCACGGGTATAATGATAGAGTGGAGGAAAGATCTTGAGAACTTCGAGCAAGACTGGACGCGAAAAGCGGCGATACAGAGGGGCGATTTGTCTTTCTATTCTCTTGATGTTCGCGGGTACTCTGACAGCGTGCTCGGGGCAAGACACGGACAGCTCGGGAGTTCCAACAAAACCCAATCCTCAACTTGCAACGGTTACGCTCACTTGTGACAACGTCCAAGTGGTAGCCGAAGTGGCCAAAACCGAAGAAGAAAAAAGTCGCGGGCTAATGTACAGGAAATCTTTGGAGGAAGGGAAAGGGATGCTCTTCGTCTTTGATTATGACCAAAAAGCGTCGTTTTGGATGAAGAATACTTCCATTCCACTGTCTCTTGCATATCTGTCCAAGGACGGAACAGTGACGCAGATTGTGGACCTTCAACCCTATTCCCAGGAGCCGAACGTTTCTACGTTTAGCGTTCGCTATGTGCTTGAGGTGCCACAAGGATGGTTTGCAAAAGTCGGCATTAAGGAAGGCGATAAGTTCAATATTCCACCGCTCGATGGAATAGGTGCGAAAAAATAAGTGGGTGAGTGTTTAGAAATGAAAGAAATTGTACTTTATGGCGATAAGGTTCTTGAAACCAGGGCGGAACCAGTTACGGCCTTCGACGATGAACTGGCTACTCTGGTTTCGGAAATGTTCGATGCAATGCATAAAGGAGATGGCATTGGGCTTGCCGCACCGCAGGTGGGCATCTCAAAGCGCATTTTTGTCGTCCATATAGAAGGCGACAGACGTCGTGTTTTTGTTAATCCGGAAATCATCGAAACAAGCCAGGATCTCGTTGAATATGAGGAAGGATGCTTATCTTTTCCTGGCCTCTACTTTACCGTGACGAGGCCAGCGAGTGTGAAAATTCAGGCTTTTACGGAAAAAGGCAAGCCCTTTACCTTGGACGCAGATGGCCTCTTAGCCAGAGTCGTCCAGCATGAGTACGATCACCTGGACGGCAAGCTGTTTATCGACCGTGTATCTTCTTTAAAGCGGGAACGGGCCTTGGTGCGTTACCGCAGGCTCATAAGGGTATAGCCCCCGAATATGCGCGTCTTATTTGCGGGGAGCCCGGAAATAGCAGTGCCAACCCTGCGCGCCCTTGCGCGCGCGCACCAGGTCGTCGGCGTGCTCACCAACCCCGAGTCCGCGCAAGGGCGCGGCCAAGCCGTGAAGCCCACTGCAGTGGAGTTAGCCGCCCGCGAATTGTGGGGCCCTGCGTTCCCGATTCTGAGGCCAGTTACCCTGCGAACCGAAGCCAGGGCCGAAGTGGCCGCCCTTAAGCCGGACATCCTCGTCTCCTTTGCCTACGGTAAAATCTTTGGCCCCAAGTTCCTTGGGCTTTTCCCCAAAGGTGGCATCAATGTTCACCCAAGCCTCTTGCCACGCTACCGCGGCAGTTCGCCCATTCAGCAGGCCATCCTCGACATGGTGTCCGAAACAGGCGTCTGCGTGCAGACAATCGCCCTGGAAATGGACACTGGCGACATCCTCTGTGTTGAGCGAATCCCTCTTACAGGCCGGGAGACCTCGGCTACTTTAAGTGCCATAGCTGCTGAAATCGGTGCCAAACTCGCCCTCCAGGCTTTGGAAGCCATCTCGCAGGGCAAAGAACAGCCCGTGCCACAACAGGGAGAACCCAGCTACTGCCAAAAAATCAGCAAATCCGACGGCCTTGTCGATTGGCAGCTTTCTAGCGTCAGGATTGACGCCAGAGTTCGAGCTTTTAATCCATGGCCCCTCGCCTACACCTATTTTCATGGTCAGCGACTTAACATTCTGGAGAGTTATCCCTTCGCGGCGTCTGTTGGCAAGGATTTGCAAGACACGACACAGGATACGCAAGAAAAAAGGCAGGGCATGCAGGATCCGCCCGCCCGGTCTCACTTGGATCCGCCCGCGCAATCTTATTCGGATCCTCAGTCCGCATTGTGGAACCCCGTTCCTGGCGCTATAATCGGCATTGATAGGCACAAGGGCATAGTGGTACAAACAGGCGACGGAGTGCTTGGCCTTTTGGTTTTGCAGCTTGCAGGCCGAAAAGCTCTGCCCTTTGCGGAGTTTGCAAACGGAGCCCGCAATTTAGTGGGGACCGTGTTGTCTTCTCGGGCTTGAGCGCCTACGTTGAGCTGTCGAGTCTGCATGAGTCTTGGCTCACGGGCAGGTCGCTTGGATGCTCGGTTCGTTTCGTCGCCTTAGGTTTTGCCCTCTGGACCCAAATTTCACCAAGAATTGGACCAAGCATTGGACCAAAACATGAAGGATAACTATGAGTACGGGAAATCTGCCCACTAAAAAACCAGTATCGAAGAAAAATAAGACCCCCTATTTCGACTTTTCCAACTGGACGGCGGCGCAAAAACGCACCTTTGTCTGGTTTGCTGTCATCTTGCTCGTCGTTTTTGTGGTAGTTGCGCTCATATTTTTCTTCGCTGTGCTACAAGGGCCGGAGAAAGTAATGGTTCCCGATGTACGAAACATGGATCTTGCAGACGCCCTTGTGCTCTTGCAACAAAAGGAGCTCTACCCACGGCTCACCCTGCGCTTTACCAACAATCCCAAGGACAAGAACATGATCCTGGAACAGTCACCCGAACCTGGTACCATTGTCAAAGCCGGTCGAAGAATCAAATTAACGGTTAGCAAAGGCGCCATTTTGAGCAAAGTCGAGAATTATGTAGGCCAGGATCTTGAGTCCGTAAAGCTACATCTGCAGTCCCTGTTTTCTACATCGACGGCGCTTGTCACCGTGCGAGAGCCTGCAATGTATATGACGAGCGACAAACCTGCTGGGACCATTTTGGAGCAAAACCCGCCGGCAGGGACCGAGATTTCCGGTCCCACCGTGATTGATTTTGTGGTGAGCAAAGGTCCGGACACCCAAGCCGTGCAGGTTCCCAATTTTGTGGGCCTTGGCATCAGCGATGCAGTCAAGCTTGCTCAAACTCTCCCGATCACTGTAGATTTTGCTTTGCGAAAGGCAAGAGGTAACGAACAGGGCGGTGTAGTCGTGGAGCAGTCGCTCGAGGCAGGGAAGCAAGCGAAGCCCACAGACCGGATGAAGGTAACGCTCACTGCCATGCCAAATACTGAGACGGGACAGTCGGCAGAATCTGGTCAATCTTCTACCATAAATGGACTTTTTGTTTACAAATTGCCAGAATACCCTTACCCTGTGCCTGTAAAGGTGGAAGTCCTGGACCAAAACGGCGGGCGTACGACACTTGCTTCGCTCAAGCACCCAGGAGGAAATTTCAGCCTGCCTTTCTCGCTTCCCGAAGGGAGCACTATCATTCTTACGGTTCTAGACCGCGAAGTGTCACGCACGGAGGTTAAGGCGCAATGAGCGAGTTGGATGACGACAGAGCGTTTTCCGTTGAGATCGTCCATCTCTATCTCTACGATATCGGTCGTGCTGTGGATCTCAAGAAAGCGGCGGCCCTTATACCGGCACATCCAGACATGGGGCTTGGAAAGCGAAGGGATACGCCTGCGTCGCTCAAATTGCCAAAACCGCTCATCCTCACGCTGAACACTGACAATTGTGATGCTGCATGTTTCGACAAATTCTCGGCGTTGGCGAAGATCTACGACGACGGTGCCCTCACCTTGGTGATTCGTTTTAGGACGCACTCCAAGTTTTCAGACTTGGCTTCTCAATCCAACCACCTCCTGCGCGACGTGAGCGACGCACCGACCATCGACGAATTTGCAGAATCCTCGTACCAGATGATTGTGGAAGCCATAGCCCCGGCCGTGACAGGCTATAACAGTGATGAACTCTACCAAAAAGAAACGTATACGGCGTTTTGTATCCTGGAATGTCCTGGTGGCGATGCGCGGGCTTTCTTGGACAAGAACAAGGACGTGGCTGCTGCGCTGCTGGCAGGCGAGCAAGCTGGAATTCTAGATGAGAGCCAGGTTAAGCAGATTTTGGCCGAGCCTTTTAGCTACAGAAAAGACGACATAGCCGTTTTCGATATGGATCGGTGTATAATTGTTGATCCATTAAGGGATTATGAAGATGTGCTCGTCATAGCGGAAAATGCCAATTATCGCCTTATCGAGCTGCGCGCCTTGGATGCACTGCTCGATAAGTGGCTGGAAGAAGCGGAGCATGATATCCGCAAAATGTATCTGTGGGGCACCAATCCCAGGAAGACCGCAGGGGCACTTGAACACAAGGTTGGCAGGTTACAGACTTTGCGTGTCGACGCGCTTTTTACACTGGAAAACCTGGACAATTCTTCAAAAATAATCGGTGATTATTACTTGGGGCAGATTTATCAGCGGCTCTGCGAGATTTTTAATACGGATGCCTGGAAAATTTCGGTCGAGCGCCGCCTGGACGCACTACAAGACGTGTACGAGGCGCTAAAAAGTGATTCCGGCGAGCGAAGAATGCTGACATTGGAGATTATCTTTATTGTTGTGTGTATTGTGCTCCCTGTGGTCCAGATAATCCAAGCGATGTTGGTCGGCAGGTGAGGAGCGAAAGTGTCGATGTGGTATTTATGTGCGGACTTTTCACTGAGGGAGAAAGCTCGCTTTGGTGGAGGAAACTTGCTTTGAGTGAGTCGCCGGACGTACTCTTGGACAATGCGCTGTTAACTATAGAAGGAGCCCTTCGTACAGGGCTTTTTTTGTCACCAGATTTGTCACCAGATTTGCCATCGGAGAGGTCTTCGCGTGAGCATACTGAGGCACTTCGGGGAACACTGCTCGAGCTAGAGAGGCAGGTTCAAGCGTGCAGGGCCTGTCAGCTTGCTGCTGGAAGACAGCATGTCGTTTTTGGACAAGGCGTTACAAACCCAATGGTGCTCGTCGTAGGGGAGGGGCCAGGTGCGGAGGAAGACAATCAGGGGCTGCCTTTCGTGGGCGCTTCTGGGAAGCTTTTGGACAAGATGCTCGCCTCAATAGGGCTGTCGCGGGAAACGAACTGCTATATCGCCAATGTGGTAAAGTGCAGACCGCCTAACAACCGGGAACCCACGCCGGAGGAGCGCGCTCGATGTCTCCCATATTTGCAGCGTCAAATTCAGCTCTTGGCGCCCGAGGCCATTTTGTGTGCGGGCAGAACCGCCATACAGGCGCTTCTTGGCACAACCGAAGGGATAAATCGTCTCCGCGGAAAGACTTACGATTATGAAGGCATCCCTGTCATAGCGACCTATCATCCGTCTGCACTCCTTAGGGACGAAAGTTTGAAGCGCCCCGCGTGGGAGGATTTGAAACGCCTGCGCGCCCTCTTTCAGGAGAGGCATCCCATGGGGAGCGAACGCGTATGAGCGACGCTGCGACCTTTGTCAGGGTCGCCTTTCCTATTCCCGTAAACACAACGTATTGGTACCGCAATGCTAAGGACGACAAGGAAAAGCACGACAAGGAAAAGCACGACCCGGGGAAAGCAGCCCACGTGGGGTTTCGTGTTTCGGCTGAGCTGGGCAGGCGCAGCCTTGTGGGCTATGTGGTGGAAGAAAGCGGGACTTGCCCGGTAGACGCCGAAAAAGTGAAACCCATCGGAAGGACGGTCGATTCGAGCTCGCTTTTCGGACCTACGACCCTCGATGTGGCGAGGTGGCTTTCCAGCATGTATTTTTGTTCGCTTGGAGAAGCTTTGGGCACGATGCTCCCTTCTGGGAGGCGCGAAAGCCCGCAGCCCAGTGCAGAGATCGAGGATTTCGAGATCGAAGACCATGCGCTCGTTTTGAGCGGCGAGCAGGCCAAGGCGCTTGATCTTATTATGAGTGAGCCGGCCGGGACCACATATCTCTATGGCCGCACCGGCACCGGCAAGACGGAAGTGTTCCTGCAAGCGGCCGAGAGGACGCTCGCCGAAGGCCGGTCAGTGATCTATTTGGTTCCAGAGATTGCACTTACGGGCCAAGTCGTTCGGGCGGCGCGGAAGCGTTTTGGCGCCGCCTGTGCCGTCATCCATTCGCGGCTGACGCCGTCAGAAAAGCTCGCCGAATGGCGGCGCATTCAAAGCGGAGAAGCGCGCATGGTGATCGGGGCGCGCAGCGCTGTGTTCGCGCCCACGGCGAGTCTCGGCCTCATTGTCATCGACGAGGAGCACGAGGGCAGCTACAAGGCGGGCAACGCGCCGCGGTACCATGCGCGCCAGGCCGGCATGTTCCGCGCCGCCCACGAGAAGGCCCGGCTCGTTCTTGGCAGTGCGACGCCTTCGGTGGAAGCCTGGCAATCCTGCAAGACTGGGGCTATGCGCTTTGCTACCTTGAGCGAGCGGTTAGGGGGCGGCGCTTTCCCCTCGGTCGAGCTTGTCGACATGCGCGCGGAAAGTTCCGCGATTTCGCCGCGCCTGGCTCAAGTTTTGCGCGAAACAAAGGCTGCAGGCAGGCAGTCCATCCTCTTTTTGAACCGACGCGGTTTTTCGCACTTTTTTTCCTGCAACACCTGCGGCGCGGAGCTCTTGTGCAAGCACTGCTCCGTCCCGCTTACCTATCACAAGGAACAGAACCAGCTTGTCTGCCACTACTGCGGCTATCGCACCGCGCCGCCCGTGGCCTGCCCCGAATGCGGCTCGCTGGATGTGGGCTGGAAGGGCTTTGGCACCGAGCGTGTCGAAGAGGAGCTTTTCACACAATTCCCCGACTGGCGCATCGCCCGTATGGACGCAGACACGGTGGGCAAGCGCGGTTCTCTTGAAAAAATCCTTGCCGATTTTCGTGCCGGACAGTACGACATACTTCTAGGTACGCAGATGGTCGCCAAGGGGCTCAACTTCCCGGGTGTACAGACGGTCGGCGTTATCATGGCGGATGCCGGGCTCAACTTGCCCGATTTTCG
>JBDKTP010000081.1:0-8953 GCA_039680115.1 Rectinema sp.
GGGCGCTGGCATTGTCGCCACAACTTGTCATTGCCGATGAACCGGTGAGTGCGCTCGATGTTTCAATTCAGGCGCAGATTCTCAATCTGATGAAGGACTTACAAGGCGAATTTGGGTTAACGTATCTCTTTATAGCGCACAATCTTGCAGTAGTGTCATATTTTAGCGACCGAATTATCGTTATGTACTTGGGCACGATAGTGGAAATTGCGTCCTCAGAAGAACTCTATAGCGCACCCTTGCACCCTTACACCAGAGCCTTGCTTTCTGCAGTTCCGATTCCAGATCCTCCGCAGGAGCGAAGACGCTCCCAGACTATACTTAAGGGCGATGTCCCTTCGCCACTGAGTACGCGAATGGGCTGCCCCTTTGCGGACAGGTGCCCCGATGCAATGCCCCGGTGCCAAAATGAACGTCCAAAGCTCGGCACTGTGAAGGGCATTACCGCAGAGCACCAGGTGGCATGTCATCTTTATGACTGAATTTGATATCGAAACAGAAAGGTGTGCAAAGACGCCTGTGCAGCTGTTGTTCGAGGGAGGCTTTATGTCATCTGATTACGTCATCGTGCAAGGCACGTACGAAGACATTAGCGCGTGTGCAGCCATTGCCTGTGATTCGGAAATTGGTGGGCGATATGGGTTTACGAATGCCGGCATTGGTGCATCCATGGCCAAGAGTGTAGCAGGCTCAGGCCACTTCGTAGTTTCAAAAAGCGCCAAAGATGCGTCGCACATCGTGGGGTTTGCATGGTTCGAACCAGTAGGCGCCTTTGCCCAAGCCCCCTACCTCAAACTTATCGCGGTGGATTCCACATTGCAGAATTCGGGCGTCGGAGGCAAGTTGCTCGAGGCATTTGAAGCTGAGACTGCTCAGTATGGCAGGGCGTGGCTTCTGCTTGTCTCGGATTTTAACGACAAGGCCGCGACTTTCTACGAACGGCATGGCTACGAACGCGCGGGCCGCCTGCGTAATTTTGCTCGGGATGGCATCGACGAGATCATCATGTACAAATTGCATAAGGCAAATTCATGAGATCTGTGGCACGCAAACTCCAAGACGACCTAACCGAAATCAGTTTGAGATTCGCGCGCGAAGGTTATTTTACCGAATCAGAGGTGCGCGTTGAGCAGGATGGCGCGCTGTTGGCAGAATCGGCCACGGCTTCAAGCTTGCAAGCTTACACACCGACGCATCCTCATCGACAATTCGATAGTGCCTCACTTACAAAATTGTTCACCACGACGGCGATTCTCAGGTTGATATCGGAACGTAAAATCGAGCTCGATACTGCCATTGCGCGCCAGACCTGGGCAGCGCCACTTATGGAAGCCGCTGCGTCGGTACAAGATTCCGCACAGATTCTCGAGTTATTCAATCACCTTACAATTGCATCGCTCCTTACACACACAAGTAGCCTTCCTGCATGGTTTCCATTCTACGCAGGCAGAGAAGCTCAGATTCGCAATGGAAGCAAAGGACGAGAAAATCACCAGTTACAGGAGCTAAGAGTACAGAGTTTCAATAAGCCGCTCAACAACGATTCGATTATTCCGCATATTCCGGATGACTTTTTTTCGATTCTTGGTCTTGCGCTGAAAACAGAAGCTCGAGTCCCTTTGGGGCATATGTTGTATTCCGATATCAACTTTATGCTCCTCGGAATGATTGCTGGCGTAGTTCTGCAGGTACACGTCGAGCCGCGCATTCAGACGCATTTATTCGAGGAAGCAATGCAAAGTCTTGTGCTTACACCACTCGCGTTGGGCAATACATCATTCAAGCCGGACATGAAGCGCGCCGTACCCACCGAGTTCGGAAATCGAATCGAAATGGAAATGGTAAGGTCCCGTGGACTAACCTTTTCTGGGTGGAGACCGATCGATGTGCCGTTGTGCGGAGAAGCCAACGATGGCAACTCGTTCTACTATTTTGGTGGCAAAGCCGGACACGCAGGACTTTTTTCGACCGCAAAAGATTTGTGCAGCCTTTGCAATCTGTATTTGTTCGAAGGTCGGCTCCCAACCCCAAACGCCCTGCCTGGGAGTTCCGCCGATGTGCTCGATCCCGCCCTTACCAAGCTGGCTGCTACAAACGCTGGCCAGAACCGAGGCCTGGGGTTTGAATTCGGCCCTCGGTATCCCGACGGCTTTGGTCACACCGGCTTTACCGGTACCATGGTCTACATAAACCCCGAACGCAGGCTCAGCGCCGCAATTCTCACCAATCGACTCAATGTTCCAGAACCGCGGAGCGTAGATCCATATCGGTCAGCCATCGTGCAGGCTATTCTTGCGTCTCAAAGTCCAACATTTTCCCTGGATTCATAATAAGATTGGGGTCCCATGCCTGCTTGATGCTTCTTATAAGTGCCTGCTCCACCGGGCTCATAAACCTGTACATGTACGATTTCCGCTTTAGACCAATGCCGTGTTCCCCCGAAATTTTGCCACCCAAGTGCGAGGTTGCTTCGTACAATGCCAGGAGGGCATCAGGCTCGACCTTTTGCCATGCTTCCAAACTCATGGCAGGGTCCTTCACAAGCGTTGCATGCAGATTTCCATCGCCCGCGTGCCCGTAACATGGAATCGTAATGCCGAACTTTTTGGAAATTCGATCCAGTTCCGGTAACACCAGCGGGATTGAGGCAGGTGGAACCACAATATCCTCAAGGCTCTGAACAGGCGAATACACTTTGAGCGCCTCTGCAATGTTCCGTCGGATAGCCCACAGTCGTTCCTGCGTTGTGCGATTGTCCGCAACATATACCTCGATGGCGCCGACTTCGGTACAAAGGTCTCCCACCGCCTCGGCTTCCCGTTCCACCACAGCGACATCGCGTCCATCCATTTCTATGAGTAACATTGCCCCACACTCCGCATAGGAAAGCCCTTCGTTTAAGTAGGTACAGGAAGCGGCAAAACTCTGCCTATCCATGAATTCGATAGACGTGGGCGTCAAATCTTGGGCAAGAATTTTTGGAACGCAGGCAATGGCTGCTTCAGGAGTCTGAAAAAGCGCGAGGAGGTCGGTCTTGGCGGTTGGCAACGCAATGAGTCGAATGATTGCAGCGGTAACAATGCCGAGAGTCCCTTCCGACCCCACAATGAGGTGTACAAGATCGTAACCAGTAACGTCTTTTGCCAGCTTCCCGCCTAACCATACGACCTCGCCCTGGGGTGTAACAAATTCCAGCCCGAGAATATAGCGCGAGGTCACCCCGTATTTTATCGCCTTGCCACCGCCTGCATTTTCTGCAATATTCCCGCCGAGCGTGCAGGTTTCAAGGCTCATGGGATAGCCCGCATAGAAAAGCCCCTTCTCCTTGATGAGGCTATTGATCTCGTTGGTTACAATACCGGCCTCGACCGTCATGGTGAGGTTGTCGTAATCGATTTCTCTGACCTTATTCATTTTTTCCAAAGACAGCACAATGCCGCCGTATAGGGGGATAGCCCCACCGGAAAGTCCGCTCCCAGCGCCGCGCGGCGTAATTGGCAGGCGAGCCTGATTGGCAAGGCGCACAACGCGAGCCACTGCTTCGGTAGACTGCGGAAAGACCACCACGTCCGGCATGTGCGCATATTCGTCTTTAGAAGTCTCGTCGTGCGAATAGGTCTCACGCGTGGCCTCGTCAAGAACGACATTCCGCTCGCCAACGATCTGTCTGAGAGCCGCTATTAGCTCACTGGTCAAAGGATTGTAGCTCATTGTGGCCTCCCTGTGGTGCTTTTTGCGTTCGTTTCTGCGGCTAGGGGCTCTGTCGAATTTGAAGTTTTTGTGCTCTCCGCTTTTGCTTCGATTGTGCCCGCATGGTCGTGCCGGTAGAGCGCTGAGCTGAGGCGCGGTACAATCTCAAAGAGGTCGCCAACAATGGCAAAATCGGCGATTGAGTGGATGGGAGCCTCAGGGTCGGAATTGATCGATATGATGGTCTTGGCAGTGCGAATTCCTGCTAAGTGTTGCACGGCGCCAGAAATGCCCACAGCAACATAGATGTCTGGCGAAATAGTTTTGCCGCTCAAACCTACTTGGTGAGGATAGGAAAGCCAGCCCCGGTCCACCACTTCCCGACTTGCCCCTATACCGACCGACGAGGCCGAAGGTCCACCGCACGCTAAGGCAGCAGCGAGGTCCCGTAAAAGCTTGAGATTCTCAGCTTTTTTTAGCCCGCGTCCCCCTGCTATTACAAGTCGCATTCCTTCAAGATTCTCAAAATCGCCTGAATTCTGCTCGAGCCCAAGGAATTCCACAGTGGAGACTTCGTCTTTTGTCACAGCATAAGGAACATGCATAAGTCTGCCATGACGCCCTAGATCTGGCTCCAGTGGCCGCTCCGAATGAGGCCGTATTGTTGCCATTTGCGGTTTATGGTGTGCAGTCTTGATAGTCGCCATGACATTTCCACCGATGGCCGGCCGTGTTTGCAGAAGAAGTCCCGTATCAGGTTCTATGGCAAGTTCGGTGCAGTCCGCGGTGAGTCCGGTCCCAACTAGCGCAGCAAGGTAAGGCAGCAAAGTGCGCCCGGTAGAGGTCGCCGCCCCAAGGACTACCTCCGGCCTTCTGAACGCTATGAGCGAGGCAAGGGCTCTTGCCCAAGGCTCGCACACAAAATGTTCAAGGCTGTCGCCTTCTATGGCGATAACGTCGTCCGCGCCGTGTGCGACGAGCGTGTGCGCATCCAGCATGGAGATTCTCTTTGTCAAAGCAACTGCGACGAGATTAGCCCCTCTTTGGTCCGCAAGCTTCCTGGCCCTTGCAAGAAGCTCCAGTGAGACGGTATCTATCGTCACTGCCTGCGCTGCATACGCTGTCTGAGCTTCGTACGCTGCCTGCGCTGCCTTGTCTGTATTCTCCGCCTGCCCGGTGTGCTTTGTGACGAGCGAGGCTGTTCCCGGAGCATTGTACTCCGAAACAGAGTCGCTTCCTGAGCCCCGAAACTCAGCAAGGACCCAGAATTCCGGGCGTTCTGGCGGTGGCAGCTGTTTTGCAGCCCCGCTATCAAGAGAAACGCTATCAAGAGAAAGCCCGTCCAAAACATCCAGATTCAAGTAAGGTGGGGCCTTAGCCGCCCCCACAACATTCCCAGCCCGTGCACCATTCCCAGCCCGTGCACCATCCCCTGCCCCTGCAACGCGCGCTGCCACACTCTGTGTAAACCCATGCCGGCTCTGCAAAAAGCCATTCGAGTCAAGAATTTCAACAAACTTCCGTACTGCCGCATCTATCGATGCAACGTCGTTCGCAACTATTCGCTGCCCATTGCGTACAATCTTAGGATAGAAAACCTTGGTGACTCGAGTTGGCGAACCAGCAAGCCCAACGCTTCCCGGCTCAAGCCCCAAATCGGACATTCCCCAGCGGACAACACTTGCGCCCCTTGCCGCCTTTTTGCCCCGCAGGGTCGGCAGCCGTGGTGATGCAATCTCTTTGACGACGCTCATCACACAGGGAGTTCTGGCGCGAAGAATCTGGTAGCCTTCCTCAGTGAGCCTACGTACGAGAAGACCTCTCCCGGGCTGTGAGCATTGGGCCGGATCTTCCACCTTGAGGCTCGAAACATAGGTGACAACAGGCAGCCCGAGCCGGGCAGCAACCTCGCAAGGCACCTGCCCAGTATCGCCATCGGTTGCCCGCTCTCCAGATAGAATGAGATCGTAATTCCCCACCTTCCGGATAGCTGCAGCCAGGACTTGCGCAGTAGCCCATGTATCGGAACCGGCAAAGCCTCGGTCGGTGAGCAGGATTGCCTCGTCGCAACCCATGGCCAAGGCCTCCCGCAATGCACGGTCTGCATCCTGCGGTCCCATGGTCAGCACTGTCACGGTTGGTTCCACCGTCACGGTTGCCCCGCTTATCGTCGGATCCGTCACCGCTGCCGGTGCGCCGACGTTCTGGAGTTCCTGCGACATGGTGACCTTGGGCCGGGTCGCCTTTAGTCTGGCCTCCTTTAGGACGAGCGCTTGCTCAATAGCATAAAGGTCAAGCGGATTGATGATGGTCTCCTGCCCGGTCCGGATCATGGTACCCGTCTCCGGATCCATTTTGACCTTGTCTGTTTCAGGCACCTGTTTGATAAGCACAAGAATGCGCACGGCTTTGTTGCTCCCGTAATGAATTTGAAAGATCGAAACACCGAAAGTTCGAAAGATATTTTTATGTTATCACGTGAGCGCTCAAAAAAGAAATGCAAATTGTGGCAAAAACTGCAAGAAACAGAATTTTGTCGTATTTTCGCTCCTTCATACGCCTCGAACTGCGAAACTGGTAGTCATCTCTCTTGCTTTTCTTGCAAAACTGTGAAAAATTATTTCAAGAGCAACCACGTTGAATCGTGGCCACACTGAAGCTTTATACAAGAGTCCGGAGGCAACTACACAGATGAATGCCGCTATCGAGGACGACTATTTAGAACACGCCACAACCGAATCGCGGAACATACGATCAGAACACATCGATACACTTCCGGCCATCGAAATCCTCAAAATCATCAACGAAGAAGACAAAAAGGTACCTCTTGCGGTGGAAAAGGCCCTGACTGCAATCGCTGCGCTTGTAGAGGATATCGTCGCAGCGTTTAACAAAGACGGGCGCCTCGTCTACATCGGTGCCGGAACTTCGGGCAGACTCGGTGTTCTGGATGCTTCAGAATGCCCACCAACGTTTGGAGTTCCTTCCACCATGGTGGTAGGTCTTATAGCGGGAGGAGATGCAGCACTTAGAAAATCCATAGAAGGGGCAGAAGACCGGCCTGAAGACGGAGTAGCTGCACTCAGGGCTATCAATTTTGCAGACAAGGATGTACTTGTGGGCATAACCGCGTCTGGGGCTGCGCCTTACGTGCTCGGTGCAATGGAATATGCAAAGAGCCTCGGCGCCGTTGTCGGGGCGCTCTCCTGCAATCGCGAGTCCAAGACCTTTGAACTTGCCAAACATAAAATACTGGTTGAGGTTGGTCCCGAAGTCATTACAGGATCAACACGAATGAAGGCGGGCACGGCACAGAAGCTCGTGCTCAATATGCTGACCACAGCCAGCATGATTCGCGTTGGCAAGGTCTATGGCAATCTGATGGTGGACCTTATGCCGGTAAACCGCAAGTTGGTGGAGCGATCTAAGAGGCTTATACGGCAAGCGACGGGATGCTCAAAAGAGGAAGCAGAACAAGCCTTTGCCGAATCAGGCCGCAGGCCAAAGGTGGCCATTATCATGGTCTTGCTCAAGGTGAGTGCGCCAGAAGCTGAGGATTTGCTTGCACACGCCGAAGGGCGGATCTCAGAAGCAGTGCAGCTTTACACTGAAAAGTGCACCTCGCGCGCGTCTGAGATATCTTATCAACAGGATCATCATGCTATGAAAGAACATTACGATGAGTGACAAGAACCCACAAAACGAGAGCAAGGAGCAAAACACTGCTCTTGAAGGCATCAAAGCAGCGATTCCAAGCCTCGCCGACGCAGAAAAACGAATTGCTGACTTCGTCCTGGCATCACCTCAAAAAGCGCTTCACCTCAATATCAACGAGCTCGCACGGCAGGCTCGGACTAGCCCTGCTGCAGTGGTCCGGTTTTGTCGCCATCTTGGCATAGGGAAGTACGCCGATTTCAAGCTGTGGCTTGCCAGAGATGTCTATCGGGGCTGGGACGAAAAAAGCCTACCAGGCCTCGATCTGGAAGCGCAGACACCTGGTTCGCGCGCCATTCAGGATACAATTGCGGCCGTCCGCAGAACCATGACCTCGCTGTCGCAAACCCTGGGCCCACAAGCCATCGAGTCCGCGGCAGCGCACATAAGGAACGCAAGTCTTACGGCACTCTTTGGCATTGGGGCATCTGGGCTGGTTGCAGCGGATTTTCATCAGAAACTCACGCGTATTGGCATCCCAAGTTTTTACCTTCTCGATGTTCATGCGCAGATTACAGCTTCGTGTGCACTCAAACCCACAGCGGTGGCCTTCATTATCTCTTATTCTGGTGAAACAAGGGAAATGCTGGAAGTGGCGCGGCAGGCTCACCTGCAAGGCTGCTACATCATTGCACTGACAACGGCTCAGAATTCACTCAAAGAGCGAGCCGATCTGGTGTTGGAACTCCCCACGGTGGAACGAATCTATCGCAGTGCGGCCGAGCTTTCCAGAATTAGCCAACTTGCAGCCATCGATGTGCTGTTCAACGTAATTGTTTCAAACGACATCGACAGTGCCATTGAGGCACTGGATCGATCCATGGAAGCGACGCACCATTTTGAGTAGAGATTCGCAGCCCTGCACAGGTCAAAGCTGCTTACTCATCCCCCGGTAAGCCTTCCAGGGCTGGAATCCGAGTTTGCCATAGAAGCCTACAAGGTCCGTCCAGTCTATGACGGTAAGGTCCACACCTCTGCGCTTAAGCTCAGAGAGTGAGGCCCGCAGAAGCGCTAGTCCTAAACCCTTGCCTCGACACGAACGATCCACACCAATCGGCCCGAGTGCGCCAGAATTGGAACCCAGTAAGCCACGCCAGAAAAGGCCTGGGCTCAAGTGACTACTCATCCTGTTGCCAATACGGGCAAAACCGACGACCTTTTCGCTGCCATTCTGCACGGCGAGTGCTACGTCTTCATTTTGGAGACCGTTTTCAAAGCCGTCGACCATCTCCTGATACCAGCGCCCGGGGAATGAGGCCGACAAAAACTCCAGCGTTGCGGGGCGCAACCTGTCTGAGCAAAGACTAAAACTGAAATCAGGCTGTGCAAAAACTTCGGATGGTGAACTTCCCAGATCAATGCTGGTTAGGTCCGCTATCAGGTCGTATTCCGTCCAGTCGATCCTGAAGCCTCTTTTGGTAAAAAAGTCGCTCACTGCAACGTCTTCAGAGAAAGGCGCACCGCCGAGCAATGAGCTTTCTTGAGGTGGAATACTCACTGGAACACCAGGAAAAAAGTGAGGATAGTCAGAACCCAACCGTAGAATCTG
>JBDKTP010000082.1:0-3918 GCA_039680115.1 Rectinema sp.
GCATAGTCTTGATACTGCAACAAAGACGAAGCCACAACTGCGGCAAACCCAACTTGACGCCCTGCGGACAGGTCCGTACCGCCTGTTATCAGGATACCGCCAATGCCCATTGCAATGATAATTCTAGTTGCCGACATTGAGAGGATATTCCTGATGTTTTGCCATGCGAGAAACGAAGGCTCCTGAGCAGTAATGGCTAATATCAGAATAAGAAAGACTATATAGATAGCATAATTAAGCCCAAATTCCTTAAGTTTCTTGTTTCTTTCTTGTGCAAGTGCGCGTCTGTCGCGGGGTACTACTTCTTCAGCCATTTTGTTTGTTCTCCTCGTCGCATAGGTCGTATTTCACGTAAATGTCGTATGTTACATGAACTGAGTCGCAAGCCGCATAATCATCTCCTGGTCTGCGGTCTTGCCATCCACAATGCCGGTAACTCTGCCCTCGCACATCACCATGATGCGGTCCGACATCCCTAAAAGCTCGGGCATTTCGGACGATATCATAATGATACTCTTCCCGTTGGCTGCCAGATCCGCGATGATTGAATAGATTTCGTACTTGGCGCCAACATCGATACCGCGTGTCGGCTCGTCCAGGATGAGAATTTCTGGTTCAGTAAGGAGCCAGCGGGCAATAAGTACCTTTTGCTGGTTACCACCTGACAAGTCTTTAATTCTTGTATTTACTGACGGGGTTTTGACCCTGAGTTGTTCGATGCTCTTTTGAGTATCGTCTACACATTTTTTCGCGTCCAAAATGCCGGATTTTTTGACATAGCGACCAAGATTGGCGAGGATAGTGTTTTCCATCACCGACAGCATGGGAACAATACCTGTAGCACGTCTTTCCTCCGTGAGCAGCGCCATTTTTTTCGCGATGGCGCTCTCCGGCGAGCTGATAACGGTAGGTTCCCCATTTAGATAAATTGTGCCAGATTCTATCGGACGCAAACCGAAAATGGACTCCACGAGTTCGGTCCTCTTTGCGCCAATAAGACCGCCGATCCCCAGAATCTCGCCCTTACGCAGCTCGAACGACACGTTCTTGAACGAGTTGGGCTCAGCCGAGGTGAGGTTTTCTACCTTGAGCACGGTCTCTCCGGGCACGTTGTGACGGGGCGGAAAGCGGTGTGTAAGGTCGCGCCCAACCATTTTGGAGATGATCATGTCCATGGTCAATTCATGTGCTGCATAAGTGCCGACGTGCTTGCCATCGCGCATTATGGTCACATCGTCTGAAATGGCGAGAATTTCTTCAATTTTATGAGAGATATAAATAATGGACACGCCTTTCGATCGCAGATCCCGAATGATGGTGAACAAATGTTCGACTTCGTTCTCGGTAAGGGACGATGTAGGCTCGTCCATAATGATGACGCGAGCGTTGTACGAAACAGCTTTGGCAATTTCCAAAAGCTGCCGTTTGGACACCGACAGGTTGCGGACCCAGATCTTTGGGTCTATATCTTCCATATTTAGCGATTTGAAAATGCTTTTGGTGTCCGTAAGCATCTTCTTGCTGTCTACAAAGCTGAAAGGTCCGTATTTCTTTACAGGGAAACGACCTAGCCAAAGGTTCTCCATTACTGGTCTGCAGGGAACCGGCATGAGCTCCTGTGGGATCATAGAGATTCCTGCATCTAGGGCTTGCCTGGTAGTGTCAAAGTGAATCGGTTTGCCTGCAAGGCGAACCTCACCTTCGTCGGGAACATAAATGCCAAAAAGACATTTCATCAGCGTTGACTTGCCGGCGCCGTTTTCTCCCATAAGCGCATGCACCGTGCCTGGCCTTACCTTAAGCGTCACGTCGTCAAGCGCCTTTACCCCTGGGAAGCTCTTAGAAATGTGATTCATCTCCAGGACGTACTCAGGATCGCCCATAAGATGCCTCCCTTTCAAACAAAAACTTTCCAAAAAAAAGCGGGCAACACACACCACAGGGTGGCTAAAATGCCCGCTTAACTGCCCTATGGCTACGCCCAGGGCAAAAAACTCCGGCCGCTCAGCATACAGCATACACCGAATACTGGCGACCGGATTCTTTCTTCAAAGACCATTACTCGAGTTTATTTAAACTGAGTGTAATTGTCCTTCGTAACTTTCTGATACGGAACCCATACATACTTGCCATCGGTGATTTCCCAACCGGCTTTCGTGACGTCCTGACCCTTTGCAAGCGCATATGCTAGATCGAACGTGGCTTTACCCTGGTTCTTCGCATCGTTGAGGACGGTGCCGAGGAGGGTGCCCTCTTCAACGGCCTGGAGCGCAGGAGCAGTGGCATCAACGCCGACGACGACGATTTGCTTGTCTCCGGTGAAGTAACCATCGGACTTGAGTGCTTCAATGGCACCGAGGGCCATGTCGTCGTTGTTGCAGAACACAACTTCAATCTTATCGCCATACGCAGCAAGGAAGGCTTTCATCTTGTCGAAGGCCTTGGGGCGATCCCAATAGGCGGTGTCTTCGGCGAGCTTGTCTACTTCGATACCGGCATCAGTTACAGCCTGGATGGAATACTGTGTGCGGAGTTCGGCATCCTGGTGTCCCGGCTCTCCCTTGAGCATGATGTACTGCATCTTGCCATCTTTGTTCTTGTCCGCTTCCGGATGTGCTTTCCAATACTCAACGACAATCTCGCCCTGCATGGAGCCAGACTGCTCGGCCTTTGCGCCGACATAGTATACTTTATCCCAAGCCTGCATATCTTCAGGAAGTGGCTCGCGGTTGAAGAACACAACAGGGGTGTTCTTTGCTTTTGCCTTTTCGATAATCGCGGCCGCTGCGGTTCTGTCCACAGGGTTGATTGCAAGAGCCTTCACTTTCTTGGAAAGGAAAGCATCCACCTGCTCGTTCTGGGTGGGCTGAGAGTTCTGGCTGTCGACGATCTCGACATCGGCCTTGTCTTTGGCATTGTCGCTGATAGCATTACGTACGTAGGACATAAAGGTGTCATCAAATTTGTAAATTGCGACACCAATCTTTGGTTTTCCACCTGCTCCACCGCCACAGCTGACGAAGAGCAAAGCAGCCAGCGCCACGGCGACAAGTAGCTTTTTCATCTTCTTCCTCCTATTGTTTTAGTGCGAAATACATCACACAAGTTTATTTTATCTATTTTTTGCAATAACTGTCTAGTCCTATGTTTTTTAAATTGACATGTGATGTACGGCATCCTACTATTAAAAAAGAATGTATCCACGAGGCTTCTAAGGAGCGAAACAAATAGGAGGACTATGCGTATGAAGAGGATTAGAGTAGGAATCATCGCCCTGATCATCGTGGCACTTTTTACGGCCTGCGGGTCTTCGGGCGAAAAGACAGTGAAATTTGGCGTTTTTGAGCCTCTCACAGGAGCAAATGCTGGAGGAGGCGCCATCGAAACGGAAGGGATCAAACTTGCCAACAAGCTGTATCCCACCGTCAAGGTCGGAGACAAAGAGTACAAAATCGAGCTTGTCATTGCGGACAATAAGTCTGATAAGATAGAAGCGGCCAACGCGGCGCAGCGCCTCGTGGACAAAGACAAGGTACATGTCGTACTCGGCTCTTGGGGATCTTCCCTGTCCATGGCAGCTGGCCCAATCGTAAAACAGGCCAAGACGCCGGCAGTCGGGCTTTCCTGCACTAACCCCTTGGTGACCAAGGGCAATGATTACTACTTCCGCGTTTGCTTTATCGACCCGTTCCAGGGCACTGTCATGGCTAACTACGCATTCAACACGCTGAAGGCCAAAAAAGTAGTCGTTATTCGCGAAGTCTCCAATGACTATTCTGTCGGACTCGCAAAATTCTTCGAGGATTCCTTCAAAAGCCTGACAGGCGACGAGAACTCCATCCTCGCCGAACTCAACTACAACACTGGCGACACTGACTTTGCCGCACAGCTCACCGAAATTAAGAAGTTCAACCCCGA
>JBDKTP010000083.1:0-8839 GCA_039680115.1 Rectinema sp.
CTACGCAGTCATTGGCTACGACACCAGGGAATGACTTACAAATTCCCGTCATCGAGACCAGAGGCTGTCTGGAGTTCTGTTTCATTGGGGTCTTACCTTGATTGGATTTGCCGCGGCGCGGCAGTCTTATTCTACAACTTTCAGTTTGCTTACCATGCAGTCAAATGTATCGACAGAACGACATACCAAAACTCAAAGCATTTACCAAAATTGGACCGACAGAAAAGATTGTAACTTCCCTGTCGGTCCAAATGGACTCTCCCTTACTGAACTTTTCCTACAACGCCTTCGACAAACCAATCCATGGAGAGTTGTTTATCATCTGGAATAACCTGACCAGCCTGGTACACGACTTTGCCACTCTGGTCCTTGATCGGGCCAGTAAAGATACTCCATCCGCCAAGAATCTTCTGCCGTGCAGCTTCTACTTCGTTTCTGACGGAAGCAGGCACTTTCGGGCTAATTGAGGACAGCTGAACTATGTTGTCCTTAAGTCCACCCCAGTACTCGTGAGTTTTCCACTTGCCATCGAGGGCAGCTTGGATGGTCTGAGTAAAATAAACTTCCCAGTTCCAGGTTGCACTTGCAAGAACACTGTCGCCAACAAACTTGCCCATATCGGAATCGTACCCGATAGAAAGCTTACCGCGCTCCTGGGCCGCTTTTTGTGGCTCGGTTGTGTCCTGGTGTTGCGCTATGATGTCTGCACCAGCATCCAGCAAAGCTACGGCTGCTTCTCGTTCCTTTACAGGATCGTACCATGTGTTGGTCTGAACGACTCTAACTTGGGCCTTTGGATTAACCGACCTAACGCCTAGAGTAAATCCGTTTATTCCGCGAACGACTTCAGGGGTGGAGAAGGCGGCGACATAGCCGATTATATTCGTCTTGGTCATGCGTCCGGCAATGATGCCGGTGAGATACCGAGCTTCCTCGATACGCCCAAAGTAGGTCGCCATGTTGGGAGCAGTCTTGTATCCGGAGCAATGCTCAAAAATCACATTGGGGAAATCTTTTGCTACCGCAAGCGTCGGATCCATATAGCCAAAGCTTGTGGTAAATATCATATCAAAACCGGCAGTGGCGTATTGGCGGATGATGCGCTCTGCGTCAGGGCCTTCCGGCACATTCTCAATGTACTTTGTTTCGATTTTATCGCCGAATTTTTTCTGTACTGCAAGACGTCCGCGGTCTTGCTCATAGGTCCATCCCATGTCGCCAGGTGGTCCGATATATACAAATGCGATCTTCAAGGGCTTTTTTGCCTGAGCAACGACCGGAGACACTACGGAAAAAACCATTGCTAATGCCAGCAACCCAAGGACAATCTTTTTCATCAAACAGCTCCTCCTCTTGATATGCTTTCAATCTAGGGCGCCAGCTAATCCAGGCAGCAGCGCTGCGAATGATTGCTGTCACCCGACGACGAGTACAATGTGGATGAAATACTAAACTCGGTATTCGTTCCTGTCAAATAAATAAATTTGAGAAATGCGATTCGGTGCTTGTTGATGTGCCCAGTTCACTGAGTAGTTCACTGAGTAATAAAGGCCTGAGCGCTTACTCCTGGAACGGCGAGTACAGCTTTTAGAGATTGCTTGGCTTCGTCCCTTGTGGAGAAGGGACCGACCTTTACCTGGTAGTAACTGACACCGTCAATATCTTTTACGGAGACCTTACCCTGGAAGTTTTTTTTCTGCAGGTCGCTCAAAAGCGAATCAGCTGTGCTCTTGGTTCGGAAGCTGCCTGCCTGAATGAAATAACCGCCTGAAGTTGCAGAAGTGGGTGCAGGTTTTACCTTGGGCTTGGCTGCTGCCTTTTCGGTTGCCTGTTCTTGAGGCGTCGAGGTAGTAATAGGTTTAGGTGATGTTACAGTTGGTGGCGTGACGACCGTTTGGGTAGTCTTTGTGCTTTGGGCAGGCTGAGATGTTGGTTGAGTTGCTGCAGTTTGGCTTTGAGAAGGAGAAGAGCTCGTTTGGTTGGCCTTAGTATTGTCTCCATAAAGAATTATTATGTCTCCAGATGAATTGGTCGTTGTCGTTTGGCCTGTCGCGGATGGTGCGGTGCTGGATTCGGAGACAGGCGGCGATACGGTTAGATCACTGGTTACGCCCGGTTCTCCCTGCAAATAGTCCGAAGGGTTTTCTGCCTTGGCCTCAGCTTTGCCACTCAGGTCGAGTGGAGTCGCCTGCGCGCTCTTGGACGGCGCGAAGATAAAGAGTGCTGCCCCAAACACTATAAGAACAAAAATACTTATTGCCAGCGCGATCCATAGACCTTTCTTGCCATTTCCGGACATATGACACTCCACAGAAGACCTTATGCGTGCTCGTTTGGCGTGTGCCAACCTTAAGTCTTCCTTTTGAGTATCGGAATTTTACAGCCTCAATGAAGAAGAATTTTCTTTTTTAAGAGGTCATCTATCTTTCTTTCGAGCTCTTCGGGAGTACCGTCGTTGTCTACGAAGATGACTTCTGGGCCCTGCGTCTTAGAAGGGCGCATCTTCCAAAGGTATCTCTGACTCCTGACACGCTTGAGCACTTCTATCGCGCTGAAGCCATCCCGAATCTTGCCTCGTCTGATTCTGTTTAAGAGCGATGTTCTGACCTCGATCACAAAGTTGCACTTGGCAACTTCATTGGGATAGCGATACAAGAGCGTGGCATTTATACAGGCTTTCTCGCTCCGGGCAAGTTCTTCGTCCATCAGCTTAAGGATGACAGGGTGAACGATAGACTCGTGAAGTCTCAGTTTGGCCTTGTCGCTGAATACTATTGCACCAAGCGCTCTTCGATTGACATTGCCATCGGGGTTGAGAATGCCTTGCCCAAAAACTTTGGCAAGTTGAGGTGCGCAAACGATTAAGGCCTGGTGGCCCAGAACATCGGCATCGATGACGTTGAACCCATAAGTCGCAATTCGGTTTCCAACTTGGTTTTTGCCTGAGCAGTAACCGCCTGTGAGACCGATGATAAAGGGCTTTTTCAATGCATTTCTCCCCAGGAAAAAGCAGTTTCTATACTGACTTTGAGAGGGACTATAAGCTGGGCTGCGTGTTCCATTCTTTGTCTGATAAGCGCACTCGCCTTTTCCATGCTCGCTTTTGGCGCTTCAAAGACAAGTTCGTCGTGCACCTGGAGGAGCATTCTTACCTCGGGCATCTCATGCTCAAGGCTATCCTGGACCAATATCATCGCTTTTTTGACGATATCGGCTGCACTGCCCTGTATTGGGGTGTTGACCGCTACGCGCTGTGCTGCCTGGCGCTCGGTTTTGTTACGCGAGTTTATGGAAGGGATTTTTCTTCGCCTGCCAAAGAGCGTTGTGGCATAGCCTGTGAGTTCGGTTTGGGCGATGGTCTTCTGGATAAAGTCCGCAACGCCCGAATAGGTCGAAAAATAGGTATTGATAAACTCCTGCGCCTTGCCGTTTGAGATGCCGAGATCCCGCGCGAGCCTAAAAGCGCTCATCCCGTAAATGACGCCGAAGTTGATGGTCTTGGCCACGCGGCGGTTTTCTGGCGTGACCTCGTTTTCGGGTACACCGAAGATGAGAGACGCCGTACGCCTGTGGATGTCCACTCCTTCTTTGAATGCCGAAACGAGATTGCTATCACCAGAAAGGTGGGCCATGACGACAAGCTCAATTTGTGAATAATCTGCTGAAATGAGCAGGTTTCCCGGCTCTGCGGTAAAAGCCGAGCGGATACGTCTGCCTTCTTCCTCCCGCACTGGAATATTCTGCAAGTTTGGATCTCTGCTGGAAAGCCGCCCGGTTGCCGCCCCTGTCTGGAGGTAGGTTGTATGGATGCGCCCCGAACGCTCGGCAAGCTCAGAAAGCGTGTCCACATAGGTACTTTTGAGCTTGGAGAGGGTGCGCTGCCGCAAAATGAGCTGGGGCACCGGATCAAGCGGCGCGAGTTCTTCCAGCACAGCAGTGTCGGTAGAAAAACCTGTTTTTGTCCGTTTTTGTACGGGCAGTTTTCGTTCTACAAAGAGCACATCCTGCAGCTGTTTGGTCGAGGCAAGATTGAATTCGTGCCCGACAAGCTGCCATACTTGGCGCTCGATATCCGCTAGTTCGCGCTCGAGTTCTTTGCCATACTCACGCAATTGCGCGGCATTAACCACAATCCCGTTCTCTTCCATGGTTACAAGGATGGGAATGAGCGGCATCTCGAGCTCGAAAAAGACTTGTGTAAGTTTTTCGGTTTCCAGCGCAGTCCTGAGTTGACAATAAAGCCGGTAGGCAAAATCTGCATCCTCGGAAGCATATTGGACAGCGGTGGCAATAGGCACCGACTCGAAGGTCTTCCCCCTGGGCACCACATCTTCGTAATTAAGGCCCGAGATTCCAAGAAGCCTTTCCGACAGGCTCTCCAGGGAGAACGAATTGGAATCGCTGTCCAAAACCCAAGCCGCAATCATGGTGTCAAAGAGGGAACAGGCCACTCTTACACCGATACGGAGCATAACGTGAATATCGAATTTGAGGTTGTGCCCGATAACTGTGACGCCAGGCTCAAAGAGCCGCATAAGCTGACGTTGTACGGCTGCTTTAGTGATGGTTGGCGAATCCGGGCTTTGCAACGGAATATAAAAAGCCTCACAAAGGCTGTGGGAAAGAGAGAATCCTACAAGATTTGCAGTGATGCAATCGAGACTGTCTGTTTCTGTGTCGAACGCAAAAAGCCCCTTGGATCTACAGGCATCCACGAGTTCGGACAAAGCTTTTTCGTCTGTAATTACAGCGTAGTGGCCGTTTTCGGCGGTTGTTGTGTTCGAACAGGCATCTCTGGATTCTGCTGCTTCTGCTGATGAGTCCGCGGTAAGGTCAGGTTGAGCGGCTGTGAGAGGGGGGCTTTGATCGAGAGTACCGTTCTGCACAACAAGGCTTCGCATACCTTCGCGCAAAAAAAGAGGGGAGGCTGCTACTCGGTCCAGACCGTCCACCGTCAACTGATCGAGCGACGTAAGACCGACGTCCAAGTCGCATCGGAGGGTAACAAGCTGCCGGGAGGCCATGGCGCTGTCTCGGCCCTGTTCCAGCTTGACACGGAGCGAGTCGGGCTTTACCGATGCAAGACCTTCGTAGATCGCATCCAAACTCCCATACTCGTGAATAAGTTTGAGGGCAGTCTTGTCGCCTATACCCTTGACGCCAGGAATGTTGTCCGAAGCGTCGCCGGTGAGCGACAGATAGTCGAGGATGTGCACCGGATCGACACCCCATTCTTCGCGTACGCCGTCCTCGTCCAGTTCTTTAAAGCTAAAACCTTCCTGAGGCCTAAGCGCATGGACGCCATCGTTTACCAGCTGCAAAAGATCCTTGTCACCAGAGATAATGTAGCATTTTCTGCCTTCGCGTTTGCACCACGAGGCAAGCGTGGCAATGACATCGTCGGCTTCGTAACCCTCTTTGCGCAGGATTGGCACCTTGAGGGCGCTTAGGATCTCTTCTACCGCAGGGATTTCGCTCAAAAGGTCGTCAGGCGTTTTTTGCCTCGTGGCCTTATATGCCTCGTAAAGATCGTGACGGAAGGTTTTGCCCTTGGAATCGAAAACTGCGGCAAAGGCCTTTGGCTTCCGCTGGTCAAAAAGTGCAAAAAGGAAGCGGAAAAAGCCATAGATCGCCGAAACGTTTTGCCCAGAAGAATTGCGCAGTGGCTTTTTTATAAAAGCAAAATAGGATCGGTAGACGATGGCGTAAGAATCGAGAAGGTAAAGCGCAGGTTTTGTTGACTGCACGTCCTCTGTCATCGATTTAGTTTTTTCCATCTTAATGCGCCTTCTTGGATTCTTCGTATGTCTCGATAATCTGATACGCCGTATTGATTCTTGTCGTCGTTTCCGTAGCCTTCTTGAGTGCCTCAGGCGAAGTATTGTTCCTGTCCGGGTGGTACTTAAAGAGGAGCTTTTTGTAAGCCGAACGCACTTCACTAAAAGGTGCAAAAGGTTGAAGGCCCAGATAACGATACGCTTCCACAATGGTCGTGTAGGTGGTCTCGTCTGAAGGGCCAGAACCATTGCGTGCTCGACGTTCCCACGCTTCGCGTTCCCGACGTTCGTGCTCCTCACGCTCCCGTTTCTCTTTGGCCTCGCGTTTTTCGGTCTCGGTCTTGCTGGTATCCAGGAACTCGTCTAACTCCGCCATGGCAGCATCGAAATCGGGATCGCCAGTATGGGTGCGATACCCAGAACGGCCAAAGGAGTTCTCCGATTGTCGCCCCGTCGACTCATCTGCGCCTGCATCGATTGTTGCATTTATCCATGATCTGACGAGCCTTTCCAGTCGGTCCAAAATCTGATCCACCCCACGCTCCTCTCGTTATTCATTGTGTTAAAATAATATAAAAGATGACCTCAGCATCCCTCGAGGGTTTCAGCCGGTTCAATCGATGTCACTTTAGCGCAGGTCGAGCGGTATTGCAATGCGTCGTGTTGGCCTGTTTGTGCGCATGGGGATTTTGGGTTGCTTCAGAAAATATCTGAAGAATTGTGTGGAATCTGGTCCAGAATGCGATAAGAATAAACTAGGAGGTTATGGATAAAGTAGAAGGACGTCTTCACACAAATTCGCACAAAGTAGAAACGTGTGCAGGTGTGCAAAGGAGGGAATTGCAGAAGATGGAACAAAGCTCGGATCAAATGCGTCTACTCATTGCCATGAAGAGCGGGAGCGGTTCGGTCTCGCCAACCGAGAACGAGAACAAGTATGAACACATGCAGAATGTCTATAGCGAATATGGATTCGAAGTGCTACTTGCCCTTGTGAACGACATCGAGAGTATTGAACGTGCGGCCGCGCAGTTCATTCCCGACTTGGTGTTGTGTGGGATAGATCATCTGCCCTACAAGGCTGCAAACCATACTGCTCAGCAGAATGTCCACAGCTGGCTCGAAGAACATGCAATTAACTATATTGGATCAGATCCGGCAACAATCGAAAGAGTTTTGTCTAAGGTTGCTCTAAAACGGGTTTGGACGGACAAAGGGATTAGAACGCCCGCTTTTGGCTTAGTGCCACTGGGTGAACCGGAACGCCAAAATGCTACAGAGAAACTTGTGGCTCTCAACCAGTTCCCTTACATTCTAAAACCTGACAACTTAGGGAATTCGCGAGGTATTGATGAAAAAGGTGTTGTCTGGGATGAGCTTCAACTATCTAGCGCACTCGAAAGACTCTGTGAGTTTGAGCAGGGCGAGGTTCTTGTTGAGCACTACTTGGGAGCGTACAAGGACTTTGAAGAAGTCACGTGTGCAATGATTGAAGGTTCCCAAGGTATGCTCTTGATGCCCTGTAGGCTTTCGCTTGTCCAACCTGGAGTGTATCCCATCATTACCACATCAGATAAAGATGCCCACCGGACTGTTATAACGCGTCTGGATGCGGAAAAAACAAAAGACTTTTTGCCGTTTGCTCACAAGGCATTTAGTGCCTCTGGTGTCCGTGATTATGCGCGTGGGGATTCTGTCTACGCAAATGGGGCTTTTTGGGCTATCGAGATTAACGGTCAGCCCATGATACCCGACAGGTGGTTTGGGAACGCCGCTCGTCTCAATGGACTTTCTGAGTCGCAGTACCTGGTTGGTATCGTAGCTGCCGGGTACAGGCGCCTTAAAGCACAGGGAGTGATTCGGGCGGACTTTCCCAAGGATGCACGCGTTCTGCTTCAGGAGACCGCGCTCGCTCTTTAGTTGACCGGTGAAGTGGGCATGTGACGCGGATAGGGGCGCGTGCCAAAGCTCATGGATGCGCAAGGGCCCCAAAGTTTCCATGCCCGCATCACCGGTGATTGTTGAAGGGGGGAAGCATATGTACACACTGTCGAACACGGATGTTGTGGGAATTGTTAAGCCAGCGCTCGATGTACACACCCTGGGGATTCTATCCTTTGTTCAGATATTGCGAGATGCGGGTATCCGCACGGAGTTGGCGAACGATGAGGTGAATAAAGAAATCGATAGGCTCCCTTGCGAAGAACCTCATTTGGATAACTTGGCCCGCTGGATACGGATGGCACACATCGATGTTTTGGGCTTTTCTTATAGACTTGATCCAACTCGTGGAGTCGAGATTTTTCGTCAGCTTGTAGACTACCTTCAGCAAACAGGGTTACTGGCGAGAAATGGTGGGCAGATTGTCGCTCTTTGGTTTGCTGCGCTACCCTCTGCCTGTGCTCAGGTAGTGGAGCGAGTTCCATTTGTCGATGCAACGTTCCAGGGCGATGAGTCATACCAGGAAATCTTTATGAAAACTGGGCTGCCAGCCCACCTTATGCCGACTCAGACAAATGCCGAGCTTGCCTACGACAATGCGCGCTTTGAATTGGGTTCCGAGATTATCAAGAATAGGGCGTACATCGGTGTAAAGCCAGTAGACCGATCGCAATCCCCTGGTTTTGGAAAGTGGGGTGAGCGCCTACTGGATCGTGTAGACTACGGCACAACACATCGTCTGCCACCGCTTATGCGAGCACACCTTGGTCCTTACGCCGAGAATCGCAAAGAAGCAGTACAACTTTTCCTCGAATGGACAAGATAGCTTGCCTGCGGCGGGCTCCTCGATGTGCTTTCAATAGGGAGCTCTCAACTAACGCAAAGCCATTTTGGGGAAGATTGGTCAGGATTACCAAATGGGGGAGGTGTGCCCATACACAGCGCCGAGGAGTACAGAAGTGTTTGGCAGGCCGCGCGCCCTCTGCTGGTACGAACCTACGCGGGCACAAACCACGTGCCCCGTATGGCAAAGATGCATGAAGAATCGCTCGATATTTGTTGGCATGCTCTGTCGTTCTGGTGGTTTTCTGAACTGGACAACCGCGGGCCAAACTCGGTAA
>JBDKTP010000084.1:0-2333 GCA_039680115.1 Rectinema sp.
CAGTGGTGAAAAAGCGCCGTAACTCAAAGATCCCCCAGTCGGTCTGAACATATTTACCATTGACAACGCGAGATACAGTTGTTTCGTGTACGCCGATGTCATCTGCGACTTCTTTAAGTGAGAGTGGTTGCATGGCAGCTGGACCTTCCAAAAAAAAGCGCTTCTGATGCTTGACGATGGATTTGGCAACCTTGAGCAAGGTTGCGTTGCGTTGTTGTATGCTGCCAATAAAGAAGCGTGCCCGCTCTACGTTGCGTTTGGCAAAGGCCACTGTATCTTTTTCTTGATCGTTACGGGTTGCGACGTCCGCAAAAAAAGGATTTACTCCGAGCACCGGGATCAATTCGTCGTTCAATTCGATAACGAACTCATTGTCCTCTACGCGGATGGCCAGATCCGGCACCACGTAACGGGTCTGTTCGCTGGAAAAAGCCCTGCCGGGAAAGGGAGAAAGCTTTTTGATATACTCCATAACAGCGGTATAACGGGGCTCGCGCAGTCCAAGGGCACGCTTTATCTCCGCGTGTTTGCCTTTTTCCAGTTCCTGGAAATGATCGCGCAAAACAAGTTTTGCTTCTTCTGGAGCCTCCGGATCCAGGGTTGCCTGCACTAAAAGGCTTTCCTGATAATTGGCCGTACAGGTACCAACAGGATCCAGCGCCTGAACGATCGCAAGCACTTCGTTCAATGTCTCTTCCGGGACCGAAGGGCACAATTCTTTTGGCGGAATAATATTAAAGCCATTGTTATCAAGATTCTGAATGAGGCGCTCCCCAATCTCCTGCTGCTCGACCGGTATATTGAGCAGATGTAGTTGATTTAGCAGGTGCTCTTGCAGGGTTTCCGGCAAGGCAATAGCACCTTCCAGGAATTTTCGTTGAGAATCCTCGTCGCCATCGTACGAGGTGTACCCTGAGTCGGAATATTCGCCGTCATTTTCTTCTAGATCTTCCAGATCTCCCGTATTGGAATCAGCCCTTTCTTCGTTGAGATTCTCCAGCGAATCCTCGCTGCGGTCTTCCACAATTTCCAGCGCCGG
This sequence comes from Rectinema sp., assembly GCA_039680115.1. Classification (GTDB taxonomy): domain Bacteria; phylum Spirochaetota; class Spirochaetia; order Treponematales; family Rectinemataceae; genus JAFIHQ01. The sequence goes on from JBDKTP010000084.1 coordinate 1,040, forward strand.
GTTGGCCTCAATCTCCTGTTGTATGGCTTGGGTGAGCTCTGCCACGGGCAAGGCCAGAATCCTAATGGATTGCAGCATCCGAGGACTAATGGTTTGCCTTTGCTCCGCAACAAGGGCGGTTCTCTGCTCTTGCAACTAACACTCCTTAACCTTAACTTTAAGACAGAATGGGCATAAGTCAATATAGCCGGGCTGCAAAAGAGGCTACCCAGGAAAGTTGACTGTCCAGGATGGTCTTATTATTTTATTTCTATAAACTGATATTTAACTTTTGAAAGCAACAAGGTAAGAGTATGTCAAAACACACAAAAACTCCGTCTGAATCCGCCAAGAAGGAGGAAGGCGTTGTCGAACAAACCACCTCGGCGGGCCAGGCTGCCCAGCAGCAAAATGATGTTGCTGTTGCGGGGAGCGCTTCCGAAATGACTGCTGCCGGAGTATCTGGCGGAGTGCCAAATGCTGCAGGCGAGGAGGCTGTTTCGGAAGTGGACGCACTTAAGGCGGAACTAGTGGAAGAAAAACAGAAGATGGAAGAGTTGCAGGCAAAGTACAACGAATTGAACGAGAAATATCTGAGAGTTCTGGCGGAGGAAGTGAATTTCCGCAAACGCATGACCAAAGAGAAAGAAGAGGCTGCAAAGTATGCGATTTCTAGCCTGCTAAGCGACCTTATTCCCATTTTGGACGACTTTGACCGGGGGCTTGCGAGTGCGGAAGCTTCCAAAGATTTCGATAAATTGCATGAAGGTATACTTCTTATTCAAAAACAGTTGTCGCAGATGCTGGAAAATAAGTATTCTTTAAAGCGGTTCGAGTCTGCAGGAAAGGCCTTCGATCCGAACAGGCACGAAGCCTTGTTTGCGGAGGCGGCGGCTGTTGAGGAGCCTACGGTCGTGGAAGAGTACCTTCCTGGGTATTCATTGCACGACAGGGTTTTGAGAACTGCGAAGGTGCGCGTAAAGGTGCCGGGGCCGACAGGTTCGGCAGCAAAAGATTCGGCACCCAAGGATGCGGCTGCAAGCGACAAAGAACCATCATCAAACTGAAAGATTTAGGAAGGAGATTTCAATATGGGTAAGATAATTGGCATTGACCTGGGAACGACAAACTCGTGTGTCGCAGTAATGGAGGGTGGTGAACCGGTTGTAATTGCCAACTCCGAGGGACAAAGGACGACCCCCTCGATCGTCGCTTTTACGGCGAAGGGCGAGCGACTTGTTGGCCAACCTGCCAAAAACCAAATGATCACCAATGCAGAAAACACTGTTTATTCTATAAAGCGATTCATGGGGCG